>JBEGSY010000118.1:0-6284 GCA_041179725.1 Actinomycetota bacterium | reverse complement strand
GGGTCTACGTTTCGCTATCCGTGAGGGTGGCCGTACCGTAGGTGCCGGAACCGTTACCAAGATCACCAAGTAATTTCGGTTACTGAAAAAACCCTCGGCTTCGGCCGGGGGTTTTTTGCTTTAATTGTTTAATCACCTGAAGGGTCTGATCATGTCACCGTCGCCAATTTTTGCCAATGCTCCGTTCACTTTTGAAGAAATGATTGCTTCAAGAAAAATCGAAGAGACGAACACTCTCTCGCGCTATTCTGCTCCGAAAGATGTTTTGGTTTCGGAGAGTTCGGTAGGGTCTTTCGATGGCTATCAGGTGCCAATTCGCATCTACAAACATCAAAATGTGTCGAACCAAACCCCTCTGCTCATCTGGATGCACGGTGGCGGATTTATAGGTGGCGGCTTAGACATGCCCGAGGCTCACTTCACCAGCTTTGAGATTGCGCATCGTGCTCGTGCAACAGTTGTTTCGATTGATTACCGGCTTTGCAACGACGAAACCAAATTTCCTACGCCACAGCGAGATGTTTTAGCAGTTGCCCAGTGGGCTCTATCAGCAGAGAGTGGCCTATCTTACGCCTCTGACCGGGTGTATCTGGGTGGTGCCAGTGCGGGTGCCTGTTTATCGGGCTCGCTTGCCTTGATGTTGCGCGACCGTGGTTTCTTGATGGCCGGGGTTTTGCCAATTTATGGGGTAGGTCACTTTGAAGAACTACCTCCGTCAGCAGAATTGGCGCAACATTGTGAAGCTCACTTCGGTAAACCGCAAAGCCTATTGATTGGGCACAACGCCTGGCTGATGCCAGATGCTAGCGTCTGTGCTGGTTTTCATCCTTGGCCCGGTGAGGCTCTAGATTACTCTGGGCTGCCACCGCATTTTTTCATTCACGCAGATTTTGACATTTTGCGCTCCACGGGTGAGCCGTGGGCTGCATCACTGCGTGACGTGGGGGTTTCAGTCGACGAGGTTGTTGAAACGGGAAGCCGTCATGGCTTCCTAAATGACCTTCCTGTTGAGAACCCGATGCAGAACCGAGCGCTCGATCGCATGGCGACATTTATTGGATCGTAGTTCTTTCCGCGGCAATTGGGACAGATTCCCTGTCCCTATTGGTTTATCGGGTGCTCAAGCGAGTCAACGTACATTTCGAAGAAAGTTGTTCTCAAGTCAGTCTTTAGATTTAGCTCGGGCGATTTCCAGGGAATTGCTAGGTTCGTTTCTGTACCTCCAGACTGGTATCGAATCTCGAAAAATTTTGAATTCAAGCGGACAAGCAATACACAATCGAGCTTGATGCCTAAAGTAGACTGACCAATCGCAATGAGTGCATCTTTCTGGTTTAAGTTCATGTAGTCAATTGCTTGAATTAGGAAATCTTCATCTGCAGTCATGATTTCAAGACATCCTTCAAATTCATTTCATTTTTTTGGAAATCTAGAATTGTGAGCGGCACTGCTCGAGCGAGAGCCTTTCGAGCCAGCATAAAAAAAGCAGGTTCATTGACGCACTCGGCCGCTGAGAAATCACCATTTTCAAAATGAAGAACAACTAGACCTTTGTCAGTTTGGAAACTGATTAGTTCATCGCCCGGACTCGGTAGTCCGCAAATTTGCAACTTGGTTGAACCTTGGTCAGACCAAAACCAAGGAACCTGTTGCTGAGGAGTCGTTTCTGACATTATCGATGCGGCTGTGATTTCACCTTGGTACAAAGCGTTGAACACAGACTCAACAGGGTCGTTCACCGCTTCACCGAAGCCAGCAACTGCGACCATGTCTCCACCAGCCCACACATTTGCTGCACTAGTCTGGCAATCCTGGTTTACGACTAATCGCCCGCCACGAGTTGCTAAGTTGAAATTTGAAACCGGTAATTGTCGAACTTCGCTTCCTATGCAAACTAGAACCATGTTCACATCTATACGGTCTCCGTTTTCCAAATCGATCGCAACTGCATTTTCGGCAGTGCTTGTGATGTCACAAATTTTGGAGTTTGATACGATCCTTATCCCGGCTTCCTCGGTTTTTTTGCGCAAAAATTTTGAAATTTCAGTGGATGTTATCTTTCTGAGAACTTGATCTGTCCTGGTCAAAATAGTCACCTGCATCCCGACGAGTGAAGCGGCGTGCGAAGCCTCTAGTCCAATAAAGCCTGACCCGATTATTGCAATACTTCTATTCACACAGAACTTCTCCCTGATTTTCAATGCATCAGCTGTATTTCTCAGAGTAAATACGTTATCTAGAGGCCCGAAAGACTTGGGTAGAGTTTTGGCCGCCACCCCTAGACCTAGCACTATCTTTTTGGCGGTGAAAACGCTCGATTGGCTTCTAATGGTGAACCTTGGCTCGGAAGGCTGTAGCTCTTCAGTGATTTGGGTCACCAACTCACCAGTGAAAAGGTCTATGTTTTGGTCTCGGTAATAATTAGAATTGCGAATCGCGATGTTTTCGAACGCAACCTCACTGGATATATAAGTCTTTGACAATGGGGGTCGTTGATACGGTAAAGCGGCTTCATCGCCAACTATTGCGATGCTGCCCGCAAAATTAAGTTTCCTCAGGTTCTCTGCGACTGAAAGGCCATATTGCCCCCCGCCGATAATCAGAACATCGTATATCATGCCTAGATTTGAGCGTCAGGCACTTGAACCACCAGACCGCTTAGTTCGGTTCTAATTTTTATTTGACATGAAAGTCGCGAGTTTTCCTTCGATAGAACCGCAGTGCACTCCAACATTTCATTTTCGACTGCGCCACGCGAATCAACAAGTTCACCTGTGGGGTCGTACTCTACAAAAACGTGACAAGTTGCGCAGGATAGTGAGCCACCGCACTCTGCAATAATTTCAGGAATTCCATTCTGAACGGCCACCTGCATAAGAGAAAGGCCTTCTTGTGCTGTAAGGGTAGTACTGGAGCCATCTGCTCTCACAAAAGTTACATCTGTCATTGTTAGGGTCCTTTATCGAAGAACGATTTCCAGTGAATGCAGGCCACGAAGGCTGTTGCTAATGTCGAATGAGGGCTCGGTGACGATCTCTATTTCGTCTGCATAACTGGCTAAAGACTTCAGTACAGATTCACCTTCCAACCTTGCAAGCATCTGACCGGCGCAGCTATGAGGCCCAGCACCAAAACCCACGTGGCCGCTAGTCTGGCGTTCGATGTTGAATTCTAAGGGGTCTTCCCAACGTCGCCCGTCTCGGTTCGCTGCTCCTAAGAAAACAAGAACTCTCGCATCCTCAGGAATTGTGAATCCGTCAATCACGCTGCTGCTCGTCGAATGGCGACCAAACCACTTGACTGGCGAACCTAGGCGCACTGCCTCATCAAAAGCAGGCCTGGCGAGTTCGGGATTTTCTTTGAGTTTCTTAAATTGGTCTGGATTTTTGGCCAGCAGATATATTGCCCAACCAATTCCATGCATCGTCGTGTCAAGGCCAGCGGAAAGGAGCCCGAAGACAAGCGCCGTCGTATCAAAGGGTGACAAACCTAGTGATTCTCCTACTTCGTGAGTTTGCACCGCTAGCCCATTTTTAATCGCACCCGGCTGGGCCTGAGAGATTAGCCACTGCTGTGCCTTTTGCCCCGCCTCTAGCGATCTGGCGAGAATCTCATTGTTTGGGCCGAAACCATTGAAGGTTAACGCGGCAGCAGGCAGCAGATTTTCTCTACCGACTTCAGCTACACCTATAAGGTCAGGAAAAACTGACATTGGGTATGCAACCGCAACAGCGCTGATGGCCTCAAATGGTTTATTTTTTGGTAACCCGCTTACAAGTTCGTTCGATGCATCATAGAAACGCTCTCGTAATTCACGAATGAATTTTGGATTGATAACCTTATTGTGAACGGATCTAAAGGTCGTGTGCTCTGGCGGGTCCATCTCGAGCAATTGGGCACGCATCCGCTGATGTTCTGGGGCAGTAATGTCGTATATCCCTACTCCCTTCGCCGAGCTGAATGTTTCCCAGTTGCTCATAATTTCAGAGACAGACGAATAGTGTGTTGCTGCGTAGCAGCCGTATTTCGACAGGTAAACGACTGGCGCCATGTCTCGCATCTGCGATTCAACCAGCAACGGGTCATTCATTGCATCATCACTGAATGGGTCGAGTTCGCATGTCGGTGGACTGATAGCCGGAGGATTGTTGGAAATGGTCATGAATGAACTTTAGGGATTTGGATGACATACCCATCCATGTTTCATTTGATTTAGACCATTTGCTACTTCAGGTTGACATTCTTCGAGATATGTGGACCTTAAATATCGCCCAAATGATTTTGATGATTGTCATTCAATTCTTGTCTACCTTTCAAAGTGCCCGGCAAATGTAAACTCTGGGAGAGTGTGAATAAAACGTTTCAATGTCTAAAAGGAAAATTGAGTGCCAAATTTTCTGGACCAACTTCTCAATCCGTCACAACACTGCCGACCTCGAGTTTGGTGGCATTGGATGAATGGCAACATTGACAGTGCCGGCATTTCAAAAGACCTTGATTGGATGCAGCGAATCGGAATCGGTGGGGTTCAAATTTTCGAAGGTGGAATGGGTGCATCTCAGGTCGTAGAGCAGAGGGTTGTCTACCGCAGTGAAGAGTGGTACGAACTCTTCAGCCATGCACTTCGCGAGGCCAAATCCAAAAACATTGAAGTTTCAATTGCGTCATCTGCCGGCTGGAGCGTTATGGGTGCTGAGTGGGTTCTCCCCGATGACGCTATGAAAAAACTGGTCTGGTCGGAGACTGTGATTTCGGGCTCTGGGGAAACCCAGCTGACTGAGTTGCCCAGCTGCGAGGGCCCTTTCCAAGACGCACCGGTTTGGGGAAAACCGCAAAAACACAACTGGGCTCGAGATTTCAAAATTTTGGCCGTCGAAGAAAATCCCAAATTTCAGCCTCATAAACCAACTCGGATTACATTTAGCCGCGAGGTAACCGGTGACCTAGGTTGCCTGTTTGACGGCAGTTTTGCCTCGTGGGTGTCTTTAGAAAAAGACGTCGAAATTAGTGATTCGGTGTGGTGTAGCTATGAGTTTGCTGAACCAGTCTCTGTCGGCAGCGCCACAGTCGGAGTCTCAGGCCCCAACGGCTTTGGTGCGCCTGAGTTACCAGACGCATTTTTAGAATTTAGTCACGACGGCATCGACTTTGAGCCTCTGGCAACTTTCCCCATGATGAAGAGCATGGGGCAGCTCGGTGAGATTGTTGCTAAAACAATTTCATTTGATTCGGTAACCGCACGCTATTTCCGGCTTCGGCTGGCAACCATCCCTATGGCAGAGGCACTTCCGCCTTTGATGCAGGGTGTATCGCCGCTTCCTTTCAAACCCAAAGACTTTGACAAATTTCTCATTTCTGAATTTGCTCTCTTCGCTGGCGGTAAGGTTCATGCATTTGAATTCAAGGCGGGGTTCTCTATCGCTCAAAATTACTTTGAGCTAGAAAAACCGATGCCAGCACACACAGCTGTTGGTTCAACCTCGATCATCGATCTAACCGAATATTTTGACTCAAGCACCGGAGCACTAAATTTCGATTGCTCGGGCAAAACTTACCGGGTGTTCAGGATTGGCTATTCACTGACCGGCCATGAAAACGGCCCAGCACCGGCTGAAGCCACCGGTCTTGAAATCGACAAGCTCGACAAAAAGCGCATCACCGAATACCTAGAATACTTTTATCAACCGCTCCTGGAATCGCTTGACGCCCGCGGTTTCGATAGCAGCTTTATCGGGGGCATTCTCAGTGACAGCATTGAGTCTCGTGCTCAAAATTTCAGCGAGAGTTTGCCCGAAGAATTTGAGAGTCGCCGCGGCTACTCGATGCTGCCGTGGCTATTGGCGATGACCGGTTGGGTTGTCGATTCTGTTCAGTCATCCGATCGATTTCTCTACGACCTCAGGCTCACCATTTCAGAATTGGTTTCCGAATGCATGTACCGCTTGATTTCTGAGTTTGCCCACGGTAAGTCGGCTCGCTACTACTCAGAGGCACTGGAGTCTCATCGCCCTCAATTAGGGGATGACCTGCAAATGCGCTCGTATGCGGATGTTCCGATGGGCGCAATGTGGACTTGGCCTGAGGGTGGTGCGCCCATGCAGACCTACATCGCAGATTTGAAAGGCGCCTCATCGGTTGCCCACGTCTATGGCAAAACTCACACTGGCTGCGAATCCTTCAGCACATTCGCTAGGCCTTTTGTCTACTCACCAAGCACACTAAAACCAGTGGCCGATCTCGAGCTAGCGCTTGGGGTTACTGTTTTCAACATACATTCTTCTCCA
>JBEGSY010000117.1:0-4593 GCA_041179725.1 Actinomycetota bacterium | reverse complement strand
CACACGTTCCGCTTCTTCACGTTCAAGTCTTTCAACTTCAGCAACTCGTTCAGCCTCTTCACGAGCAACGCGTTCAGCCTCTTCACGAGCAACGCGTTCAGCCTCTTCACGAGCAACACGCTCCGCCTCTTCACGTTCAAGTCTTTCAACTTCGGCAACACGTTCAGCCTCTTCACGAGCAACGCGTTCCGCCTCTTCACGAGAGATTCGCTCTGCTTCAATTCGTTCAAGTTCAGCCTTACGTGCTGCCTCTAATTCAACTTCAAGTTTTTCAGCAGCCTCTTGACGAATTTTCTCAAGAGCCTCCTCACGCACTCGCTGCGCTTCGACCTCAGCTTCCGCAATTGCAGCAGCTATTGCTGCCTCTCGTTCTGCGTCTAGTCGTGCTGTAGCTTGCAGCTTTGCTTCTTCGATGGCATCTTCATTGGCCTTCAGCTGAGCTTCTTGTCGTTCTTTCCAATCGGGAACTAATTTCTGCCAACTGTTTTCGTCATGTGGCTCTTCTGCTAACTGCTCAGTTTCTGCTGGCAAACCTGCTTGCGCTCGACGCGCAGAATTAAGCGCCGCTTTTGCCTCTTCGGATCCTGAAGCTTCCATGTCACGAACCCAAGCGACATAGGCCTGTGCATCCTCAGCCCTGAGTTTTGCCTGAGACTCGAGTATCTCCATGGCGGCCAGTGCATCCTTGGCGGTCTCAATTGCTAACACCAATTCAGCATCGTCAAAGGCCTTCTTTGCAGGCGGCTCGAATGGGTTAGTCATACCGAAAATACTAATGCCGCGCCATTTCTGACGCGGCATCAATGTTCCCCTTAGGGAATTTGTGGGCCCTACCGGGCTCGAACCGATGACATCCACGGTGTAAGCGTGGCGCTCTACCAACTGAGCTAAAGGCCCAACAAGAAGCCAGCCTAATACATAAGACCAGCGCTTGCCAATTTAAAGCGACGCTAAAGCCTTGTCGTATTCGTCTAGTGAGCGAGCCTGACCAGGTGCAGTTATAAACTTGGCCGCCAATTTACCTTCTTTATCAATCACAAATGTGGCTCGGTTTGAAATTCCCGATTCTTCAAGAAAAACGTCATAGGCCTTCGCGACGGCCCCGTGAGGCCAAAAATCGGCTAGAACCGAGAACTTATAGCCTTCGTGATCTGCAAACTGCTTCTGCACGAACTTGCTGTCGACCGAGATTGCTAGAAGCTCAACATTGTCGCGGTCAAAGCGATCGAAGTTGTCGCGAAGTTCGCATAGCTCACCGGTGCAGATACCCGAGAAAGACAATGGGTAGAAAACTATAACTACCGGCTTCTTGCCGCGGTAGTCACTTAGCGTGACGGTTTCTCCGTACTGGTTGATCAGCGAGAAATCAGGAGCTTCATCTCCAATAATTAGGGTCATTTAGAGGCCTTTCAGGTTTTTGGGGCTTTCAGATACCAGCAATTGGTGAACCTAGGCCAGCGGTGAAATCTTCCCGCATTTCTAAGAATAAACTTGCTCTTGGCTCAAAACCCGAGCCAGGTATTCCCATCCCCCACGAAAGAGGATGTTCTTGTCAGTTAACAACCAGGACGCATACGCGGTCAACACCCCAGACCTAGACCCTGAAGAAACGCGCGAATGGCTAGAGTCACTCGACGCGGTGAGCCGTGTTCACGGCCGTGGTCGCGCTCGCGAAATCATGTTGAATCTGCTGCGACGTTCGCACGAACTTCAACTGAACGTGCCAATCGTTCCTACCACTGACTACATCAATACCATTCCTACCGAAAGCGAACCGGCTTTCCCAGGTGACGAAAAAATCGAACGAACTTATCGTTCATGGATGCGCTGGAACGCTGCGATGCTCGTGCACCGCGCACAGCGCCCAGGTATTGGTGTCGGTGGACACATTTCAACTTTTGCTTCTTCGGCTTCGCTTTACGAAGTTGGATTCAACCATTTCTTTAAAGGACAAGACCACGCTTCTGGTGGCGATCAGATTTTCATCCAGGGTCACGCATCACCTGGCCCGTATGCACGTGCATTCCTCGAAGGTCGTTTGAGTGCAGATCAACTTGATGGTTTCCGTCAAGAAAAATCACATGCAGGTGGCGGACTTTCTTCTTACCCACACCCACGTTTGATGCCTGACTTCTGGCAGTTCCCAACAGTTTCGATGGGAATCGGTCCAATCAATGCAATTTACCAAGCACAGTTCAACCGCTACCTAAGCGGACGTGGATTCAAAGACACTAGTGAGCAGCACGTCTGGGCATTCCTAGGTGACGGTGAGCTTGATGAAGTTGAGTCACGTGGTGCACTTCAACTTGCCGCGAACGACAAACTGGACAACTTAACTTTCGTAGTTAACTGCAACCTTCAGCGTCTCGATGGCCCAGTGCGCGGTAATGGAAAAATTATTCAGGAACTTGAGAGCTTCTTCCGCGGTGCAGGTTGGAATGTCATCAAGGTGGTTTGGGGTCGCGAATGGGATTCTCTTCTTGAGCAAGACCACGAAGGTGCACTTGTTGACCTGATGAATAAGACTCCAGACGGTGACTACCAGACTTATAAGACCGAGAATGGCGCGTTTGTGCGCGAAAACTTCTTCGGTCGAGACCC
Source organism: Actinomycetota bacterium (assembly GCA_041179725.1). GTDB lineage: Bacteria > Actinomycetota > Actinomycetes > Actinomycetales > Microbacteriaceae > Rhodoluna. Next base: position 1,992 of record JBEGSY010000117.1, on the reverse strand, counting down.
ACGCACTCTGAAGTTGGTAGAAAACCTATCTGATGACGAGATCTGGGGTCTGAAGCGTGGTGGACACGACTACCGCAAGGTTTACGCGGCATACAAGGCAGCAGTAGAACATAAGGGTCAGCCGACCGTTATCCTAGCCAAGACCATCAAGGGCTTCACCCTTGGAAAGTCTTTCGAGGGCCGTAATGCCACTCACCAGATGAAGAAGTTGACACTGGACAACCTCAAGAGTTTCCGTGACGAACTTCACATTCCAATTACAGACACTCAATTGGAAGAGAATCCATACCAGCCTCCTTACTTCCACCCAGGTCAGGATGCTCCAGAAATTCAGTACATGCACGAACGTCGACGCGAACTTGGTGGATACCTACCTGAACGTCGCAGCAAGTATGTTGACTTCAAACTTCCAACCGAAGATGCTTACAAAATTGCCAAGGGCGGATCGGGAACTCAAGAAGTTGCCACCACCATGGCTTTCGTTCGCTTGATGAAGGATCTACTTCGTTCACCAGAATTTGGTGATCGAATTGTTCCGATCATTCCTGACGAAGCACGAACTTTCGGAATGGATGCGTTCTTCCCTACCGCGAAGATTTACAATCCAAATGGTCAGCACTACATCTCTGTAGACCGCGAACTTCTTTTGTCATACAAAGAATCACCAGCCGGGCAAATCGTTCACACAGGAATTAACGAAGCTGGTTCGATTGCAGCGCTAACGGCTGCAGGAACTTCTTATGCAACACAGGGTCAGCCAATGATTCCGTTCTATGTGTTCTATTCGATGTTCGGATTCCAACGCACTGCTGACGCGATCTGGGCTGCAACCGATCAGCTTTCACGTGGATTCATGATTGGTGCAACCGCAGGGCGCACAACCCTTACCGGTGAAGGTCTACAACACGCAGACGGTCACTCTCCGATACTCGCTGCAACCAATACTGGAGTAATCAGTTACGACCCTGCTTACGGATACGAAATCGGTCACATCATCCGAAGTGGTATCGAGCGCATGTATGGCGGAACCCACAAGGATCCAAACGTGCTTTACTACCTAACTGTTTACAACGAACCAATCGTTCAGCCAGCGGAACCTGAAGACGTTGACGTCGATGGCATCATTCGCGGTATTCACCGAATCAGCGAAAACCACCACGACGGCTTGAAGGCTCAGATTCTTGCATCCGGTGTTGCCGTGCCTTGGGCTTACGAGGCTCAGCAATTACTGCAGGATGACTGGGGTGTATCGGCAGACATCTGGTCGGTCACCTCGTGGACTGAGCTTCGTCGCAATGGATTGAAGCGTGATGAGTTCCGATTCTTAAACCCGAACGCTGAAATCCCGGTTGCTTACTTGACGCACAAACTCAAGGACGCTCGCGGACCATTCCTTGGTGTTTCTGACTACATGCACCAGGTGCCTGACCAGATTCGCAACTGGATTCCGGGAGACTATGCAACCCTTGGTGCCGATGGATTTGGCTTCTCAGACACACGCGCAGCCGCTCGACGCTCATTCAAGATTGATGGACCATCTATTGTGGTTCGCGTACTAGAGCAGTTGGTTGAGCGCGGAGAAATCGATGCATCGATTCCTCAGCAGGCCATCGACAAGTACCGACTCCACGATGTAAACGCAGGAACTTCTGGATCTGCCGGTGGCGAGGCCTAAAAAAGAAACTCTTGCTTGGCTCAAATCGATTTCGGGTGAGCTGAATAGTGAGACGCTCAAAAAACTTGAGGCGACTCTGTCGTGGTATCGCGAGATGCCTGCAGCGCGTCGTGCATCTGTTGGCTTAGTTGCACAATCTGGAATTAGTTCTTTCCTGGCTTGGTACGACAATCCAAAGTCGCAACCTTGGGTTGCTGCTGACGTATTCGAAGTAGCACCGAGAGAGTTACTTCGTTCGATTTCTTTGCAGCAAACCTTGCAACTAATTCGTGTGGTAGTTCAAGTTGTTGAGGAACGCATCCTTCGAGACGATCCTG
>JBEGSY010000116.1:0-6406 GCA_041179725.1 Actinomycetota bacterium | reverse complement strand
ATCTACTCACCAGTTCTAAAGGTTTCATACCGCGTTGAGGCAACTCGTGCGGGTGAGTACACCAACTTCGACAAGCTAATTGTTGACGTTGAGACCAAGCAGTCAATGAAGCCAGGCGATGCAGTTGCATCAGCAGGTACTACTTTGGTTGCACTATTCGGTTTGGCTAAAGAGCTTAACGAAGCTGCTGAAGGTATCGAGATCGGCCCTGCAATCGTTGAGGCTAACCTTTCACCTGAGCTAGCAATGCCTATCGAAGACCTAGATCTAACTGTTCGCTCATACAACTGCCTAAAGCGCGAAGGTATCAACACTGTTGCAGAGTTGGTAAACCTTTCAGAAGACCAGTTGATGAACATCCGCAACTTCGGCAGCAAGTCTGTTGACGAGGTTCGCGACAAGCTCATCTCAATGGGCTTGAAGTTCCGCGACTCAGTTCCAGGTTTCGAGGCTGCTTACTTCAGCTCTAACTACGAAGACGACGAGGACGAGCAGGCCTAAGCCCGCTCCATAGGAGATAAAAATGGCAGCACCAACTAAAGGACCACGCCTCGGAGGCGGACCAGCTCACGAGAGCATGATGCTTCGCAACATGGCTACCTCGTTGTTCAAGCACGGCAAGATCACCACAACCGAGACCAAGGCTAAGCGCCTTCGTCCAATCGCAGAGCGTTTGGTAACTTTCGCAAAGCGTGGAGACCTTGCAGCACGTCGTCGCGTAATCGCACAGCTAACCGACAAGTCAGTTGTTCACGAGCTATTCGCGAACATTGCACCTCAGGTAGCAGACCGTCAGGGTGGCTACACTCGCATCACCAAGCTAGGTTTCCGTAAGGGCGACAACGCTCCTATGGCGCTAATCGAGCTAGTGCTAGAGCCAGTGAACGCTAAGCCAGCGACCAACAAGACCAAGCTTGTTAACGCTGTAAAGGCAACCGCTGCTCCTGCAGCAGATAGTGCTCCAGTAGCAGAAGCTGTAGACGAAGTTGTTGAGACTCCAGCAGAAGTAGAAGCTCAGGTTGAGGCTGCTGTTGAAGCAGAGGCAACCGAGTCACCTGCTGCAGAACCAGCAGCTGAATAAGTTCTAAAAATGAGCGAACCCGTTGACGAATTAGTCGACGGGTTCACTCGTTTAAGGTTGGACTTCGGCTACGACGGAACTGATTTTTACGGTTGGTCGAAACAGCCAGACCTTCGCACAATTCAAGGCGAATACATCAAAGCGTTGACTTTGATTTTCGGCGACGATGACAACGGATTCGGATTACGTGTTGCTGGTCGCACCGACGCTGGAGTGCACGCAGTCGGTTGCGTGTTACACATGGATCTTTCCGATGCGCAAATGAAACGCCTCGGTCGTAATGATTCGATGGAAGACATCGCATACAAACTAAATAATTTGTTGCCAATCGACATTCGTGTAAACAAGGTTTCAGTTGCAGCTCCCGGATTCGATGCACGGTTCTCAGCCATCAATCGTCGTTACCGTTATCGACTCGCAGATCAGAGCGCGGAGAAGAACCCGCTCGAATCGCGCTTCACTTTGGAAACCTACGGCCACCTAGATGTTGCAGCCATGAACGAGTCTGGCCAGGTGCTACTCGGTCTTCACGATTTTGCCAGTTTCTGTAAACCACGTGAGGGATCAACCACGATTCGTGAATTACAAGAAATCACGGTCAAGCGAGTGGCCAACGGGGTAGTCGAAATCGAGATTCAGGCTGACGCCTTTTGTCACAATATGGTTCGCTCAATCGTCGGTGCGCTGATCGGGGTGGGCCAGGGCAAGGCTGATGCCGCCAAGATCAAAGAGTTGCTCGAAAAGACCAACCGTGAGGGAAGTTTCAAGGTGGTTGCACCGCACGGACTGCAGCTGATGGCCATTGGTTACCCGGCTGACGAACTGCTGGCATCACAGGCCAAGGAAGCCCGTAATCTCAGGTCACTTGATGATGCTCAAGAGGGTAATTAGGGTTTGACCTCAGCCCAGTATTCGGGCTAAACTTGACCCTTGGTGCTGGTTATTCACCAGCTTGAATCCGAAAACCCTTTGTTTGGTGTGGATTCTTCCCCGAAACAAAGAAGCAGAAGGCAATTTAACGTGCGTACTTACTCACCAAAAGCTCACGAGCTTAACAACGAGTGGCTGATCATTGACGCTACCGACGTAGTTCTAGGTCGTCTAGCAACACAGGCCGCGACACTACTACGCGGAAAGCACAAGCCAACCTTTGCTCCACACATGGACAATGGTGACTTCGTAATCATCATCAACGCAGAGAAGATCGCGTTGACTGGTACCAAGTTGCTAAACAAGAAGGCTTACCGTCACTCTGGTTACCCAGGTGGTTTGACTGCAACTACTTATGCAGAACTTCTAGAGAAGGCTCCTACCAAGGCTGTCGAAAAGGCAATCAAGGGAATGCTTCCAAAGAACAAGCTCGGAGCTGACCAGCTTTCGAAGCTAAAGGTTTACGTAGGCCCAGAGCACCCACACGCAGCTCAGCAGCCAAAGCCTTTCATCATCGACCAGGTCGCTCAGTAGTAGCGCAAGAAATATTCAAGGACTAATCAAGTGGCTAAGAACGAAACCGTAGAGTCAGCTCCAGAGAGCTACACCACCGAATCAGCACCAGCAAAGACTGTCAAGTCACGTGGCGCACTAACACAGCCAGGTGCTGGTCTTGGTCGTCGCAAGGAAGCTGTTGCACGTGTTCGCATTGTTCCAGGTTCAGGTGTGATCAAGGTTAACGGTCGTACTCTTGAGGACTACTTCCCAAACAAACTTCACCAGCAGCTAATCACTGACCCTTTCACTGTTCTTGAACTAAAGGGTGCATACGACGTAGTTGCTCGCATCTCTGGTGGCGGAATCGCTGGCCAGGCTGGTGCACTTCGTCTAGGTATCTCTCGTGCACTAAACGAGATCGACCGCGACAACAACCGCCCTGCCCTAAAGAAGGCTGGCTTCCTAAAGCGCGACCCTCGTGTCATCGAGCGCAAGAAGGCCGGTCTAAAGAAGGCTCGCAAGGCTTCACAGTTCTCAAAGCGTTAATCCGCTTTCATTTAGAACTAAGTTCGGTAACCTCGAACTATGGCGCGACTATTCGGCACCGACGGAGTTCGTGGGCTTGCTAATCGCGATTTAACCGCAGAACTTGCCCTCAATTTGGCGCAGGCGGCGGCAATCGTCCTTGGCGAAGATGCTCGAAATCGCGGCGACAAACCTAAAGCAGTTATCGGTCGCGACCCACGCATCTCAGGTGAATTCATTGCAGCAGCAGTTGCGGCCGGGCTCGCCAGCTCGGGTGTCGATGTCTTCGACGCTGGCGTATTGCCAACTCCAGCAACCGCATTCTTAACCGCAGACCTCGACGCCGATTTCGGCGTGATGATTTCTGCTTCTCACAACCCGGCGCCAGACAACGGAATCAAATTCTTTGCACGCGGTGGACACAAACTTCCTGATGCAGTCGAAGACAAAATCGAACGCACACTCATGGCAGACAAGCTCATGCCAGTCGGTGGTGGAGTTGGCCACGTGCAGCGCTTTGCAGACGCAGAAGATCGCTACGTAGTTCACCTTCTCGGTGCACTACCTAATCGTCTTGAAGGTCTAAAGATTGTTGTCGACTGTGCTCACGGTGCAGCATCCGGAGTTTCGCCTCAGGCATTCGCTGACGCCGGTGCAAAAGTAATCGTCATCGGCGCAGACCCGGATGGTCACAACATCAACCTAGGTTGCGGTTCCACTCACTTGTCTGCATTGCAATCTGCAGTGCTCGAACACGGAGCTGATCTTGGCATTGCTCACGACGGCGATGCCGACCGTTGCCTTGCAGTTGATCACAACGGCAAGGTTGTCGACGGCGATGAGATCATGGCAATCCTTGCGCTGTCGCTAAAAGAGCGCGGACAACTTGCCCGCAACACTCTGGTCACCACTGTGATGTCTAACCTAGGTTTGAAAATCGCTATGCAGAACGCCGGCATCGAAATGATTGAAACCGCAGTTGGCGACCGTTACGTACTCGAAGCAATGCGCGAAGGTAGCTACTCACTCGGGGGCGAGCAGTCTGGCCACGTAATCTTCTCTCGCTACGCCACCACCGGCGATGGCATTCTCACCGGACTAAAGATTGCTGCCGAAGTGGCTCGCACCGGCAAGCCACTAGCCGAACTCACCAAGGTAATGACCATCCTTCCTCAGGTTTTGGTAAACGTGAAAGGCGTCGACAAGTCAAAGGTCGACAGCAACGAAGCCGTTCAGGCAGCAGTCAAAGAAGCCGAAGCAGAACTGCACGGCACCGGTCGTGTGCTCCTTCGAGCATCTGGCACCGAGCCACTCGTACGCGTGATGGTCGAGGCTGCCGATGAGGGCACCGCCCAGAGTTGGGCAGATCGCATTGCTCGCGTGGTTGAGCGCGAACTGGCACTCTAATTAGGGCTTGATGGAATGATAGATATTATCTATCATTTAGATAGGTAATAAAGGACTATCTATCATGCTAATTCGTACTCCTAAATTGGATGGACCGGAGCTCAAGGCCCTAGACCTGATCTGGCAACTGCAAAAGTCGATGAGTCCAATGCTCAACGAGCCGCACGCTTGGACTGGTTCGCTCCGGAGGCAGTCATTGGCTGCTGCTGTGCAATCGTCAAACTCTATTGAGGGTTACGTCGAGTCGATTAGCAATGTCCATGAAATTTTGTTGAATCAAAACAATCCGTCAGTAAGCCGAGACAACCTTGCCGCGATAGCCGGCTACCGCGATGCAATGACCTTTGTACTTCAGGCAATTCAGGATGACGCCACCCTAATTAATGAGTCGCTGATCAAGGCTTTGCACTTCATGCTGACTAAAGATGATTTGCAAAATCGCCCCGGTCGATACCGAATCGGCAGCGTTTATGTTCACAACGAACAAAATAACGAAATTGTGCACGAAGGCGCTCCGGCAGGAGATGTTGGCAAACTGATGCAGGAGCTTATCGAAGAATTGCAGCAGTCAAGAGATTACGATGCGTTGGTGACTGCAGCGATGGCTCACCTAAATCTTGTAATGATCCATCCTTTCAAAGATGGAAATGGACGAATGGCCCGTGTACTTCAAAGTTTCATACTCGGACTCGCTGGAACTACAAGTCCAATTTTCATGAGCATCGAGGAATATCTCGGGCAGAACACCGGTCGCTATTATTCAGTGCTGGCAGATGTAGGTAAAGGTGTCTGGAATTCGAAGCGAGAAGCGCGACCATGGCTACGTTTTATTTTGAACGCACATTACTCACAGGCTCTTCGTGTGCAGCAAAATTCTAGATTCGCTGAGAGCAGTTGGGCTGAGGTAAGTCGACTAGTAAATCAATTCAAAATAGACGAGCGAGTCATTCCTTCACTGGTTCACGTTTTGAATGGAAATGCCCTTAAGAACTCAACGTATATAGCGATTTCTAAAGACAACGGGGATGTTGTTAGCGAACTTACCGCGAGTAGAGATTTAGCAAAACTAGTCGAGCTAGATTTGCTCAAGGCAATTGGCGAGGCACGAGGTCGCAGTTATATTGGCGGACGGAAGCTTGCAGAAATTAGCGAAAAGCTAAAGGGAGAAGCTGGCGTAAGGCGGCCCATCGATCTTTTTGCTTGAGCAGATCTGCGGTTTCTTTATCCGACATTAGCTCTTTCTTAGCAACACCGATTCAACCGCGTGCTGCTTTCCTTTTTTGAGAACTAGAGTGGCACGCGACTTGGTCGGCTGAATATTTTCAACCAGGTTTGGCAGGTTGATGGTGCGCCAGATTTCGTTGGCTCGATCTAGTGCTGCCTCGTAGGGCATTTCAGCGTATTTGTGAAAGTAAGATTTTGGATTGGTAAACGCACCTTCGCGCAATTGCTCGAACCGGTTGATAAACCATTCGGTGATGTTTTCGACTTCGGCGTCGACGTAAATCTTGAAGTCAAAGTAGTCGCTTAGGGCAACGTCTTGGCCTTGTCCGGGTGACTGTAAAACGTTTAGTCCTTCGATGATCACAACGTCTGGTGATTCGATAACCACTTCTTCGCCAGGAACGATGTCATAACTGAGGTGAGAGTAAACCGGTGCTGAAACTTTGGCGGCTCCAGATTTGATGTCGGCGACAAACTGCAAAAGTGCAAGGCGGTCATAGCTTTCAGGAAAGCCCTTGCGGTGCATGATGTTGCGCTTTTCCAACTCAGCATTTGGGTAGAGAAAACCGTCGGTGGTGATTAGTGCCACTTTCGGGGTGGTCTGCCAACGGGAGAGCATCTCCTTGAGTAGACGAGAGACAGTTGACTTGCCGACGGCAACAGAGCCGGCCACTCCGATGATGAACGGGGTGCGCTTGGCTCGTTCGCCGAGGAAGTTTGAGGTGACATCGTGGAGCTTTT
>JBEGSY010000115.1:0-9687 GCA_041179725.1 Actinomycetota bacterium | reverse complement strand
AGAACCTTTTTGACCGAATCACCGAGGTGCTTTGGAACCTCATTGAGGAGCGAACGCCCGATGACAACATCGTAAGAATTAGTTCCGGTTACCGGAATTACGTTTAGCTCAGTCATGATGCTCTAATTCTGCCTTGATTTCAGCCACGGTGCGCTTGATTGGATGCCCGGAACAGTCGATTGTGATGTCGGCGACCTCTTCGTAGAAGGCTTTGCGTTGATCGTAAAGTTTGCGCCAATCCTCAATGCCGTTCTTCAACAATGGACGATTGCCCTGCGCAATTCGTTTGGCCATATGGGTGCCGTCAGTTTTGAGATATACAACTCTTGCTAGTTTTAGAGATTCCCTGTTCGCGGAACTGATCACCGCACCACCACCAGTTGCAACTACAGCTTGTTCATTAACTGCAAAAGTCAGGTAATCCTCTTCGAGCTTTCTGAACGCAGGCTCACCGTGCTTTGCAAAGAATTCCGAGATTGAGCCGTGATCTTTAACAAACAACGCATCGGTATCTAGAAAAATCAAACCGAGCGCACTAGCTAGCTTCTTACCAACCGTGGTCTTACCAACACCGGCTGGACCAACTAAAACTATTGCCTGGTAATCGGCCATAACTACTCGATGTGAGATTGCAAAACGTCAGGAATGTTAGCGAGGTAACTATCCATGTTGCGCTTGGTTTCGGCAAGTGAATCGCCGCCAAATTTTTCGAGCACAGAATTGGCAATAACCAAAGCGACCATTGCTTCAGCCACAACACCAGCTGCTGGAACGGCGCAGACATCTGAACGCTGGTGGTGAGCTTTTGCAGCATCGCCAGTAGCGACGTCGATGGTTTGAAGCGCACGTGGAACTGTGCTGATTGGTTTCATCGCGGCACGAACACGCAATACTTCGCCGTTACTCATCCCGCCCTCGATACCGCCAGCTCGATCAGTAAGACGTCGTGATACACCATCTGTGCGAACGATTTCATCGTGTGCTGCTGAACCGCGACGACGTGCGGTTTCAAAACCGTCGCCCACCTCAACACCTTTGATTGCCTGAATGCCCATTAGTGCTCCGGCCAATTGCGAATCGAGACGACGATCCCAGTGCACAAATGAACCTAAACCGGGAGGACATCCATAAACTAAGGTCTCCACTACTCCACCAAGTGTGTCGCCATCCTTGTGCGCCTCGTCCACCTCAGCAACCATTGATGCAGACAGGGCAGGATCAAAAGCTCTCAGCGGATCTAAATCAATTGCCGATAGGTCTGATGGCTTTGGTAATTGAAGGTCTCTGCCGCCATCAACTGAGCCAATTGCAACTGTGTGTGTAATCAATTCGATGCCGAGCTCATTTAGAAAGTTACTGGCAACGCGTCCCAGTGCAACTCTGGCAGCTGTCTCGCGAGCAGATGCTCGTTCGAGCACCGGACGTGAATCCAAGAAACCGTATTTTTGCATTCCGGTGAAATCTGCATGTCCAGGGCGAGGACGAGTCAGCGCCTCAGCCCTAGCCCCAGTAAGTTTTTCGGCTTCGACCGGGTCGGAAGCCATGACATCCTGCCACTTCGGCCACTCGGTGTTGGCAACGGTTATAGCGATTGGACCACCCATCGAAGAACCGTGACGCACGCCACCGCTGATTGAGACCTCATCTTGTTCAAATTGCATACGGGCACCACGGCCGTAGCCGAGACGACGTCGAGCAAGTGAATCTTGAATGTCGCTGGTTTGAACCGGTACTCCGGCAGGCATTCCCTCAAGAACGGCCACTAATTCCGGGCCGTGAGACTCACCGGCAGTAATCCATCGCAACATTCTCTAATTCTGCCACAGGACGTGCAGGTATTGGCTAAATGAGCCCCAAAGCGTCTCGCATTGCTAGCATCACAGCCGGTTCATTAAACACTTCGACACTTGGATCGCCCTCGGTGAAAATACGAATCTGTGCAATTGCTTGCCAAAGCAGCATTTCTATCCCTGAAATAACTTTGAGGTCGTTCTTAATCCAGAGTTGCGCGGCTTCACTTGGCCAAGGCTCATAAGCTACATCAAATAGCACGCCGCGTGGTTTTCTGAACCACGCCTTGTTTAGTTTGCGAACTGATTGGTCAATCGCTCTTGCTGGCAGTGTGCTTAGTACTAGGTCACTCGTGCTCAAAGCCTTGGGTAGCGAGACGGTGGCCATGCTCTTTATTCCGATTGCCTTACCAAACTCAATGATTTGCCGAATAGTCTCACGATTTCGAGCTGCAATTTGAATCTTTGCCGACGGGTAACTTCTATGCACGGCTAAAACGGCGCTAATAGCTGTCGCTCCGCTACCAATCACTGAAACCAACTTAGGTTCACTAATGTTTGCTGCTTCAAGAGCCTTTTGCATACCGAAAACATCTGTATTGAAGGCAACCCAACCTTCATCGGTGCGTAGAAGCGTATTTGCGGCATTCGTAATCCTTGATGTTTCATCCGAAGTGACAGCAAGCCGAAGTGCTTCAACTTTGAGTGGCGCTGTCACACTCAATCCAAGCCAACTGTGATCCAACGTATCGACAAATTGTCGAAGGTTGTTTTTCTCAATGCGAACTTTCGAGTAACCGAACGGTTTACCCAAGACACCGTAAGCCGAGCCATGAATTAGCGGTGACTTCGAGTGCTCAATTGGTGAGCCAACCACGGCCAGATTCCTATTCATAGCCTGGATTCTCCAGCATCCATTGACGCCACTTCTTCACAGATACCGCATGTTGGGCATAGGTCTCGTTGAACTCGGTCTCACCTGTTTTCAAGTTGATGGCGCAGAAGTAAAGCCATTTACCGTCAGCAGGATGAAGGGCAGCATCGATAGCTACAGAACCAGGTGCCGAAATTGGCCCAATCGGAAGTCCTTCGTGTAGGTATGTGTTGTAACCATTCGGATTAGCTCGATCGGCTGCGGATGTGCTCACTGTCTTACCGTTGACTCCGTAACTGACAGTTGCGTCAGATTGCAGATGCATTCCTTTTTCAAGTCGGTTGAGAAAAACTCTAGATACCTTATAGAAATCCGGTTCCAAACGAGCTTCTGCTTGAATTAGCGCTGCGAGAGTCAGGACTTTATGCGCATCGCCAACTGATACGCCGTAATGCTGAAGTTCCTGCTTCATCCTCGAAACCATTTGTTTGAGTATGGAACTTGCATTCACTCCAGGGTCAAAGTCATAGGTCGCTGGGAAAAGCCAACCCTCAGCACTGACCTCAGATGTTGGGATACCCAATCCACTGAGATCCTTGGAAGCATTCTGTAGCTCAGACAGAGCCACTCCTGTCTTTGCTGATAGCTCCGTTAGAACCTTGCTGATTCGCCATCCCTCTTTAATGGTGACCTTTTTGGAGACTCGGTTATTCGGGTCGGCAATTGCATCGAGTGCCGCGCTTGAACTCATTTCAAGTTTCAACTGGTAAGTGCCCGGATAAAATACCTGATCCCGCGAGATAAGAAGCTTGTACACAGATCGATATGACTTGACCACTTTGAGGTCAACCAATTGCTGTGCAATAACAGCACCATCATCACCCTCGCGGATAACCAGCGTCACATTTCCGTGCCCAGTTCCGTTGTAGTCAGCACCTGAAACGACATCCCATGCGTTTCTTATAACACCACGATTCACATAACCGAGCACCAAGGAAATGCCAAGCACTGCAACTACGATGACAATGAATCGTCTGCGCTTGAATTTATTCATCTGCTCGGTAGTCCTTTATAGCTAAGCCTGGTTCAGCGCCAAGAGTTTTTTCGGCGTTCATGGCTGACTCAAGTATTACAGCCGCGGCAGCACTATCTATGAATGCCCGCTGTGAACGAGTGTCTTTGCCAGTTGCGTGCAGAGCGTTCGAGGCAACTTTTGAGGTAAGACGTTCGTCAACTAGGCGAATTGGAATTTGTGTTGCTTCCGCTAACTTCCTTGCGACTTCGACAGCGTCCTTAGTGGAGGGCGTTATTTCATTTTTCAAGTTGACTGGTAGGCCAACGTAAATTTCGATTGCATCCTCGGCTGAAACAATCGCAAGCAGCTCCCGAATGGTTTCTTCATCTGACTCTCGCCTAATGATGTGTTCGCGTGGTGTTGCGAGGATTGCATGAAAATCAGAAATCGCTACGCCGATACGTGCTTTGCCAATATCGAAGGCCACTCGCCTACCCGTGCGCATAACTACTTAGCTAGTTCACCGCGAATGGCAGAAATTGCTTCATCGATCTTCGAAATGTCAGAACCGCCACCTTGCGCAGTGTCATCCTTACCGCCACCACCGCCGCCGAGTACCGAACTGGCGAACTTCACTAGAGCGCCAGCCTTTGCGCCGAGATTCTGAGCCAGCTTTGTAAGTGCGATAACCACCATTGGCTTGCCGTCGATTTCTGCAAATAGCACAGCAACTGCAGCGTCGTTTTGCAATAGATCTCGCAACTGAAGCGTTAGTGTACGAAGTTCATCGGCCGCTCCTAGTGAGCCTACGTTTGCGATTGCTAGACGCACCTGACCGACGTTTTCCGCTGCGCTCACGATAGCTGGAAGCATGGTGGCAAGTTGCTGAGCCTGAAGTGCAGAAAGCTTCCGCTGTGCAGTCTTCAGCTCTTCCACAGCATTGATAATGCGATCCTCAAGGCCATCACGATTCGACTTGAACAATTCTGACAAACGAGAAACTAAAGCACGCTCGTTGGCCAAAGCACGGAAAGCCTCGATACCAACTAATGCTTCGAGGCGACGTGATCCTGATCCAACCGAGGATTCACCGATAAGTGAAATCAAACCAACCTGCGAACTGCGTGCTACGTGAGTACCACCGCAAAGTTCTCTAGACCACGGTCCGCCGATTTGCACAACACGTACGCTCTCGTCATAGGTTTCACCGAACAGTGCAACCGCTCCCCACTGCTTAGCCTCTGGTAACGACATGAACTGGGCACTGACGGCTAAGTCCTGACGGATGGCGAGATTCGTAACTTCCTCGATTTCAGATTTGGTTGAGTCACTGAGAGCCTGGCTCCAGGAGTAATCCAAGCGCAAGTACCCCGGCTTGTTATATGAACCTGACTGCAACGCAGTTGGTCCAAGTACTTCGCGAAGCGCTGCGTGAACCAAGTGTGTGCCTGAGTGAGCCTGAGTTGCACCGAGGCGCCAGTTGGCATCAACTTGAGTGCTTGCCTTGGCACCAACACCGATTTCACCAGTGCGGACAATCACCTTGTGGCTGATCAAACCCTTTACTGGCTTCTGCACATCGAGCACTTCGAGTTCAAAACCATCGCCACTGATCAATCCAGCGTCGGAATCCTGTCCGCCCGATTCTGCATAAAAAGATGTTTCATCCAGGATTACCTCGGCAATTTGCCCCTGGCTGGCCTTGTTCACTTGAGAGCCATCAGCTATAAGTCCAAGAACCTTTGCTTCAGTTTTCAATTCTTCGTAACCAGTGAACCTAGTGACACCGAGCTGTCTGAACGATGAATAGACCGAGAGATCCGTGCCGCCCATTTTCTTTTCGCGGGCATCGGCTTTTGCCCTGTCGCGCTGCTCTGTCATAAGAGCCTTGAATCCATCTCGATCGACTGACAAGCCAGCTTCTTCAGCGATCTCAAGAGTCAAGTCAATTGGGAAGCCGTAAGTATCGTGAAGCAAGAAAGCAGTTTCACCATTCAACTGCTTACTGCCTGCTGACTTAGTGCCGGAGATTGCCTCGTCCAAAACTGCAGTACCTGAAGTCAAAGTTCTAAGGAAGGCCTCTTCTTCAGCTACCGCAGTTCGCAAAATGCGTTCGAATTCGGTTTCGAGTTCAGGGTAAGCCGCTTTCATTGCGTTCTTCGAGGTATCAAACAATTGGGTGAAGGTAGGCGTCTCGACACCAAGTAGACGCATAGAGCGGACAGTTCTGCGCAGTAGTCGACGCAAAACATATCCGCGTCCATCGTTTGCCGGAGTCACACCATCACAAATCAGCATCAGCGCTGAGCGCACGTGGTCGGCTACTACACGCATGCGAACGTCGTCCTCGACAGATGCACCGTAAGTTTTACCGCTGAGCTTTGCAGCCAGGTCGAGAACCGGTCGAACCTGATCAATTTCATAGAGGTTCTCAACGCCCTGCATCAAGAAGGCAACTCTTTCGAGGCCCATTCCGGTGTCAATGTTTTTCTTTGGAAGTTCTCCAAGAATTTCGAAACTGTCCTTGCCAGTTCCCTCGCCACGCTCGTATTGCATGAAAACGAGGTTCCAAATTTCGATGTAACGATCTTCGTCAGCTTCTGGGCCACCCTCCCGGCCATAAGCAGGTCCGCGGTCATAATAGATTTCAGAACAAGGTCCGGCTGGTCCTGGTTGACCAGTTGACCAGTAGTTGTCCTTCATTCCACGACGCTGAATGCGCTCCATAGGAATGTCTGCGACATCTCTCCAAATCTGAATACTCTCGTCATCGTCTTTGTAAACGGTAACCCACAACAATTGCGGGTCTAGTTCAAGACCACCCTCGCTCTGTGGCTTGGTGAGAAATTCCCAAGCAAAAGAAATGGCGTCTTTTTTGAAATAGTCTCCGAAGGAAAAGTTTCCATTCATCTGGAAGAAAGTTCCATGACGAGTGGTTTTACCGACTTCTTCGATGTCAAGTGTGCGGACACATTTTTGAACGGAAGTTGCTCGCGCGAAAGGTGCAGGCACAAGTCCACTCATGTATGGAATGAATGGAACCATTCCAGCGACCGTGAACAAAAGTGAAGGGTCTTCACTAATTAGTGATGCACTTGGGACAACCGTGTGTCCCTTGCTTTCAAAAAAATCTAGCCAGCGACGGCGAATTTCAGCCGTCTGCATTACTTATTGCGCGGCTTAGTTGCCGGTGATTTCTTTGGAGCAGCTTTGCGAACAGTTGTCGGCTTCTTCGCTGCTGACTTTACGGCAGGCTTCTTCGCTACTGGCTTTGCAAGCTCGGCCTCGCGCTCACGGAATCCTTCGGTAACGGCAGCACCAAACTCCTTTGCGCGAGCGGCTGCCTCGTCTACAGCGGCTGCGGCTTTAGGGTTTTCGGCCAACTGCTTAGCCACGGCTAGACCAGCTGCGATGCCAGTTACGAACCAGAAAATCTTCTTCATGATTTCTACTTACCCTTCTTGCCAAGCAAAGCTGAGCGCAGTCCTTGTGTTAGACCTGCGATTTTCACCAACGGAGCTCCAACCGATGCGCTGAATACAGCAACGAGTGATTTTACGTTGGTGGTTACTTCTGAAACGTTTTCAGTAATCACGTCTAGACGTGCTAGCTGCTTATTAGTTTCGGTAACTGTGGTGGTTAGTTCAGTGAGTAGCGGAGCAACTGAATCGTTTAGATCGTGAACTGAATCACGCGTCTCGTCGATCAATCGTCCAAGCTTTAGCAATGGGACGCCGATAAAAATCACAAGCAAAACAAATGCTGATGCTGCAATTATTGCTGCGACTTCTCCGCCACTCATCTGAACTCCTAAATTGATTTACGAAGCTTTAGCGAGCTGCGTAGTACTCAACCACGAGCTGAACTTCACAGGTAACTGGAACTTCAGCGCGCTTTGGACGACGTACCAAAGTTGCGTGCAACTTTGCTAGGTCAACGCTTAGGTAAGCAGGTACTGGAGGGAGAACATCAACGTGTCCACCTGCAGCTGCAACCTGGAATGGTTCGGTAACTTCACTCTTGGCGTGTACGTGAACCATCTGGCCAGGCTTTACGCGGAATGAAGGACGGTCGATGCGCTCGCCGTTCACAAGAATGTGACGGTGAACAACCATCTGACGAGCCTGTGCGATTGTGCGTGCAAAACCTGCACGAAGCACAAGAGCGTCAAGACGCATCTCTAGAAGCTCAACTAGGTTTTCACCAGTTAGACCCTGAGTGCGCTTTGCTTCCTGGAAAGTCTTACGAAGCTGAGCTTCGCGAATTCCGTACTGTGCGCGAAGACGCTGCTTCTCGCGTAGACGAACTGCGTAGTCGCTGTCAGCCTTCTTCTTAGTGCGACCGTG
This sequence comes from Actinomycetota bacterium, assembly GCA_041179725.1. Classification (GTDB taxonomy): domain Bacteria; phylum Actinomycetota; class Actinomycetes; order Actinomycetales; family Microbacteriaceae; genus Rhodoluna. Next base: position 1,662 of record JBEGSY010000115.1, on the reverse strand, counting down.
CTCACCTGGAGCATATGGACGCTTTTCTAGATACTTGGCAGCCTTTGGGGTAAGTGCTAGTCCGAGTGAGCGAGACAGACGAGTCTTGCTACGAGTACGTGTTGTCTTTGACACGTTTTCCTTTCGATGAGCCATTGGCTCGATAGCGGTATTTGTTCACATTTCGGTTCAGAGGTCGAACCTTTTGCCACGGATTCATCTGGCTATTAGACGAACCGCACCGTTGATCACACTTACAGCCGATAGGTGTGGTCGAGTCGGCAACCTTGAAAGTCTACCGAACAAAGGGCACCAAATAAAAGGTGCTAGCGCTTGAAACTCCGAATTATTGACCTGAGTTTGGGCCAGCGTTCGGCCATTTCACGCTCTGCGCCGATTTCTTTGGGTCGGTAATACTCGGCTTTAATCAAATCTCCCTCCAAATAACGTTGTGGGAGCACTGCCCTGGCGTCATCGTGTGGGTATTGATAGCCCTTCCCGTTGCCTATTTTTGCAGCTCCAGGGTAATTTGAGCTCCTAAGTGCTGGTGGGACTTCCCCGCTCATTCCATTCCTGACATCCTCTAGCGCCTGATTGATGGCTAAATAGGCAGAATTCGATTTTGGAGCGAGAGCCAAGTAAATCGTTGCTTCAGCAAGTGGAATGCGACCTTCTGGCATTCCAATTAGTGAAACGGTCTCGGCCGCTGCTACGGCAAGCGAGAGTGCTTGAGGGTCGGCTAGTCCTATGTCCTCTGCCGCCAAAATCATTAGTCGACGTGCGATGAAACTTGGATCTTCGCCACCCTCAATCATGCGTGCTAAGTAGTGAATTGCGGCATCAGCATCAGATCCGCGCACCGACTTGATAAATGCACTAATGATGTCGTAGTGCTGATCACCATCTCGGTCATATCGAATGAGAGCGCGGTCAATCGCGGCCTCTATGGCCGAATCCGAAATTTCGACCGGGACTTTCGATCCCGGATCTTCAACCGCAAGTGCTGCCGCTTCAAGAATGGTCAATGCTCTACGAGCATCACCGCTCGATAATTGGCTAATTTTTTTAGCTAGCTCGTCACTTAGAACGAATTTGCTATTCAATCCACGCGGGTCGATGACTGCACTTTGCAAGATTGTAAGGAGCTCTGCTTCTGAGAGAAGTTGAAGCGTAAGCAGCAAACTCCTTGAAAGCAAGGGTGTGATAACTGAGAAGCTTGGGTTTTCGGTCGTTGCGGCAATTAGAGTAACCCAGCCATTTTCGACACCTGGTAGCAGAGCGTCTTGTTGGGCCTTACTGAATCGATGTATCTCATCGAGAAACAGGATTGTGCCAACCCCATAGGACTCGTGATTGAGGCGAGCCTCTTCCATAGCTTCCCGGACGTCTTTGACCCCCGCTGTGATGGCACTCAATTCGATGATGCGACGACCAGATGATGCTGCCACTACCCGAGCCAGTGTGGTTTTTCCGGTACCCGGTGGGCCAAACAAAATTACGCTGGTGGTACTTGACCTGCGTGATGCGTCACTTGGCTCGGCAAGTTTGTTGAGTGGACTGCCTGGTTTCAAGATCTGTGATTGACCAACCACTTCTTGAAGGGTTCTTGGCCGCATCCTGGCCGCTAGTGGTGCGAGGCCCTCGAAGATGCTGCTAGTCATAGGTTCAGGTTACAAGCAGAGA
>JBEGSY010000114.1:0-4708 GCA_041179725.1 Actinomycetota bacterium | reverse complement strand
GGTCGCCGGCGGCTGCCAGGGTTACCTGCTCGATGAAGCGCTCTCGCTGAATGACCGGGTCGACCAGCTCTGAGTAGCCGGTGGCCTGTTCGTAGCCGCGGATGTAGAGATCCCACTTCTCAACGACGCCAGCCTTGCTGCGGTGGTTACGAGTAAGCGGTGAGGTGTCAACCGGGAAGTCGATCACGAAGGTCGGCTTCTGGAGGTCATTCTTCACGAAGTGCTCCCAGAGCTCTTCGACATATTTTCCGTGCAGCGGGTGCTCGATTTCGATGTCTACCGACTTGGCTAGCTTCTTCAAATCTTCGATTGGAGTGTTTGGAGTAACTTCAACTCCGGCCGCCTTCGAAAGTGATTCGAACATCGAAATGCGATCCCAGTTGCCTGAGAGGTCATTCTCGGTGCCGTCATCTAGTTGCACAACGTGAGTGCCAAACGCATCCATCGCTGCGTTCTGAATTAGCTTCTGAGTGAGGTCGGCAATCGAGTTGTAATCGCCATAGGCTTCGTAGGCTTCGAGCATTGCAAACTCGGGTGAGTGAGTGCGGTCTGCACCTTCGTTACGGAAGTTGCGGTTGATTTCGAAAACGCGATCGATTCCACCGACAACTGCACGCTTCAAGAAAAGTTCCGGCGCAATGCGCAAGAACAATTCGGTGTCGAATGCGTTCGAGTGTGTCTTGAACGGACGCGCACTTGCACCACCATGAATTGTTTGCAACATCGGAGTTTCAACTTCGGTGTAGCGAGCTTCCTCAAAAGTTTTGCGAAGTGACTTCATCACGTTGGCGCGAATCTGCACAACTTCGCGAGCACGATCGCGAACGATTAGGTCGATGTAACGGTGACGCACGCGGAATTCTTCGCCGAGTTCGTTGTGAAGGTTTGGTAGTGGGCGAATAGTTTTTGCCGCCATCTGCCATTCGTCAACCAAAATCGAAAGCTCGCCGCGCTTTGAGGTGATTACTTCACCGCTAACGAATAGGTGATCGCCGAGATCGACTAATTCTTTGTAAAGCTCAAGACGCTCTTCGCCAACCTTGTCTAGTGAAAGCATCGCCTGGATGCGTTCGCCGGTGCCCGACTGTAGTGTGCCGAAGCAAAGCTTTCCGGTGTTGCGCTGGAACATCACTCGTCCAGCGATGGCAACCTTGTCGCCGGTGGCAACATCGATCTCTAAGTCTGGGTACTTGGCGCGAACCTCATCGATGGTGTGAGTGATCGGCAGGCTTACCGGGTAGGCATCGCCAAGTTCGTTTAGGCGGGCGCGCTTAGCCAAGCGAACCTCAATCTGCTCCGGCAGGTCTTGGTCAAATTCTTGGTTGAGTTCGTCGCTCATCCGGGCCCCTAAATGGTGATGCTCAGGTTGTCTAACAGTCTGGTGTTGCCCACTCGGGCTGCAATTAGCAAGAGGGCTTGGCCGCTAAAACTATCGTCGATTGTCTCGAAGGAGTTCGGGTTGACCAGGGCAACGTAGTCAAGTCTAATCGCTGGGTCGAGCGCAGCCTCGACTGCTGCCAGGCGCTGACTCGCTGTTCCCGAGGTTGCCTGAAACATCGCTCTGTGGATGCTGGCGGCGATTGTTCGCTCGGCACCGCTCAAATATTGGTTGCGGCTCGACATGGCTAGGCCTGATTCTTCACGGATGATGGGAGCGGCAATCACGGCCAGCTGATTCCAGCGATGATTTGAGTTGGCCACCATGCGTTGAATCAGGAATAACTGCTGGGCATCCTTCTTGCCAAACACGGCAAAGTCAGGTTGAACCAAATCGAAAAGCCTGGCAACCACGGTTAGCATGCCGTCAAAATGCTCCGGGCGAATGGAACCTTCGTAAACTTTGCCGATTTCACCGGCGTGCTGCGTGATGGCATCGCCGTTTGGATAGACCTCTACAACGGTTGGCGCGAAGACAACGTCAACACCGACGGCTGAAAGTTTTTCGGAATCAGTTTGTAGGTTTCGCGGATACTTATCAAAATCTTCGTTGGCAGAAAATTGCAAAGGATTAACAAAAATCGAAACCACAACAAAGTCGGCATTTTGTTTTGCAATTTCGACAAGAGAAATATGTCCGTCGTGCAGTGCGCCCATGGTTGGCACGAATGCAATTTTCTTGCCGTGCTGTCGTGCGCCGAAAACCGCTGCGGCTAAGTCGTGCGAGTTTTCTATTACACGCATTATTTGTCCAACAGTTCGGTTGGATCAATTGGTTGATGTCCTTGCGAAAGAGCGACTTCCACTGAAGAACGAATGAGCGGTGCAAGCACGCTCGCCGCTGGCTCGATTCCTATTTCCTCGAGCAAACCGATTGACTGATTCACAATCATCGAAGAAAAACTTGATGCCACCGAAATTGCTTCGAAGTACTGCGCGCGATTTTCTTCAGCGATAGTGATTGGCTCGGCACCCATCTCAATAACCAACGCCTGCGCAATTGGAAGTGCCACCGCGGGTGCAGAAACCGCGAAGTAACTTTCGCGAATGCGAGCAAGATCCGAACTGCCGCCGGTGAACTTCATCGCTGGGTGAATTGCCAATGGGATTGAACCAGCCTGAGCGGCCGGATTCAGAATCGAGTAACCGTGTTTGCCTGAGGTGTGCGCCACCAACTGACCCGGCTTCCATAGCTTGCCTTCGGTGATGCCGCTAATGGTGAGTTCAAGCTGCTCATCTGGGATGGCAAAGACCACCAAATCGGCGAACTCAAGCAGGTCTGGAATCGACTTTCGCTGGATGATTTCATGACCGGCAGCCCCAAGCGCCTGAGCGAATGCCTTGCCAACTGGACCATCACCGACAATTCCGATATTCAGTCTGGCGCTCAAGCTGGGGTCGCCTCTGGCCGGGTCGCTGGCTTCTGCTCGGCTGTGTCGCCGTCGTCTGGAAGTTTGCAGGAACGTTCAATTATGAACGCGACCACGATCAACAAGACCGATTCAACGAGAGCAAAAACATTGAGCGAGATTGAGTCAGGAGTTACCGGCAGAGTTACCTGCAAAATCACTAGGCTCGCCGCGAATCCGGCGAACAGTGAGCCTGAAATCGCAGTGGCTTTTGCCAATGCAAGCACTCGTACCGCATAAAACGGATCGATACGTTTTGGTCGTTTGCCGGTGGACACATACTTTGCCAACTCGCGACGGTAACGGAATACCGGAATCGCAGCAAGTAACTCGATAACTGCAATTGAGGGAATCGAAATCAACAAATTGTTTGGCGCCACCGGAACAGAGCCACCATTTGCAACCAAAGCTTTTACTGCGATGAATGTAATTACTCCGGCAATAAAAATTGAAACTAGCAAACTCCAAATTTTTGTGGGCTTCATGAGACTACCCACACGTCGTGTTCAACCGGTTTCACTAAATCAGAAACTTTTCCGTGACCAGGTAATACTGCATCTTTGTCAAGCAAGTTCCATGGCACCAAAACAAATGCACGTTGATATGCGCGAGGATGTGGCACGGTCAATTTTTTCTTCGCAATAATTTCATCGCCGTACGTGATGATGTCGATATCCATGGTGCGCGAACCCCAGCGTTCCAATCGCACGCGCCCAAGGTCTGCTTCCACCATGCGAAGTTTCCTTAAGAATTTTTTCGGCTTTAGATTCGTGTCTACTTTAAGCACCGCATTTATGTAATTCGGCTTGCTCTGATCAACCCCGGCTTGGGTCACTGCGTAAGACTCAACCATTGGCGACACCGCGCGGACCTTAACCTTCTTGAGTTCGCCGATTTTCTCAACTGCTGCCTGGATGTTGGCTTGGCGGTCACCAAGATTGCCGCCAATGGCTAGCACCGAGTGAACCGCATTCTTCATTGGCGTTTGCCTTTGACCGTGACGCTGACGTCGTCAAATTTGTGATTCAGCGGAGCGTTTGGCTTGTGAACTGTAATTTTTGCCTTTGAAACAGTCGGTCCGCCCAAGTGAAAAGTCAGAGCCAAAAGGCGCTGGGCCAGGGTTTCCAGTAAATCCACCGGGTTCTGCTTGGCGTCGGCAACCAGGGCATCGGCTAGGTCGGCATAACTTAGGGTGTTGGAAAGGTCATCCGAAGTGGTTGGCTGGATACTTACTTCGGCATCAATTAGGAACTCCTGACCATATGCCTTCTCAAAATCAAAGACTCCGTGGTGGCCGTAAACGCTCAATCCCCTGATGCTGATTTTGATTGGCGAAAGCTCCATGGCTTAACTTTATTCGGCTTCGGCGTTCCTGAGCGCAGAAACCAGCGCGATGGCATCTGTCGTGGCTTGCACATCGTGAACTCGCACTCCCCACAAATTTCGCTGTAACAAAAGAGCTGTCAATACCGCAGTTGCCATATCTCTTCGTCCGTTGGAAACCGATTTTGGATTTAGTTCATCCAGGACGGCGGCGATAAATCGCTTGCGCGAAGCGCCAACCAAAATTGGAAATCCAAGTTTTTCCAATTCATTTAGGTTTGCTACCAGTTGCCAGTTTTGTTCGGCATCCTTAGCAAAACCCAAACCTGGATCAACGATGATTTGATCGCGTGAAATTCCAGCATCGAGTGCGGCATCGATGCGTTCTTGTAATTCGCGCGCGACATCGCGGGCAACATTTTCATAATCATTAAGTGAATCCATTTCGGTACTGAATCCACGCCAGTGTGAAATCACTATATGTTTTTGACTTTGTGCTGCCACGCTAAACATTGCGTCATCTGCAAGACCACCAGATA
>JBEGSY010000113.1:0-5485 GCA_041179725.1 Actinomycetota bacterium | reverse complement strand
GGGCAGCTAAATCGTTAGGGCTGCAAGATTGGGCATTCGATGAAGCCCAGCGCGAATTTGATTCAATCAATTCAGAATCTGCCAAGGAAATACTTTCTGCCACTCAAAAGCAAGCCAAGTTCCTCACCGTAGAGATGTCTAACCTCACTGCACTTTTGGTAGGTGCTGGCTATGAAAGTACTACCGTCCATGGAATGCTCGCCACTTTTTCACAAGTGATGCACGGCAAGCGAATTCCATTCGCTGATATAGACAAACGCTAAAAGGTACTTAGTAATCGAGTTGCGCGGCTAGTTTGTCTAGTACTTCGTAACAAGGCAGAACTTTGGCAACGCTCGCGTTTGGTTCGCGACCTTCCTTGATTGCTGCTACGAATTCGCGGTCCTGAAGTTCGATTCCGTTCATTGAAACGGCGACCTTTGAAACATCAATTGGTTCTTCTTTACCGTTTACTAGATCGTCATATCGAGCGATGTAGGTGGCGGTGTCGCCGATGTATCGGAAGAAGGTTCCAAGCGGTCCGTCATTGTTGAACGAAAGAGATAGCGTACAAATCTTGCCGTTTTCACTTTGCAGCTGAATTGACATATCCATCGCGATACCAAGTTCTGGGTGCTTAGGACCTTGAATGGCGTTAGCCTTGACTACTCGTTCACCGGTCTGATACTGGAACAAATCAACTGTGTGAGCAGCGTGGTGCCAGAGCAGGTGGTCTGTCCATGAACGTGGATTACCTAGAGCATTGGTATTGGTTCGACGGAAAAAGTAGGTCTGAACATCCATCTGCTGAATGTTGAATTCCCCAGCCTGAATCTTGTTGTGAACGTACTGGTGCGAAGGGTTGAAACGACGAGTGTGACCAGCCATCGCGACCAAACCGGACTTTGCCTGCAGGTCAACAATCTGTCGAACGCCAGCAAGGTTGTCTGCCATCGGGATCTCTACCTGAACGTTTTTTCCAGCCTCAAGTGCCTGCAGCGTGCCGGCCAGGTGCATCTGGGTTGGGGTTGCCAGGATTACGCCGTCGAGGTCCGGCTGGGCCAATAGCTCGGCATAGTCGGTGAAAGCACGCTTGGCTCCGTACTTGCCGGCAACCTCTTCTGCGATGTCCATCTTGCTGTGAGCAACATATTGGATGTTGGCATCAGGGATTTGGGTAAGCGCATCTAAGTGCTTAATTCCGAAAGCACCGAGTCCGACTACTGCGAGATTAACTGACATTACTTATTCCTTTGGAGTCATGATCATGTGACCAACGGCGGTATTCGAAGCTGGTACGTGATAGAAACGGTAGACCTCATCGACCTTATCGCCCATAGCTCCGCGCATGATGAGCCACATGATTAGTTCGACACCTTCTGAGCCGGCTTCAATCATGTATTCCAAGTGTGGTTTGTACTGAAGGTTTTCTGGATCGTTGACTAAGTCATCCATGAACTTCTTGTCCCATGGTGCATTTACCAAACCGGCACGTGCACCTTGAATCTGGTGACTCATACCACCGGTGCCCCAAACCTGAACGCTTAGGTCTTCGTCGTACGCTTCAACGGCTTTACGAATTGCCTTACCTAGGGAAAGGCAACGCTCGCCAGATGGCTGCGGGTTCATTACTACGTTTACCGGTAGCGGAATGATCTTGGTTGGCCACTTGTCTGGAGTGCCAAACATCAGCGACATTGGCACAGTTAATCCGTGGTCAACATCAAGCACGTTCAAAATGGTCATGTCGAAATCCTGCATGATCAAAGATGCCGCGAGGAAAGTTGAAAGCTCAGGAGCTCCTTCGACATCAGGGATTGGACGCGGCCCATAACCTTCATCGCAGATACCGTATTTGTCAGCAATACCCATCGCAAAGGTTGGCATGATCTCCATACCGAAGTACGAAGCGTGGTCGTTGTAAACAATGATGGCGACGTCCGGAGTGTTGTCCTTCATCCACTGCTTCGAGAATTCGTAACCCTCGAACATTGGCTTCCAGTAAGGCTCTTGGGTCTTGCCCAGGTCTACCGCCATACCAACGGCCGGTACGTGACTGGTGGTTACACCAGCTGTGATGCGTGCCATTATGCCTCGCCTCTTTCCTTCTTTGAGCGCCAGCCCTCGATGTTGCGGCCACCGTCCAGCATCATCTGCTGGTATTCCTGCACATTCATGTCGGTCATGGTGCTTACCGCCTGAACGTATGAAAGGCCCTCGGATGCAAAAATCTTGGATAAGAAATACACGTTGCCACCGAGATCGAGCATCTTCTGGAAGTCGCGATCGATGACCGCCTGCTTCTGATCCTCGGTCATGTCCCACTCATCAAGGTACTTGCGGTTATCTGCCAGAAAGCGCTCACGGTTTTCAGCCTTGCGAAGACTCATGCAGAACTGGTTCAGCCAGAATCCCTTGCGCGCCAGTTCAATCGTGAAGATTGTGGTGCCAGGAATGTCCTTGTACTGCTCGAAATCAGGTTTCATGATTAGCTCCAGTAGAGGTTGTTTGGGTTGGTGACCAGAAGCTTCTTTTGAAGCTCTGGGGTGGTGGCAATCGATGGAACGTAATCAACCAAGATTCCGTCATCAGGCATTTCTTTTTTCATGTTCGGATGTGGCCAGTCGGTGCCCCAAAGCACACGATCCGAAAATTCTTCGACCACTGCTTTGGCGAATGGAACCACATCTGAATAGAGCGGCGAACCAGATACGGTCAAACGATCTGGGCAACTAACTTTTGCCCAAACATCGTTTTCGCGCATGAACTTCAAGAACAACTCGAAATCTGGATTATCTAGTGGCTTAGTCACGTCTGGGCGGCCCATGTGATCGATGACTACCGGCACGCCAAGGCTGGTAAAGAAGTCCCACTTCTCTTTTAGGTCTGATGGTTCGAAATAAAGCACCACGTGCCAGCCAAGACGCTTAATCTTTTCGATGATCCCGCGGTAGTAGTCATCTGGCTTTGGATCAACAAGACGCTTCACATAGTTAAAACGAACTCCACGAACACCGAGTGCGTGCATGCGCTCGAGTTCGGCCATCTCAATATCGGATTTCACAGTGACCACACCGCGAGCCTTGTCATTTGCGCGCGCCAGCACATCGAGCAGTGCAGAGTTATCGGCGCCGTGACAGGTGGCCTGAACCACTACGTTCTTTTCGAAGCCTAGAAAATCGCGCAGAGCAAACAATTGCTCCCAGCTGGCATCACACGGAGTGTACTTACGCTCCGGAGCAAACGGGAAAATGTCGCCAGGCCCAAACACGTGACAGTGAGCGTCTACCGCACCGACTGGCACCTGGAAACTTGGCTTGGTTGGGTTAGCGCACCAGTCCAGCCAGTCAGCGTCCTTTACAAACTGAGTGCCCATTAGCCACGCGCCTTTAGCTGTGCGTCTAGGCGAGGGAATACAGCACGGGTGTTCGATTCGAAGATGCTGTGCTTCTCGGCATCGCTAATCTTGGCTGCATCGATGTATCGCTTGGTGTCGTCGAAATATTGTCCAGTGGTCGGGTCGATTCCGCGAACCGCGCCAATCATCTCCGAACCAAACAGGATGTTTTTGTTGTCGATTACTTCAACCAAAAGATTGATACCTGGCTGGTGGTAGACGCAGGTGTCGAAGAACACGTTGTTCATCAGGTGACCATCGAGGCTCGGCTGCTTGAGCATGTCCGCCAAACCGCGGTAACGACCCCAGTGATAAGGAACTGCGCCACCACCGTGAGGAATGATCAGGCGCAGAGTTGGAAAGTCTTTAAATAGGTCGCCCTGGATTAGCTGCATAAATGCAGTGGTGTCTGCATTCATATAGTGCGCGCCGGTAGCGTGGAAGTTTGGATTACAAGATGCTGAAACGTGAATCATGGCTGGAACATCGAGCTCAACCATTTTTTCGTAGAGCGGGTACCAGTACTTGTCGGTTAGCGGAACGGTCTCCCACTTTCCCCCGCTTGGATCTGGGTTTAGGTTGCAACCAATGAAGCCAAGTTCGTTTACACAGCGCTCAAGTTCAGCAATGCTCTCGGTGAGGTCTGCACCAGGCGACTGCGGAAGCTGACACACGCCAACGAACTTGTCAGGGAACATGTCAACAACACGCTTGATCATGTTGTTGCAGTGCATTGTCCACTCTTTGCTGATTCGCTGATCACCTTCGTGGTGACCCATGTGCGAAGCACGTGGAGAAAAAATGGTGAGGTCGCTGCCGCGCTCGTTGATTAACTTAAGTTGGTTATCCACGATTGATGCGCGCACCACGTCATCAGAAATTTCCGGATACTTCGGAGAAGGTTGACCCGCCTTGAAGGCAGCTAGCTGATCAACGCGCCATTGGTTGTGTGGCTCCGGAACCGTGGTGTAGTGGCCATGACAGTCGATAATCATTAGTTCTCCCAAGCTGATTTTGGTACAAAAATATTTCCGCTCATCAAAAGTCGAGCCGTACGAAGCAACGCGGACTTGGTTATCTTCAATTCACTGCCGCTTTGGTCAACTTCCATCTGCACGGTAAAGAATCCGGTCGGGTGCTCAACCTCAATATCTAGTGAATCGGCAATTTGGTCGAGGCCGGCAATCTTGGCAGCAACGCTACCCTTGAGCATGCAGGCGGTCGCTACCGAAACAGCACCGAGCACGCCAATGGCATCATGCGCGCGATGAGGAATAAAGGTGCGGGTATTGATTAGGCCACCATCTTTAGCAGGTGAAAGAAGTGACATTTTAGGCACAGTCTTGTTGGTCACATCGCCGAGATTCATGCGCTCGCCTACTGCCAGACGGATGGCCTCGACGCGGTCGCGAAGCTCCTGGTTTGCCTCAAGCTCAGCTGGTGTCTCGTAGCCGGTGATGCCAAAGTCTGCTGCATTCAAGCAGACCACCGGCATGCCGTTGTCGATGCAGGTGACCTCAACGCCATTTACTACGTCAACTGCATTTCCGGTAGGAAGAAGTGAGCCGCAGCTAGAACCAGCTACATCTTCAAAGTTGATGTTGATTGGTGCGTGTGTGCCAGGCACTCCATCAATACGAGCTTCTCCCGCGTAATTGACTAAACCGTTGGGAGTTTCCACAAAGGCTGTAGCTTTCGAATCGGTATTGACCATGTAAATACTGACCGGAGTAAGGTCTGTGTTTGCAGTCACTAAACCCTGCTCGATGGCAAACGGGCCAACGCCGGCGAGAATGTTGCCGCAGTTTTGCTGATCGCTTACTTCTGCGCGGTCAGGCCACACTTGCAAAAACAAATAGTCAACATCGATGCCAGATCTCTCAGATTTACTAACCACTGCAACTTTTGATGTGAGCGGATGCCCGCCACCCATGCCGTCGATTTCGCGAACATCGGGAGAACCCATTGCCGCCAACAAGAATCGATCACGCGCAGCGACGTCGGTTGGCAAAGCAGAGGCTAAAAAGTAAAGCCCCTTAGATGTGCCACCGCGCATCACCGAACATGGAATCGAAACTTGGGTATTGGTCATTCCTGATAGTCCTCGTA
>JBEGSY010000112.1:0-5558 GCA_041179725.1 Actinomycetota bacterium | reverse complement strand
TAGTCACGTCAGTTTCGAAAACTGGAGGTCATCTAGGGCCGAATCTTGGTGTTGTCGAAATCAGTCTTGCCATGCATCGCGTATTCGATTCACCTAGAGACAGCTTCATTTTCGACACCGGTCATCAAAGTTACGTTCATAAGTTACTTACCGGTAGAAAAGATTTTTCGAATCTTCGTCAGAAGAACGGCATTGCAGGCTATCCACAGCGATCAGAGTCAGAGCACGACATTGTCGAAAGTTCGCACGCGTCATCTTCATTGTCTTGGGCGGATGGAATTGCTAAGGCATATCGCATAACAGGACAAGATGATCGTTATGTAGTCGCGCTAATTGGAGATGGTGCACTGACCGGCGGCATGGCCTGGGAGGCTCTCAACAACATCTCAGACGATAACGACCGCAAACTTGTCATCGTCGTTAACGACAATGGTCGTTCCTATGCACCAACAATCGGCGGTTTTGCGCGCAACTTAAATAACATTCGCACCGAGCAGACGTATCGCAAGCTGTATCGCCTTAGTAAGAGTTTCTTTTACCGTTTTGGACTTCCCGGCCGCATGCTTTGGTCAGCCATCAGGGGCGCAGGTAAAGGCATCTTTGGATCGGTTACACCCAAGAGCATGTTCCCAAACTTGGACCTTAAGTACATAGGTCCAATCGACGGCCACGATTTGCAGCAGGTGGAGCAGGCACTGCAGCAGGCAAGAAAATACGCGCATCCGGTAATCGTTCACATGATTACCCAAAAGGGCAAAGGCTACGATCCCGCTGTTTTCAACGATGCAGATCAGTTCCACGCTGTGGGGCAAATTAATCCTGAAACTGGTGAATCGCTTGAGGTTAGTTCTAGTTCGTGGACTAGCGTCTACGGAGATGAATTGGTGCGCATCGCACAGTCGAATCACCGTGTGGTTGCTATCACCGGAGCCATGCTCAACCCAGTTGGTCTCGGTAAGTTTGCTGAAACTTTTCCAAACAGGGTGTTCGATGTAGGAATTGCTGAGCAACATGCAGTCACATCTGCAGCGGGTATGGCATTTGGTGGACTCCATCCAGTGGTGTCCGTCTACTCAACATTTATGAATAGAGCTTTTGATCAGGTCCTTATGGATGTTGCCTTGCATAAAGAAGGAGTTACGTTCGTTCTCGACCGCGCCGGTGTGACTGGTCCCGATGGCGCTAGTCACCACGGAGTTTGGGACTTAGCTGTATTCCAAGTAGTTCCAAACATTCGAATTGCAGCTCCTAGAGATGCGGTGCGTTTACGCGAACTGCTAAATGAAGCCATCGAAGTTGATGATGCCCCAACCATGATCCGTTTTGGTAAAGGTAATGTCGACCAGAATTTTGTCGCGGTGAAGAGAATGGAAGACGGTTTAGACGTCCTTCGTGATGCTCCCGCCAAGGATGTTCTTATAGTTGCCGTAGGAGCGATGGCAGGTGTGGCGTTGCAAGCTGCCGAGCTCCTGGCAGCGCAAGGCATAGGCGCCACTGTGGTTGACCCTCGTTGGGTTGTACCAGTTGCAGAAAGTGTGGTTCAGTTAGCCGCACAGCATCGTTTAGTAGTGACCATAGAAGATGGCGTACGTGTTGGTGGTATTGGTACGAGAATTCGTCAGGCACTTCGTGCAGCCGAAGTTGACACAGCACTCAATGAACTTGGATTGCCAGATGAGTTCTTAGAACACGCATCTCGTAACGAAATCCTTGAACGTGTTGGGTTAACGGCGCAGGCAATCGCACGGGACATCGTCGCTCAGGTTCTCGGCGCCAAAGTTCCTTATGCACGTCAACTTACCGACGAATCGAAAACTTTAGAAATCTAGTCCACGGCCTGGTTCAAAACTAGGCTTGGAGCCTCGAGGATTGCTTTGGCAAGTGGCTCTGCGAGTAATTCACATTGCCATTTGCGAGCACCGAGGGTGTAGAGAAAATGAGAAATCGAATCGCTTGAGACCACAGGATGTTCTTCCCAACAAAGCTGGCGAAGAAAGTCTGGAGTTAGCAAATTCTCTTGCGGGATCGAGAGCACTTTAGAAATTTGATCTACGACATTCTTGGTACTGAGCAGTCTCTTATGTGCTTCGGGAAACTTGTTTGCCCAGATTCTGTGGTTCGGAATTCCTGCAGCTGGTAACCGCAGTGGAGGTAAGTCACGAGTGTTTCTGCCTACTTCTATTGCTTCCCACCACGTATCTAGATAACTTCGGCTAGCACGACCAGTGAACGCGCGATCGTTAGCAAGTTGAGGTCTGGTTGCAGTCTGAACTTTCGCCACGTGAGAAATTGACGAGTCGGGAATAAGACGTCCTGGTGCTACATCTAGTTTGATGGCAAGAGTTTCTCGAGCCTGCCAGAGGGCTCGTGCAATCGCTAGGCCCTTTTGATCCTTCACCTCGTGCAGTCCGCTTACGCCTCGCCACTTGTCCGGTTTTTCGGCCTTGGGCTTGAAATTCAATAGATGATCGAACTCCTGCATCGCATAGGTAAGTTTGCCCTGAGACTCTAGGTCCAGCAGTAACCCGTCAGCTAATTGATGGAGTACATCGACGTCAAGAGCGGCGTACTCTAGCCATGCCTCTTGAAGTGGTCTTGTGCTCCAGTCCACCGCACTGTGTTCCTTGGCAAGCGAAAATTGAAGGTAATGTTCCACAACGGAAGCCAATCCGACTCTAGGTAGCCCGGCTATTCTCGATCCAAGTTCAGTATCGACAATTGCCACAGGCTTCAGACCCAATTCAGCCAAGCAACCCAAATCCTGCGTTGCCGCGTGGAGTATCCAGGCGTCTTCACGCAATAGTTCAGCCAGCTCAGTGAATTTTGTGTCATCTAATTTTGGTGAAATTGACACCGGGTCAATCAAGTAAATGTCACTTGCGCTGCGATTAATTTGAATCAAGTAGGCACGCTGAGAATACTTGAAGCCCGACGCTCGCTCGGCATCTATGCCAAATCGACCCTCGTGGCTTCTCAGTTGGCTTATTGCACTTGCCAGTTCTTCTTCGGTTTGCACCAATTTGTAAGGCTTGCGTGATTTCACCAGCGCGGTGACGGTTGATTCTTCCATGAGAGGCTAAGCGATTTTTTTAACGCCTGGAGCAATCTCGAATCCACTCATTACGCAGACAAGGTTTTGCCAAGCCTCGATATGTTTGCGGATTTCCGTTGATGAAGGCGACCAACTTGCACGAATTTCAATTTCTGCATGCTCGCTTTGTTGATCCATTAGACCGTGTCCGGTTGAGATAATCCGAGTGGTGGTTCCTGCGAGTGCCTCGTGCTCGGCACCAGAATTGGTCAGTGATTCGGTAAGCCAGTCCCAGGTGAAATCAACGCCGTCATTTTCTCGCCCAATGTCTGATTCGTAAGGTGATCTGGCAAAGCATACGACTCGAAAATTGCTAGTCCAATTTTCTTGAGGTTTAGGTGACCAAAATAGAACAAAGCGACCGGTGCCCAATTTGCCTGACACTTCGGAGGTTACTGACTTAAGTTCGGCTGAAAACGCTATTGAATGTTCCGCAATGTCTGTTGGGGCTGCGAGTTGAGTTATTTCTAACTCGTCGCGAATTACGCATTGCTTGAGGGAAAGCAGCGCAGCCGAAAACTCAGGAGCGCAATCCTTTGGTTCCTCAAATTCAAACATGACTAAAGGTTATAAGCGCGGCTACGGCTGGCCGTAAAGGCTCACCGTTTGAATGTGAAAAAGTACGTTTCAGGCGATGCCTCGGGTGGCATCTCCCGAAGGTAAGCAAGACCTATTGAAATGGCGAACGTCCTGGCTACTTCTTGCGCCTTGACTGGGTCAAGTTTGCCAACAACAGAAACCCTCAATTCGTCAATTAGATGTGATTTGGCGAATACGCGTGTAAGAGTTGGGCCACACTCTAGAACAATCGATTGGAAAGTTTGCTTGCGACGCTTCAGCAGTTCTGTGGCCTCAGTTGTCTCTATCAGCCTCATTCCCACCTGATCTTTTAGACCCCTAAAATTGCCAGATTTTGACCAAATCTCGATTGGAGCATATTTTGAAGGGCGATATGCTTCCCTGGCAGCCGTGACGGCATCTGTGATGATTAAATTCGACTGGGATCTCAGTTCAAGGAGCTTTTGAAAATCCGGAGCATTGCTTAACCCACGACTCGAACCAGAAGAATCTTTGAATTCTCCATTAGCGTTCAGTACAAAATTTGATCTGACTCCATGGAACTCAGGGGAATCAGGCACTTTTTTCCAAAGATTGACGTTTTATGCGAGCCAACATGCCGCGGATGCCGCGCATTCTTAGAGGGCTAACTAAATTTGTGAGTCCTAGATGTTCAGGAAAGTCATTGTCAAAATCTTGGATGGTTTCCACGGTCTGATTGTCCAGGCTTCGGTACAAAATGTTTGCAAAGGCTCGCGTGGTGGGGGCTTCCTCGGGTGCTGTCAAAAATATCTTTACTCGACCAGCTTCGACTTCAACAAAGAGAAATACCGGAGATTGGCATTCTTCAACCCGTTCTAGAAGATCGGGATGATCAGCGTACTTGGGTGGAAGTTCAGGCAAACTATTGGCGTAGTCGAGCAGAAGTTCAAGACGGTCTTGAGCTTCGACCTCGCCAAGTTCGTCAATGATTTCTTGGGCCGCGCTTGTTATTGACACCGGTGCACACTATCTGACGAAGATACCCGGTTCGGTACCCTTAGCGATTGGAACGCCAACTAGGCTGCCCCACTCAGTCCAGGATCCGTCATAATTGCGGACATTTCCAAAGCCGAGAAGGTAAGTCAATACAAACCAACTGTGGCTCGAACGCTCTCCAATACGGCAGTAAGCAATGGTATTTGCGCTGGAGTCCAAGCCAGCCTCTTTCAGGTAAAGAGCTTCTAGCTCGTCACGAGAGCGGAACACTCCTAGCTCACCGGCAGCTTTAGACCAAGGAATCGATTTTGCTCCCGGGATGTGGCCCCCACGAAGAGCTCCCTCTTCGGGATAGTCCGGCATGTGCGTGCGCTCGCCAGAGTATTCCTGAGGACTTCTAACGTCTACGAGAGCGCCACCTAGGTGGGCAAGCACGTCGTCACGATAGGCGCGTATGGTCTTGTCATCACGTTCGACCACGGGATAGTCGGTTGGTCTAATTTCCGGTTTCTCGGTCGTCAAATCGCGTCCCTCTGCGATCCATTTCTCTCGTCCACCGTCGAGAATGCGAACATCCTCGTGACCAAATAACTTAAACACCCAAAGCGCATACGTCGCCCACCAGTTTTTGTTGTCGCCATAGATAACTACTGTTGTGTCTCGAGTGATTCCTCGATTGCTGAGCAGAGCAGAAAATGCTTCACCATCTAGATAGTCTCGGGTCACTGGATCATTCAAATCTGTGTGCCAGTCGATTTTTACGGCCCCAGGAATGTGCCCGGTTTGATAAAGAAGCACGTCTTCGTCTGATTCGACGACAACTAGTCCAGCTGAGCCGAGGTTTGCCTGAAGCCATTCGGTACTAACCAGTACTTCGGGGTGAGCATATTCGGAAAATTTCGCTGAATCATCGAAGCCGACAGGCATGGGG
>JBEGSY010000111.1:0-18101 GCA_041179725.1 Actinomycetota bacterium | reverse complement strand
CGTGTGTAACCACCCTCTACCCCGTCTAGAAGTTGATTCTTCAAGCGGATGTTTGCGAAGGTTCCACGAATCATAACTTCGTGATTTCCTCTACGTGAACCGTATGAGTTGAAGTCAACTCTAGAAATTCCACGTTCGGTCAAATACTTACCGGCAGGTGAGTCAGCCTTGATTGAACCAGCAGGACTGATGTGGTCAGTAGTTACTGAGTCTCCTAGCTTGGCCAAAACTCGAGCAGCACGAATGTCATGTACTGGAGAAGGAGTCTTTTTCATTCCCTCGAAGTAAGGCGGTTTACGCACGTAGGTTGATTTAGCATCCCAATCGAAGGTTGCACCCTTTGGAGTCGGAATTGACTTCCAACGGTCGTCGCCTTCAAACACACCAGCATATTGTTTCTTGAACATATCACTGTTAATAGACGAGTCGATAGTCGCCTGAACCTCAGAAGGTGTAGGCCAGATGTCGGTTAAGAAAACATCGTTGCCATTTTGATCCTGACCAAGTGCCTCGTTCTCGAAATCGAAGTCCATGGTTCCGGCGATTGCGTAAGCAACCACGAGTGGAGGTGACGCAAGGTAGTTCATCTTTACATCTGGATTGATTCGGCCTTCGAAGTTTCGGTTACCTGAAAGCACTGCGGTGACTGCCAAATCATTTGCGTTAATTGCAGCTGAAATTGATTCATCTAATGGACCTGAGTTACCGATACAGGTTGTGCATCCATAACCAACCAGGTTGAAACCTAGTGCATTCAGATCACCGGTAAGACCAGCCTTCTCGTAGTACTCGGTCACCACCTTTGAACCTGGCGCTAGCGAGGTTTTCACCCAAGGTTTGGCCTTGAGTCCCTTGGCAACAGCTTTTTGCGCCAACAATCCGGCAGCCAGCATCACTGAAGGGTTTGAAGTATTAGTACATGAGGTGATGGAAGCGATGGTGACGTGTCCATGGTCAACGCTGAACTCATGTCCGGCAACCGCCGCTGGATTACTCTTCTGTGGCGCATAGGTAGGAAGCACTGATCCGAATGACTCTTTTGCTTTACTCAACACGATACGGTCCTGTGGGCGCTTAGGACCAGCGATTGACGGCACCACGGTGCTTAGGTCTAACTCGAGGTACTCGCTGTATCGAGGCTCAATGGCAGGATCGTGCCACAGCCCCTGAGCCTTTGAGTATGCCTCTACTAGGTCGATTTGTTCTTGTGGACGACCGGTAACTCGCAGGTAATCGAGTGTTACTTCGTCAATCGGGAAGATTGCAACAGTGGAACCAAACTCAGGTGACATGTTTCCGATGGTTGCGCGGTTTGCTAACGGAACCGAAGTCACGCCCTCACCGTAGAATTCAACAAACTTGCCAACCACTCCATGCTTACGAAGTTGTTCGGTAATAGTTAGCACGACGTCGGTTGCAGTGGCACCAGTTGGAATTGTTCCAGTCAACTTAAAGCCAACAACCTTTGGAATAAGCATTGATACCGGCTGACCAAGCATGGCAGCCTCTGCTTCAATTCCACCGACACCCCAACCCAGCACACCAAGACCGTTAACCATGGTGGTGTGCGAGTCAGTGCCAACACAGCTATCTGGGTAAGCCTGCAAAGTGCCATTTACTTCGCGAGTCATAACAGTACGCGCGAGGTATTCGATGTTCACCTGGTGGACGATACCGGTTCCAGGTGGAACAACTTTGAAATCATCGAACGCAGTTTGACCCCAACGCAAGAATTGATAGCGCTCGCCGTTGCGTTCGTACTCGAACTCAACGTTCTTCTCGAATGCATCAGGTGAACCAGCAACGTCGATTACCACAGAGTGATCGATTACTAGTTCAGCAGGTGCAAGTGGATTGATACGTTTTGGATCTCCACCAAGTTCAGCAACTGCTTCTCGCATTGTTGCTAGGTCTACCACACAAGGAACACCTGTGAAATCCTGCATGATGACGCGAGCAGGTGTGAACTGAATTTCAGTGTCAGGTTCATCAGTTGGAACCCAATTCACCAAGGCGTTGACATGGTCAGCGGTGATGTTGGCGCCGTCTTCTGTTCGCAACATGTTCTCAAGGAGAATCTTGAGGCTATACGGCAAAGTCTTAGCGTTCACCGAATCAAGTCGGAAAATCTCATAGCTCTTGTCACCCACCTGAAGCTGGGCGGCCGAACCAAAACTATTTACCTTTGACATTGAATTTCCTCAATCTGAGCTACGTTGCTTGGTCTAAAAATACCATTAGCCACGGCGTTTGAAGACGCCACGCACCATAAGCCAATTGAGCCAAAGTACGGCGGCATAAAGCGGTAGTCCCATTAGTAAACGCAGGATTCCAAGCGCTTCAAGGTTATTCGCCAAATACAACGGGTACTGAACCAATAGTCGACCAGCAAAAAGCCCGACCCAAAGCAACGTTGCCAGCGTAAAAACTCGCATTTCGTAGCGATTTTTCCGCCAGGCAGACCCCTCGCGAAGCAGCAAGCCCATTAGAACCCCTACCAGTGGCCATCGAACCAAAACTGAGATTCCCAGCGGCACTAAGTAGGCGAGGTTCGTTATGAAGCCAGTCACAAAGTAATCTCGGGTGGCACCTCCCTCACGGAGCGCCAACCAGGCTGCAAGCCCAATACCGAGTAATCCACTCAAAGCTTGAACCAGACTCATTCGACGGATTAGCCGCAAGACTATGAAGAACGCCGCGACCACTGATGCCCAGATGATGGCTAGCACAGGTTCCTTGCTCAAGGAGAAGATCAGTACAAATATGAAACCCGGCACCACTGATTCGGCAATTCCCTGCCACCCACCCATTGAGGCAAGGATTGACTTGTAGTCGAACTCGGTTTTGCCATCTGCCTGACGGATTCCGAGTCGCTTGGCAGCTGCCTCACTGTTCTTGTTTGCGGACATGACTTACTTCATGCCCGGCGGTAGCACGGAGCCGGCAGGTACCGAAAGTGGAAGTGGTTCACTCGGCGGCAACGCTGTATCTCCGCGATGCACGATAACCGTCCTAAACAAATCGTTAATGGCTGCTGCAGCATTTTGATCCATTAGAGCAGCTCCACTCACCGTGCCACGTAAGCACCAACGTGGACCATCAAATCCAATGAATCTAGCCTGACGAAAACCCGCAGCGCGCCCCTGATCATCTACCAGTGGTAGTTGAGCTCGAAGCTCTATTCCTACTGGTCCGTAACCCTCTTCAGTAGTGCCACCTTGAGCTGCAACATTTTGAGCTATTGCAGTTCTTATGTCGGACCAGATGCCTTCCGATTTCGGCGCGGCGAAAACTAGTAACTGCAATTTGGAGTCGGCATGGTCGAGAGTAACGGCGACTACCCTGCTAGAGCCTTCCTCGACTTCAACACTTATCGACACATCATTTCGAGGCTCTATACGAATAGATCCGAAATCCAGGTAAGGCTTTACCCCGCTCACATCTTCCGAGTCGAACGGACCAAGACTGCTTGTCGAATTGTCGTTCATAACTATTTCACTCCGGTCGAACCGAAGCCACCGTCCCCACGATGTGAATCTGGAAGTTTTTCCACTCGAATGAAATTGGCTCGTTCAACTGCTTGCAAAACGAGTTGAGCGATGCGGTCACCTTTTTTAATTTCGAAAGTCTCGCGCAAGTCCGTATTAAGTAAAGTCACCCTGATCTCCCCACGATAGGCGGCATCAACGGTGCCGGGCGCATTTAGCACGGTAAGTCCATGTTTCGCGGCCAAACCACTTCGCGGATGCACAAGACCTACATAACCTGCCGGTATTGCAATGGCAACACCTGTCCCGACAGTGCGACGTTCACCAGGTGGAATCGAGACATCTTCGTTGCTTCGAAGGTCAGCACCGGCATCACCAGGGTGCGCATAACTTGGCTCTTCGCCAAGAGTCACAATTAGCACTGGTAGTTCATTCATCAAAAATTGAGCGTAGTCTAAATTCATGGCTTTAGAGCAAAGATTCCTTTACCGTGAATGGCAGTACCCGCGAGTAGCTTCATTTTTGCCAGTTATTCTTTTTGTGCCTGCAGTCTGGCTTGTAGGTGCACCACTTCACACCGACATAGGTCTTTACGTGGGTTTAGTTTTTGCGCTGATTGCTATTGCGCTCAAATTGAAAACCTCAAAGCATATCGAAGTCAACAAAGATAGTTTGATTTTGGGCGATGCAGAATTACCAAGAAAAATCTTAGGCAAGGTAACCATCGTTGATAAAGACGATCACTTTTTTGAACGAGGCGCAGGTCTTGACGCAAGGGCCTTCGTATTTTTGAAATACGGTCTACCGGAAATGGTCAAAATAGAAATTGCCGACGCTGACGATCCGACGCCTTATTTATTAATCTCTACTCGTTCGGCTGAAAAACTGTTATCGGTTTTGCGCTAGGCGCATTCGACACAAACTTCACCGTGCTTGCCTTTTTTAGGAGCAAGCATCGAGCGATGTTTAACGATGAAACACTCAGAGCAAGTGAACTCATCAGTTTGTGGTGGAACCACGACTACATCAAGGTCTTCGCTAACCACGTCGGGAAGTGAAAAGTCGCCGTGGTCAGCCTCGTCGACGTCAACCGTGCCTCCGGTTTTTGCCGGAATGCGCTCCTTGATCGCGTCTAATGACTCAGCTTCGTCATCATTCTTTCGCGGGGCGTCGTAATCGGTTGCCATGCCTACCTCTCGTTACAAACCTTCAAGCGTGCATAGTTTGCAACTAAAAACGCCATAATGCAAATAAGCAACGCCGAGTCTAGTCAAATGAATTGTGAAATCTCGCACTCACCCCCTGAAATCCGCGAATTCTGCCTGCCCGATGCCAAACTTGGCTATGAAATAAGGAGTGGCTCATGGATGACTTGAGAATAAGCAGCACAGATGGCGAACATCTGATTCTGGAATCTCAAGATGGCAACAGATTCAGACTACTGATCGACGACAGCTTGAGAAGCTCACTACGCAATACCGCTTTGGCACGCACTTCAGAGATCAAACTCTCCCCTCGCGAAATACAAACAGCTATTCGCAGTGGAGAAACTGTGGAACAGCTATTGAAACGAAGTGGCGACCCACAGGACTACATAGAAAAATTCGCACAGCCAGTGTTGGACGAACTCACTCACGTCCTAAGTTCAGCTTTGGCGGTCCGAATCTCGGTTGCTGGCGACCGCTATAGCGATGTAAGTCAAACCGAATTCGGTGAAATCATTGGCTCCAGATTGCACGCTAGCGGCGTAACCGAATTTTCATGGTCAACCTTCAAGGATGAAAACCAGTCATGGCGCATATTGGTGAACTATCGGTTGAATGCTAATGACCAAGTTGGAATTTGGTCATTCGACGTAAAACGATTCTTGCTTTCCCCTGAAAACGATAACGCTATCGCCCTGTCAACACAGAATCAGCTAACTGCACCGGCAAAGCTCAAACCGGTTGACGAACCAAGTATCACCGATACCGCCGCACTACCTGAAACACAGCAAATGGACGCAGTGATTCCGATTGGCCGCGTCAGCGAGCGTGCTCAATTTGAGAAACCCGCTGTAGACGAGAAAATATCTGAATCAAAAGATTTATTGGACGCACTAAAGAAAAAACGTGAAGAGCGAGCTGCTGAGACTTTAGCCACACAAAATATTGAGGTTGTAAGCGCGCAAGAAACTCAAAGCGAAACCACTCCGGAAATTCCTGAGCCGACTCCAGCACCAGTTCGGCGCTCTGGCCGACCAAGCATCCCAAGTTTTGACGAGATCGTTCAGGGAACTAAAAGCGACGACGAATAGGCGCCTAGCTTGATTATCGGGATACCGATTTCCTGATCGGTAATGCCGCCGTGCTGTCCAATCATTTCCATGCTGGCTGGCTTTGCGAATGAGCGGTGATAGCAAGCTCGACCAGGTTTTGCCATTACGACAAGATCTGGCAGCACATTCGCTTTGGTGTTTACTTCGGTTCCATACAAGCCGCAATCTACAAGGTCTTGCACGGTGTGTACTGATGCAAGCCCTGCCAAGTGCTCCTCCAAAATTGCCCGGTTTCTTGCTATCTCATCTTTATGATCGAAATATAGGAAGGTGGACCTTGGATCCCCACCCACATCAATTACCCCTGACAGATTCTCACATTCGTCCAAATAAATTTGATTCTCTCGCGATACATCAACGATTCCGTGATCCGCGGTAAGTATGACACCTCTATTACTTGCGAGACCTCTAACTAGTTTTTGAACCTGAGCATCTATCAACTCAAGACGTTCTATCCACTTATTTGATTGATAACCAAATTTGTGAGCCGTTTGGTCTAGTTCTGGTACGTATAGATAAACAACCTGCGAAGCTGGTGAATTCAGTTCCATCAGTGCTATCTCAAAACGCTCCTCGATGTCAGCTGCGCCTATAAATCGAGCAGAACCGAAAGTCGCTGCGCTGAATGCTGAATCACGATATTCGGAACGGCTCACCACGACGGTCCGTGATTCATCTTGCGTGCGTATTCTCTCGCTTAGATACTCGTCCACTGTGCTCACGTCTAATCCGGTTAGCAAATTGACAGACTGATTTCTATTACGATCGAACACTCGGTAACCAATAAACCCATGCTGCGCGGGTGTAACACTAGTTGCAAGTGATACCAAAGACGACGCCGTAGTGCTTGGAAAGCCACAATAACCCTTTGAGCTTTTGGACATGTGTTTTTTCAAGAACGGAGCGTGACCGGAATACTGTGTGAGGTTATGCCAACCAAGTCCATCAACCATGATGACTAGGCTGCTTTTCACTTTTGGAAGCTGCATCGGATTAGACAGGCCATCGATGGAATTGATAGCACTACGAAACACATCTTTCAGGTTCCCGAAAGCCTGTGGTAACGCAGGTAGCATCGTAGGCATCCACAAATTCTGCCACAGCACCGAGAGAGCATGAGCGAAAAAGAACTCCCAGACGAGAAGATCCTCGATATTGATCTCTCAAAAGAAATGCAGGAATCTTTCCTCGAGTACAGCTATTCGGTTATTTATGCACGTGCACTCCCAGACGCTCGTGACGGCCTAAAGCCTGTGCACCGCCGCATCATCTACCAGATGGGTGAAATGGGCTTGCGACCAGATCGCGGGCACGTCAAGTCAGCTCGAGTGACTGGTGAGGTCATGGGAAAGTTGCACCCCCATGGCGATGCTGCTATTTATGACGCGCTCGTTCGAATGGCGCAACCGTTTAGCCTGCGAGTCCCCCTAATTGATGGACATGGAAACTTTGGAAGCCTCGATGATGGGCCGGCTGCAGCCCGCTATACAGAAGCACGCCTCTCAACTGCTTCGATGCTGATGAATGAAGGCCTCGATGAAGACGTTGTTGATTTCAAGCCGAACTATGACGCACAACTTAGCGAACCGGAAGTACTACCAGCGGCTTTTCCCAATCTTCTGGTGAATGGCTCGGCTGGTATTGCAGTCGGTATGGCAACGAACATGCCGCCGCATAACCTAAAAGAGGTTATCGCTGGAGCGCGCCACCTCTTGGCGAATCCTGACGCAACCGTAAAACAGCTGATGAAGCACATCCCTGGGCCTGACCTTCCAAACGGAGGCATAATCATGGGCTTAGACGGCGTGAAAGAGGCCTATGAAACCGGGAAGGGTTCATTCAAGACCCGAGCTCGCGTTTCAGTCGAATCGGTTTCGCAGCGCAAGCTGGGTTTAGTTGTTACCGAACTGCCATACCTTGTTGGCCCTGAGAAAGTTATCGAACGAATCAAGGATGGTGTGAACTCTAAGAAACTGCAAGGAATCTCTGACGTCACTGACCTAACCGACAGAACTAATGGACTGAAACTTGTAATTGAGCTCAAGACTGGTTTCGACCCTCAGGTAGTGCTCGATCTGCTTTATCGTTTCACGCCGATGGAAGATTCGTTCGGCATTAACAACGTTGCATTGGTCAAAGGCCGACCAGCAACTTTAGGTCTAAAGGAAATGCTCCAGGTCTATCTTGAGCACCGACTCGAGGTCACTAAGCGCCGGACGGCTAATCGACTAGGTAAGCGTGAGGCTCGACTGCATCTCGTCGAAGGTTTGCTGATCGCAACCCTAAACATCGATGAAGTAATTCAGGTGATTCGCACCAGTGACGAGGTTGACGAGGCTCGTACCAAGCTACGGAAAGTTTTCGACCTTAGCGAGCTACAAGCTGAATACATCTTGGAACTTCGCCTTCGCAGGCTCACCAAGTTTTCACAAATTGAACTCGAAGCTGAAAAGGCTGAGCTCATCTCAGACATCAAAGAATTGAAACGAATTCTTGGCAGCAAAGATGTTCTGCAATCACTCGTTTCCGAAGAATTAGCCGAAGTTGCTGAAAAGTATGGCGAATCAAGACGAACAACCTTGATTACAGATTTCGAGGAAGTGAAGCCGGTTGCCATAGCAAAGGTTGCCGGGCTAGACGCGCAACTAGCCGATGGTCCAACCATTGTCCGTGTTACCACCTCTGGAATAATTACTCGATTCGATTCAGACGAACTTTCCGAAATCGTCGGTTCGAAGCGCAAACGCCATGACGCAATCGCAGACAAATTCAAGACCACCACTAGAAGCGACATTGGATTTGTCACCAGCGCTGGCCGGATCATTCGTGTACACGCTTCAGACATTCCAGCTGTTAGTGACCCTA
Source organism: Actinomycetota bacterium (assembly GCA_041179725.1). Classification (GTDB taxonomy): domain Bacteria; phylum Actinomycetota; class Actinomycetes; order Actinomycetales; family Microbacteriaceae; genus Rhodoluna. The sequence continues at coordinate 9,431 of JBEGSY010000111.1, read as the reverse complement.
CTGACTTGGCTGGTGGAGCCAAGGCAAATGAATTCCTAGGGTTAGCGAAGAAAGAGCGTCTACTCCATGCCTTCGTCCTTGACGATAACGCCAAGCTAGCGATTGGAACGAAACGCGGAGTTGTAAAACGACTAAGCAACGACTGGCCAACCAAACACGAATTTGACATCATCACTCTCAAGCCGGGAGACGAAGTAATTGGCGCATGCCAAGGTGACTACTCCAAGGAATATGTGTTCGTAACCTCTGACGCGCAGCTCTTAAGATTCACCGCAGACTCGGTAAGACCAACGGGTCGCGGAGCAGCCGGAATTTCTGGGATGAGTTTAGGTAAAGATTCCGAAGCAATCTACTTTGGCTGCACAGGCCCTGATGCAATTGTGGTAACTGCTGCCAATAACTCAGATGCACTGCCGGGTACTGACCCTGGATCAGCGAAAGCTAGCCAGCTTGCGGAATTTCCGACCAAGGGGCGTTCAACCAGTGGCGTGCGTGCCCAGAAGTTCATTCGCAACGAGAACCAGCTCTACTTTGCTTGGGTTGGTCCCGCCGAAGCCTTGGCAGCGACCAGTGATGGCAAGCCGATCGAATTGAAGCTCGAGTTGGCTAAACGAGATGCGAGCGGAACAAAGATTGATTCAACCCTCGGTGGGTTGGGCACAAACTAGTTTTAAGCGTCGATTCGCTCTCGTTCGAAGCTGTCCGCAGAATCGATAATGAAATCTCGTCTAGGAGCAACCTCGTTACCCATCAAGAGCTCGAAAACTTTTTCACTATTCTCAGCGTCTTCGATTTTCACTCTTCTAAGCGTGCGGCGCGAGCGATCCATCGTAGTTTCAGCGAGCTGGTCAGCGTCCATTTCACCCAAACCCTTATAACGCTGAATTGGTTCTTTGTAGCGCTTACCGGATTTCTCCAGCTTCACCAACAGAGTTTCCAGTTCCTGCTGTGAATAGGTGTAAACCACTTCGTTGGCCTTAGATCCGGCATTGATTATCTCAACACGGTGCAGCGGCGGAACAGCAGCGAATACGCGACCATCCTCAAGCAATGGCTTCATGTAACGATGTATAAGCGTTAGCAGCAAGGTTCTGATGTGGGCACCGTCAACATCAGCATCGCTCATCAGAATTACTTTTCCGTACCTCGCAAGTTCAAGCTCGAAGCTACGGCCCGAACCAGCGCCGATGACCTGAATTATTGAGGCACACTCCGCATTGGACAGCATGTCTGACACGGAAGACTTTTGAACATTCAAAATCTTCCCTCGAATCGGCAATAGCGCCTGATATTCACTATTGCGAGCCAATTTTGCAGTTCCCAAGGCTGAATCGCCCTCAACGATGAATAACTCCGAGATGCCAGTTTCTTGAGTGCGGCAATCAACCAACTTACTTGGCAACGATGAAGATTCGAGTGCGTTCTTCCTACGTTGAGTTTCTTTGTGCGCGCGAGCCGAAACACGGGACTTCATTTCGGCAACAATTTTTTCCAGCAACAAAGCTGATTGAGCTTTGTCGTCGCGCTTACCACTGGCGAAGCGGTCGTTCAAGGCCTTGCTAACTACATTGGCAACAATATTCTTTACAGCAGGAGTTCCTAGAACTTCTTTGGTTTGTCCTTCAAATTGCGGTTCAGCTAAGCGAACGGTGACGACAGCGGTTAGACCGGTGAGGATATCCTCTTTTTCAACCTTGTCATTACCAACCTTCAACTTGCGAGCATTTGTGTCAATCTGTGATCGCAGCGTCTTCAAAAGCGCTTGCTCAAATCCAGCAATGTGAGTACCGCCCTTGGGTGTGGCGATGATGTTCACAAATGACTTCACTTCGGTGTCGTAACCGTTTCCCCATCGAACTGCAACGTCTACTTCACAACTGCGAGAAACTTCACGACTAACCATGTCTCCAGATTCATCCAGCACCGGAATGGTCTCCGTGAAATCTCCAGTACCGGATAGTCGCCAAGTTGCCGTGAGATTTGCATCCTTGGCTAGGTAATTGGCGAATTCAACGATTCCTCCGACGAACTTGAAATCCTGCTTCTCCACTACATCGCCGCGTTGATCCTCGATGCTGATACCGAGGCCTGGTACAAGGAAGGCAGTTTGACGTGCTCGATTGAACAGATCTTCCAAACTGAAGTTAGCGTCTTTGATGAAAATCTGTGGGTCAGCCCAATAACGAACACGAGTTCCCGTGACGTTTTTACCAACCTTTCCGATTTCTCGAAGGATGCTGCCATCCTCGAAAGGCTTGAATTTGTTATTAGGCTTCACGCCTTTGGCGTCATCAAAGATTCCCGGCTCACCACGACGGAATGACATGCCGTAGGTTTTTCCATCTCGATCAACTTCAACATCTAGTCGTTCAGAAAGCGCATTTACTACCGATGCACCAACACCGTGCAAACCACCTGATGCAGCGTAAGAACCCGAACCGAATTTTCCACCGGCATGGAGCTTAGTGAATACAACTTCAACACCGCTAAGGCCAGTTTTAGGTTCGATATCCACAGGGATACCACGTGCCTTATCTCGCACCTCAACGCTGCCATCGTCGTGAAGGATGATTCCGATCTCATCTCCATGGCCGGCAAGCGCCTCATCCACCGAGTTGTCGATTATCTCCCAAAGGCAGTGCATCAGTCCGCGTGAATCGGTCGAGCCGATGTACATACCCGGACGCTTGCGGACGGCTTCCAATCCCTCTAGAACAGAGAGATGCCGGGCTGAATATTCACTCTTTGACACCCCGTAATGCTACCCGCGAGGCCAGTAAATAAGCCGAATTTACACGGTTTACGAATATGTTCACTTCGCAGTTAGCGAAATACCCCGACACGCAACCGATTTTGTCACCTCGGTGTGTTGAGATAGATGCACCGAAAGGAATTGCAATGCAGATCGAAACAGAACAGACCGAAGACCAGACTCAGGTCAGCGAATTGACCGCAACGGATCGTTGCGACGAATGTGGCGCACAGGCTTACATTCGAGTTGAACTAGCATCGGGCGAATTATTGTTCTGTGGTCACCACGGCAATGAGAAGCGTGAGGCGCTTGAGCCAATTGCAATTTCTTGGCATGACGAAACCGAGAAATTACTTTCTAGATAATATCTCGCTCGACAATTTTGAGCGCGCTAATCCTTTGATTGTTCAAGCGCTAGGTCTCTGGCAGCTTTAGCCAAGAGTTCGACTTCGTCAAGTTTTTCTGCATTAATTTCGGCGCGCGGAGCTTCACCACGAGCGTTCTCGATTATTTGATCTGCCAACCAGGTGTTCTTTGCAAGAAGCGGACCATGCAACAAGCTGCCAATCAGATTTCCATGGCGTGTAATTGGATCAAGCACCAAGTCACTATTCAAATATCCAAATACTTCTTGACCTGACAATTCAGCCACTACAAATTTGGAAACTCTGGTTGTCTTTTGAATCGAAGAAGGTAAACCCTCGAGCAATCCGTGAAGTGCAGCAAAGCCGCTCGAAATTGCAATTACTTGAGTACCCTGTTGCATCCAGCCATGAATCGTTGGCACTAGTCTCGCGAAGTCAGAATAGATTTGACGCCAAGCCGCTGTCGAACCATGACCAATTACTAGCACGTCGGGACGAGCTTCTGGGCTCTGCCCCGGTTCCAAATGCATAGTACGGCTCTGAAGCCCTCCCCATTGAATCCGTCGCTCGAGTACCAAAATGTTCCCGCCATCGCCGTTTAGATTCAGATGGTTCGGGTAAAGCTGAGTCAAGGTAATCATCGCTCCACCTCATCTGGACTGGTGAATCCAAGGTGACGGCGCAAGCGACGCATCGCGTCGGCAGAAAAGATTACCGTGCGCACTCCAGACCCCGGTGCCGGTAACTTCATGAACTCTTCGATGGCTAAAAATAGATCTGGCTCGACAGAATCGATGGTCACGCCTTCATACGCAAGACGCAGACCCAATTCCGCGTAGTTGTAGCCGCTGATTACATCGACATGTTGGATTCGGCTCATGTCTACAGTCCACAACCAAGACGGGTCATGAACATCTCTGCCCACTGCAATCATCAACCTGTCCAGTGGTAGGTCCAAAGAATCAATATTCAACTGAAAACTTGTTGGGTTCTGGACCAGCACAAATTCAACTGGTTCTCCGTTGATTTGCACTACTTCCCCACGGGCAAATACTGGAGGCAATTCGTCGAGTACCTTTTCGGCAAGCACTAGATCGAATTTAACCCCAAGCAATTCTTTGGCAGTTGCTAGTGCAGCAATCGAATCCAAAGCGTAATGCAGACCTCGATTTGGAAGATCGAAAATCGCTTCGCGTTCGCCAACAGTGACAACACACCGCTTGCCGTTCAGAGACTGCACCTCAGCACTTACGTGTGGACGAGACAGTTGGTCTGTGTAGGTGGGAGCTACGCCGAGGTCAGTACCATTTAGCAACTGATGACTAATACCAAACCAGATTTTTTCTTTTGTTGAAATGTTCTGATTAATCAGCAAAATATTTTGATCGTCTGCATTTAGCAGAACAGATTGTGTCGCACGATCAGCTACAGATTGGAGTTTTGCACGTACGACCCCAGGCTCAACAAATCGGTCTAGTTGATCTTCGAGCACATTCAGTAAAGTCACGATTCTTGGTGCCACTTCTTCAGTAATCGACTCCGCGTGGCCTTCGTCCATTTCAAGAATCGCGATGTCACCTGGTATGCGACCAAATAAATCCGACTTTTCAATAATTGACGAAAAGAAACCTTGTCTGATGTTTGCAGTCGAAGGGTTTGAGAAAACTTCGAGCCCATGAGCTCGCGCAATTGCCACCACCATTTTGGTCGTGGTTGATTTACCCGCCGAACCGGTGATTACGACAACTCCCTGAGGAAAACTTCGCAGAGTCTTAGCGAGCAATTTAGGTGCGATTTTACTCAGCATCAAACCAGGTAAAGCCGAACCGCCACCTGGCCTAAAGCGTCGAATAAATAGGCGTGCTAAGCGACTAAAAACAATCGCCGGGATGTAGATCATTTACTGACCTAGGAAGTCCTTAAGAGCCTGAGCACGGCTAGGGTGCTTGAGCTTAGACATTGTCTTAGCTTCAATCTGACGAATACGCTCACGTGTTACGCCGAGATCTTCACCAATTTGGTCAAGTGTCTTAGAGATTCCATCTACAAGTCCGTAGCGCGACTTTATAACGATGGCTTCACGCTCAGTAAGACCAGCGAGCAGTCGTTCGATTTCTTCATTTCGAGCTCGAGCAACAGATGCGTCTACCGGAGAAACGGCCTCAACATCTTCAATAAGGTCACCGAATTCACTGTCACCGTCTTCACCAAGTGGTGTCGAAAGTGAAATTGGCTCGCGGCCATACTTCTGAACTTCGACAACCTTCTCAGGAGTCATGTCTAACTCACGCGCAAGCTCTTCAGGTGAAGGCTCTCGACCAAGGTCCTGAAGAAGCTGACGTTGAACTCGTGCAAGCTTGTTGATGACCTCAACCATGTGCACCGGAATACGAATCGTGCGAGCCTGGTCTGCCATCGCACGTGTAATAGCCTGACGAATCCACCAAGTTGCGTAAGTAGAGAACTTGTATCCCTTGGTGTAGTCAAATTTCTCAACCGCACGAATCAAACCGAGGTTACCCTCTTGAATTAGGTCCAGGAATTGCATTCCACGGCCGGTGTAACGCTTTGCTAGCGAAACCACCAAACGCAAGTTCGCTTCGAGTAGGTGACTCTTGGCACGCTGACCATCTTTCACTACCCAACGAAGATCTCGTTCCATTTCTTTGCTTAGGCGCTTGTCAGTTGCAAGTTTTTCTTCAGCAAACAACCCAGCCTCGATGCGCTTTGCCAAATCAACTTCAAGTTCAGCATTTAGAAGTGCAACTTTACCGATTTGCTTTAGGTAGTCCTTAACCGGGTCTGCGGTTGCACCGGTTATTGATGTGGTCTGTACCGGGATGTCATCGTCGTCTTTGTGGCTGATAATCAGCGCATCCTCAGGAAGATCCGCAGCCTTCTCGACATGCTCATCTTCAACTTCTGGAGCTGCCTCTTCCTCGACGCTCAGATCAACTGCCGATGTTGCCTCGGCAACGATTTCTTCAACTGGCTCAAGGTCATCGTCTTCTAATTCTTCGTCTTCATCATCGTCAAGCGCAGCCTTCTTGCCGCCCTTAACCGCCTTGACCGGCTTTTCCTTGTTTACTGGCTTCGACTTAGCGGCTGGTCCAGTACTTTTAACCGGTTTTGCCGGAGCTGCCTTCTTGGCTGCAGGTTTCGCCGCCGGGGAAACGTTCTTAGCCACTGGCTTCACTGGAGCAGCCTTCTTAGCTGCAGGTTTCGCCGCCGGCTTTACTGGAGCGGCTTTGGTCGGGGCAGCCTTCTTAGCGGCTGGCTTTACTGGAGCAGCCTTCTTAGCGGCTGGTTTCACTGGAGCAGCCTTCTTGGCTGCAGGTTTCGCCGCCGGCTTTACTGGAGCTGCCTTTATAGGGGCAGCCTTCTTAGCGGCTGGTTTCACTGGAGCAGCCTTCTTAGCTGCAGGCTTCGCGGCTGGCATCGCCGGAGTGGCTTTCTTCGCAGCAGGCTTCGCTGTTACGGACTTCTTCTCAGCAGGCTTCACTGGAGCCGCTTTCTTAGCTGGCACTGCCTTTGCGGCTGATTTCTTAGCTGGAGTACTGATGTTCTTACTTTCAGGGGTAGAACCCTTCGGTTTCGATCCAGACAACAATCCATTGAAGAAGCCGCGCTTCTTACTACTATCAGTTGCTTTAGCCATCGAAAACCTCCGGTTTGGGGTGAAACGGGCATAACTTGGACCCATGTCAAGTCCTAACGGATTGAATGGGTCGTCTCTGCAATTATGCCACGATGCGCCTAAAAACTGCGAATTCAAACACTAACTGCATGTTGCTAAACAGAAAGAACTGCCTGATTATTCCCTAAATTGTGGCCTGGAGACGAGTTTTGCGATATTCGATAGCAAACATGACCAGACCAAACACAAGCACGACCACCTGAGTTGCCATGGCCCAACGGAAACCGGTGAATGTGAAAGGCACATTCGAGCCAGTAACCTTCTGCACTATGTCCAAAGCCCAACCAGCAAAAGCCATCATTATGAAGGTTGCTGCGTGTCCCCCCACATTGATAAAACCATTGCCTGATCCTCTGCGCTCTGGCGGAATTATCGTTCGGGAAATGTCCATTGCAATCATTGACGCTGGCGCACCTATTGAAATGCTTGCGATTACCAAATAGAGCAACCAGGTGGGAGCTTCAGTATTTTGCGCGGAAAGAATTATCCACGCTGTGATCTGCATAAATCCAACAGCGAGAAAAATCGGAATTCTCAAATGCTTGCGAGTGATTATCACTCGACCTAGTAGCCAACCAACTGAGAGGCCAATCACAAATTGAAGTAACAACATAGTGGATGCGAAGACCGCAGTTTGCCCTTGTCCCTTGATTAAGAATGGCACACCCCAAAAAAGTGCAAACACAGTTCCAGACGATTGCGAAACGAACATCATCCAAAAACACATTCGCGCACCAGGGAACTTCAGGTTAACCCAGAGTTGAGACATCGACTTTTTGAAAGTTAGACCATGGTGATGACCTACTCCCGCAGGAGCATCAGTACGAATTACTAAGAGAACAATGAGCCCGCTCAATAAAACAAAAATAGCGGCGATGTTGAATGCGTTCTGCCATCCAGCAAAACCCAAAACAAACGCAAAAGGTATCGCTGCGATAACCTGACCGGATTGTCCAACGTTTGTCATCATGAGCTGCAAACGACCAGCCCTATCGGGTTGATTCCAATCTTGAATCAAACGAATCATTGACACAAAGGTTGCAGAATCTCCGATACCAACAAGCATTCTTCCCAAATAAGCCACATTGATGTCGACAGCTTGAGCAACAATAACTTGACCAACCGTCATGAAAAGTGCACCAATTATCAAAAGGATGCGTGGACCGAATCGATCCAGCAAAACTCCGACTGGGATTTGCATGAGCGCGTAAACCATGACTTGAAAAACAACCAATGCGCCTAGAGCAGAGGCCGATGTGTGAAATTGTTCTGAAGCCGGTAGAGCAGCCACGGCCAGTGAACTACGGGTAAAAACAGAAATTGTGTAGGCCGAAGTTGTTGCGGCCATCACCGCCGCCGAGTGTCTAAGACTCAATCGGAAAGGTCTTCGTTGGTTTGCTTGCGCTTGAGGCTTAGATAGTCCTCTAATTCGGCTGCAATTTCGTCTGCGCTTGGAACCGCACGTTCTGGTGAGGATAACTTAGGACTGAAGGTGCCGGATTGATCACTCAAATAGCCGGTTTCCAGAGTAGAAACCATTTTTGCCAATTCGGGATTTTCGGCAATGTTCTTGGTGATCTCTTGAGTGAACTTAACGCCCTCTTCGCGCAATGAGTCAGTAGGAAATACCAAACCTGTTGCAGCAGTGATTCTTTCAAACGCTGCCACTGCCGCCATCGGATATTCAACGTCACTTAGGTAATGAGGAACAAGCATGACAAATCCAGCTGAAGGAATATCTTCCTGAGTAAAGCGGAATTCCAGGAGGTGCAGAACATTACCAGGTACTTGAGTTTGAGGCTTCCACTCCGAAACAGCATCGATTAGGTCCTTGCGATTTCCGGAGACGGTGACACTGATTGGTCGAGTATGTGGAATAGGAAAAGGTATCGAGTGAACCCAAGTGAAATCCAGTACCTCAAAAATGTCCACAATTTCTAGAACGGCATCTACAAACGCGTCCCATTTGAAATCAGGTTCATACCCATGTAGGTATAGGAAATTTTGTCCAACCTCATCGGTTACCAAATAAAGAGCCAATACCTGTGGTTCGTAAGAAGAAATGTGGTCTTTCTCAAAGAACATGATTGGCCGACGTGAGCGATAATCAAGAAGTTCGTCGTTCTGAAAAAGCGCAACCACTCTGTATTCGAGTTTGTCGAAAATGTGATTGCCGAGCTGACCAATGGTTGATCCCGAATCGGTAAAACCAGTTAAACCTGCAATTAGGTGAAGGCCCCGAGGTACATCGAAGTCATCGTCATGCAATTCGTACAACTCGCTCGGATTAACCACGTACTTATTCTAAGAGCGGGTTTAGAGTGAAACCATGGCGAAGCATTCAATCAAGGTTGCCTCAGTTGCACCAAAACTTAACAAAGATTCAGCAGTTGTAGTTGCCCTCACCGAGAAGAATTCAAAATTGGCTGTTGCCGAAAACCTAATTGCACTTGGTTTAACCGCTGAGCACGATCTTGGGAAGCTTGGTGCGAAGAATTCGTCAGACTCAACAACTCGAGTGCCGGGTCCAAACGGTTCGGTAATTGTGTTACTGGGTGGCTTCGAGTCGGGCAATTTGGATGCAATCCGACATGCTGGAGGCACTATTGGTCGAAAT
>JBEGSY010000110.1:0-7639 GCA_041179725.1 Actinomycetota bacterium | reverse complement strand
GTAGTCGCCAACTTTGGTGCGACGTAGTGCAGTGAGATGACCGCCAACCTTTAGAGCAGCACCAAGATCGCGAGCCAGCGCGCGAATGTAGGTACCACTGGAGCATTCAATCACCACATCGAAGTCGAGAAAACCATCAACTGCAACTGGGGCACTCGTGATATCAAATTTGTGAATAGCGATCGGTCTCGCAGCGAGTTTGACTTCGTCTCCCCCGCGAACTTTTGCGTATGCTCGTTCGCCGTTTACCTTTATTGCCGAAACCGACGATGGCACCTGCATGATTTCGCCGCGAAGATTTTCGAGGGCTTGTTCTATCTGCTCGCGAGTAATTCCACTGGCGTCGGCGGTCGAAGTTATTTCACCTTCGGCGTCATCGGTGATGGTGCTGGCGCCGAGTCGAATGCGAGCCTCATAAGTTTTGTTTGCGCCGACCAGGAAGGTAAGTAGCTTGGTGCCGGCATCGACGCCAAGAACTAAAAGTCCAGTAGCCATGGGATCCAGGGTGCCGGCGTGACCGACACGACGAGTATCAGCAATTCCGCGGAGTTTGGCGACGATGTCGTGGCTGGTCCAGCCAGATGGCTTGTCAATGAACACTAGCCCCGAGGTCATTAGTCCTCGTCGTCTGAGTGCTGCTTTGGCTCTTTGTAAGGGTTGGCGTCGCCAGCGAACTTAGCTTTTTCGGCAAGGTCGTGAATTTCTGCGTCGCGAGCCTTGGCCTCGGCGAGCAAATCATTGAGGTGAGCAGCATTCTCCTGAATCTCATCCATCTCAAGCTCGATGGTTGGGGTCAAGCGAATAGAAAGCCCTCGACCAACTTCGCGACGAAGTAAACCCTGGTTCTTTTCCATGATTGCTTTGCTGCGCGCTTTGTCATCTTCGCTGCCATAAACGGTGTAGAAAATTTTGGCGTGCTGCAAATCCGGAGTTACCTTGACATCGGTAATAGTGACGAAGCCCAAGTCGGGATCTTTGACCGCCTTCTCAAGGGCTTCGGCCACTAGTACCTTAATTCGTTCTGCTAGCTTCCTAGCTCGTGCGTGATCAACCACTTTAGACTCGCGGCTTCTCGCGCATCTCGAAGGTTTCGATGATGTCTTCTAGCTCGAGTTCGTTGAATCCATCAAGTCCAATACCACATTCGAAGTCAGTCTTAACTTCGTTGGCGTCATCCTTGAAACGCTTTAGCGAATCGATAGATAGGTTGTCTGCGATTACCTTGCCTGCGCGAAGTACTCGAGCCTTTGCGTTGCGCTTGATTGAACCAGAGCGAACGATCGAACCAGCAATAGTTCCAACCTTTGAAGACTTGAACAGTTCACGCACCTCTGCGGTACCGGTCTGCACTTCTTCGTACTCTGGCTTGAGCATTCCCTTGAGGGCCTTCTCAATGTCATCAAGTGCTGCATAGATAACTGAGTACTGACGAATGTCGACGCCTTCGCGGTCGGCACGTTCGCGAGCCTTGTTATCTGGCTTGACGTTGAATCCGATGATGATTGCGTTGTCGACTGTAGCCAAGTTGACGTCTGACTCTGTAATTGCACCAACACCGCGGTGGATGATACGTAGCTGCACGCTGTCGTCCACTTCGATCTTGAGAAGCGAGTCTTCAAGTGCTTCAACCGCACCAGATACGTCACCCTTGATGACCAAGTTGAGAGCCTCAACCTTGCCGTCTTCGAGTGCCTTGGTGAAGTCTTCGAGGCTAACGCGCTTGCGAGTCTTGGCCAATAGGGCGTTGCGGTCGGCGGCCTCACGCTTTTCAGCGATTTGGCGAGCCTGGCGCTCGTCTTCAGCAACCACGAAGGTGTCACCCGCGCGAGGAACTGATTGCAAACCAAGTACCTGCACCGGACGAGATGGACCAGCGGCTTCAACCGCCACACCGTTCTCGTCAAACATCGCACGAACACGACCGTGTGCCGCACCGGCAACGATTGAGTCTCCAACCTCAAGGGTTCCAGACTGAATCAGAACGGTAGCAACTGAACCACGACCCTTGTCGAGGTTCGCTTCGATAGCAACACCACGAGCATCGCGGTTAGGGTTGGCGCGCAAGTCGATTGCTGCATCAGCAACAAGTAACACTGCATCTAGTAGTTCAGGGATGCCCTTGCCAGTCAAAGCAGAGACGTCGACGAACATTACGTCTCCACCGTATTCTTCAGCTACCAAGTTGAACTCGGTTAGCTGCTGACGAATCTTGGCTGGATTAGCACCTTCTTTATCGGTCTTGTTGACTGCGACCACGATTGGCACGCCGGCAGACTGAGCGTGGTTCAACGCTTCAACTGTCTGAGGCATAACGCCGTCGTCTGCAGCTACCACAAGGATTGCAATGTCAGTTACCTGTGCACCACGAGCACGCATAGCGGTGAACGCTTCGTGACCCGGAGTATCGATAAAGGTAATGGCTCGATCGACGCCTTCGTGAATTGCGTGCACCTGGTATGCACCAATGTGCTGAGTAATTCCACCAGCTTCGCCGGCCTGAACGTTCGCGTTACGAATCGAGTCAAGCAAACGAGTCTTACCGTGGTCAACGTGACCCATAACAGTTACCACTGGAGGTCGAACGATTAGGTCGTCTTCGTCGTCTTCGTACTCGGTTGAAATGTCGAGACCGAAGCTTTCGAATAGCTCCTTCTCTTCATCCTCAGGTGAAACAACCTCAACCTTGTAACCAAGTTCTTCTCCAAGAATCTGGAAAGTCTCTTCGTCGAGTGACGCGGTTGCAGTGGTCATCTGACCGAGGTGGAACAAAACGGTGATCAACTGACCAGCATTGGTGTCAATCTTGTCTGCGAAGTCTTGGATGCTAGATCCACGGCGAAGACGAATAACAGTGCTGCCATCGCCGCGAGGAACAACTGCTCCACCAAGGCTCGGTGCATTTCTCTGCTCGTACTCTTCGCGTTTCGCGCGCTTCGACTTGCGAGCCTTGCTGCCCTTGCCGCCGCCCTTACCGAACGCGCCGGCGGTACCGCCGCCAACACCGCGACCGCGACCGCCACCTGGGCCACCGCCTGGACGAGGTGGGAAGTTACCGCCACCGGCTGGTGCCCCACCCGGACGAGGTGCTCCGCCACCGAAACCTGGACGTGGTGCTCCGCCGGCTCCAGCTGGACGTGGTCCACCCGGACGAGGCGCTCCACCACCGGCTGGACGTGGTCCACCCGGACGTGGAGCTCCGCCACCATTGCGTGATGGAGCGAAAGGATTGTTTCCACCCGGACGTGCTACCGGACGTGGAATTCCCATTCCCTGGCTCGCCGCAAATGGGTTGTTACCCGGACGCGGGATGCCTGGAATAGGTGAAGGAAGTGTTGGAGTTGGTAGCGAAGGCGTTGCTGCAGGTGCAGCTGCTTCAGGTGCAGGTGTTTCTGCAGCTGGCTTAGCCTTCGCCTTCGCGCCAGGCTTTGGTGCCGCAACTGGAGCCTCTTCAACTACTGGAGCTTCAACAGCCGGAGCCTCTTCAGTTTTCGCAGCAGCTTTCTTAGCTGGAGCCTTCTTCGGAGCTTCCTCTTTTGGCTTGGCATCTGGGAATGCTTCGCGAAGTTTCTTTGCCACCGGAGGTGTGATGGTAGATGATCCTGACTTTACGAACTCTCCGAGTTCAGCCAGTTTGGCCAAAGCAACCTTGGAATCGATACCAAGTTCTTTAGCAATGTCGTATACGCGTGGTAGCGCCACTTAATTGTTTCCTTCTGTTTGGGGCCAACCCCAAACAGGGCAGGCCGTTAAAGCTTTAGGAGGCTCATTTCGAGCTACTCATTTTTTGCCAACATCATTTCTGCCTGTTCTTTATTAAGTGAAAGACCTTTATTTGCAACTCTGAGACCTCGAGCAAATGCACCGCGATCAATTGCGAGTTGTAAACACTGTTGGTGTACCCAAGCTCCACGACCGGGCATCGTTGCCAACGCATCGAAAACCAATTCTTGAGAATTAGCCACAACTCGAAGGAGATTTGCTCGATTGTCATGCTGGCGACAGCCAACACAGGTTCTAACTGGTTCCATTCTAACCTGCCACTTCCCTATTACGTGAGGAGTAGTTTTAGTCGTCGCCCTCGAGGATGCTCTCTGGCTGAACGTCAATCTTGGCGCCGGTTAGCTTGGCGGCCAGGCGGACATTTTGCCCTTCCTTACCGATAGCCAGTGAAAGCTGGTAGTCCGGGACAAGGGCACGGACATGCGGAGCCTTGGCCTCACCAGTGGCCTTCGGGTCGCCTGGGTTCAAAATGTATGCGCTCGAAACCTTGGCAGGCGAAAGTGCCTGACTGACGAACTCGCAGATGTCAGCGTTGTAGTCAACGATGTCGATTTTCTCTTCGTTTAGCTCAGCCTGAACCGCGCGAACACGCTGCCCTAGTTCACCGATGCAAGCTCCCTTGGCATTGACTCCGGCTTCGTGTGCACGAACCGCAATCTTGGTGCGGTGACCAGCTTCACGAGCCACCTGAACGATTTCAACCTGACCGTTGGCGATTTCTGGAACCTCAAGTGCAAACAACTTTCGTACCAAAGTCTTGTGGGTTCTCGAAACAGTTACCTGTGGACCACGTGTTCCCTTCGAAACGTTGGTCACCAACACGCGAAGACGCTTGCCGTGTGAGTAATCCTCGCCCGGTACCTGCTCTTCTGGTGGAAGCAAAGCCTCAATGGTGCCGAGGTCAACGTGAATCATGTAAGGACGTGGTCCTTGCTGAATTACACCGGTGACGATGTCGCCTTCTTTGCCCTTGAATTCGCCAAGCAGTCCTTCGTCATTGATGTCGCGTAAACGAGTTGCAATAACCTGCTTTGCAGAATTGGCAGCAATACGACCAAAGTTTTCTGGAGTTGCATCTTTTTCAGAGGTCTCGCCAGTTTCTTCGTCACGAAGAATTTCGAAAATTTGCACGTGGCCAGTTTTTTGATCCAGCACTGCGCGAGCACGGTGTTCCTTTGGATCTAGGTGCACGTGCTTGTAGTAAGCCGCGAGAATGGCTTCTTCGATGATTGAAACTAATTCGGTGAACGGAATTTCTTTTTCACGTTCGAGCAGTCGCAGTACTCCGAGGTCGATATCCATGAGCGCTGCCTCCCGGCCAATAGTTAGTTATGAAAAAATATGCTGCACAGCAGAGTTTAGTGCGACTGCGCTTCGTTCGCCAGAGCGTCTGTTCCAGTGATCGACTTCGCCGTTCTCTAAGCCCTTGCCACAAATCACCACGTGCGGCACTCCGACGAGTTCGGCATCGCTGAACTTAACGCCAGGGCTGACTTTCTGCCGGTCGTCCAAAATCACGCTCTTACCGGCCGCTTCAAACTCGGCAGCCAACTTCTCTGCTGCCTCGAAGACATGATCGTCCTTACCGGCGGCAACGATGTAGACGTCTGCCGGTGAAACTGCCTCCGGCCAAATCAAGCCCTTGTCGTCGTGGTTAGCCTCTGCCAATACCGCGACCAGGCGGGTTACCCCGATGCCGTATGAGCCCATGGTCACGGTTACCAACTTGCCGTTTTCATCGAGCACCTGAAGGCCAAGTGCCTCGGCATACTTGCGACCCAACTGGAAGACGTGGCCGATTTCGATACCGCGAGCAAGATGCAGCGGACCTGATCCATCAGGTGACGCATCTCCCTCACGAACCTCGGCGATATCTGCGATGCCATCTGCGACGAAGTCGCGACCGGCAACCAAACCGTAAACGTGCTTGCCCTTTTCATTCGCTCCGGTAACCCATGAAGTGCCATCGACAACGCGAGGATCGATCAGGTAGCGAACGCCTTCGATCTTTACCGGGCCGATGTAGCCCTTGACCAATGCAGGGTATTTTTCGAAATCAGCGTCATTGGCCGGCTCTACTTCGTTTGGACCAAAGGCAGCCTCTGCACGCTTGGCATCAACTTCACGATCACCAGGAACACCAACGATTACTAGTGAGCGCTTGCCCTCAGGTGAAGTTAGAGCGAGCACAACGTTCTTTAAAGTGTCTGCAGCTGTGATGTTTTTTCCATGCACAGAGTTGAAGTACTCAACCAAAGTTTCGATGGTAGGAGTGTTTGGAGTGTCCAGCACTTCCGCTTCTGGCAATCCGTCAATTGACTTTGCTGCAGGCGCAACTGTTTTTACGGCTTCAACGTTTGCAGCGTAACCACCTGCCGAACGAACAAATGTGTCTTCACCGATTGGTGACGGTGAAAGGAATTCTTCCGACGCACTTCCACCCATGGCTCCAGCGTCTGCCTTGACCACAACGTAGTCAACACCAAGACGATTGAAGATACGCTCGTAGGCATCACGCTGCGCCTGGTAGGCCTTTGCCAATCCTTCGTCGTCGATGTCAAACGAGTAGGCATCCTTCATCACGAATTCACGACCGCGAAGCAAACCGGCGCGAGGGCGCGCTTCATCGCGGTACTTGTTTTGAATCTGGTACAAGCAAACCGGCAAATCTTTGTAAGAACTGTAGAGATCCTTCACCATCAGGGTGAACATCTCTTCGTGAGTTGGTGCCAACAGGTAGTCGCCTTTTTTACGGTCCTGCAGGCGGAAAAGGTTGTCGCCGTATTCGGTCCAGCGGCCGGTCGCCTCAAATGGTTCGCGTGGCAAAAGCGCTGGGAAGAAAACTTCTTGAGCGCCAGCTCGTGCCATCTCTTCGCGGATGACCTGCTCGATCTTGGCCTTTACTGCCAAGCCAAGCGGTAGCCAACTGTAGAGACCGGCTCCGGCGCGGCGAATGTACCCGGCGCGAAGAAGTAGCTTGTGGCTCTCGACATCGGCATCGGCTGGGTCTTCGCGCAGGGTGCGCAGGAACAGTGAACTTAGGCGAACTGGCATACAGGCGAGTTTACCGGCAAGACCTATTTATCTTGGGCTACAACTACCTGCGGGCTACCTACCAGAGCCGGATCCATGGTTGCGGCAATCTTGTTTGCCTCTTCAATCAGGGTTGCCACAATTTCAGATTCAGGCACAGTCTTGATGACCTCACCCTTCACAAAGATCTGGCCCTTACCGTTACCTGATGCAACTCCGAGGTCTGCTTCGCGAGCTTCGCCCGGACCATTAACTACACAACCCATCACAGCAACACGAAGTGGGACCGTCATTTTTTCAAGGCCGGCAGTGACCTGGTTAGCCAAGGTGTAAACGTCAACTTGAGCGCGACCACAAGATGGGCAACTAACGATTTCGAGTTTGCGCGGACGAAGGTTTAGGCTCTCAAGAATCTGTGAACCAACTTTGATTTCTTCAACCGGTGGTGCAGAAAGTGAAACACGAATGGTGTCGCCGATGCCCTTAGACAACAACGCACCGAAAGCAACCGAAGACTTAATGGTTCCCTGGAACGCCGGGCCAGCCTCAGTTACACCGAGGTGAAGCGGCCAATCACCGCGCTCTGCCAAAAGTTCATAGGCACGAACCATAACCACAGGGTCGTTGTGCTTTACCGAAATCTTGAAATCGTGAAAGTCGTGCTCTTCAAACAACGAAGCTTCCCAAACTGCAGATTCAACCAAAGCTTCTGGAGTTGCCTTGCCATACTTTTCGAGCAGACGTGGATCGAGCGAACCGGCATTGACACCGATTCGAATCGATACTCCAGCATCTTTGGCAGCCTTGGCAATTTCGCCAACCTTGT
>JBEGSY010000109.1:0-13039 GCA_041179725.1 Actinomycetota bacterium | reverse complement strand
CTTTTGGTGGCTGCTCTAACCCAGAGCCCAGAGCTACTGCTTGCTGCCACCGAGGACCGCTTGCACCAGGACTACCGTGCCGAAGCAATGCCGGAGACCAACGCGCTGGTGCAACTCATGCGAGCTCACGGTCACGCGGCCGTGGTTTCAGGAGCCGGCCCATCGGTACTGGTATTGGCCAGCGACCCTGCTGAGCGCCTTGCCGCAGCAAAGTTAGCTGCCGAAAAGTATCCACAGTGGCGCGCCTTGCTGCTTGCCGTGGACTTCAAGGGTGCTACAGTAGTAACGCACCACTAATCAAGCAGTTCAATCCGAACGCTTCTAGGTGTATCCCTAAATCGCAATCTGCGAACGCGCACGACCTATACCGATGCTGCGAAATCTAGAAAGAGTAATCAATCATGGATGAAATCCAGGAAACCACTGCGGTAAAGAAGACCCGTCGCCCGGCGACTGAGGCTCCTGCAGCTGAAAGCAACAACGAATCTTCAGAACCAAAGCGCAACCCGCGCAACCGTCGCGGTGGGGCTGCTAAGGAAGCATCAGCTTCAACCGAAAAATCAGAGGCTCCAACAGAGAAGACTGAAAAGAAAGAGTCTGCTAACAAGGACAACGAGACTCGTGGAAATGATTCACGCAACGAGCGTGATTTCAACGACGAGCGTCGCGGCAATAACAACAACCGTAACCGTAACCGTAACCGCGATCGTTTCCGCGACCGCCGCGGTAACAATAACCGCAACAACGACCGCGATGAAGTCGAGCCGGAGATCTCTCCAGACGACATCCTGGTTCCAGTTGCCGGAATTCTTGACGTACTTGACAACTACGCGTTCGTTCGTACCAGCGGATACCTGCCAGGTAACAACGACGTTTACGTTTCACTCGGTCAGGTAAAGAAGTACAACCTGCGCAAGGGTGACGCCGTAGTTGGTGCAATTCGTCAGCCTAAGGAAGGCGAAGGCCAGGGCCGTCAGAAGTTCAACGCAATCGTTCGCGTTGACTCAGTTAACGGCCAGACTTTGGAAGAAGCCGGAGCTCGTGTTGAGTTCGGCAAGCTGACACCTTTGTATCCGCAGGAGCGTCTGCGTCTCGAGACCGAGTCTCAGAAGCTAAGCACTCGAATCATCGACTTGGTTTCACCAATCGGTAAAGGTCAGCGTGGACTAATCGTTTCACCACCTAAGGCGGGTAAGACACTCGTGCTCCAGGCGATTGCTAATGCAATCACCACCAACAACCCAGAAGTTCACATGATGGTGGTCTTGGTTGATGAGCGTCCGGAAGAAGTTACCGACATGCAGCGCACCGTGAAGGGTGAAGTCATTGCATCAACCTTCGACCGTCCTGCAGAAGACCACACCACTGTTGCCGAGTTGGCGATTGAGCGCGCAAAGCGTTTGGTTGAACTTGGTCACGATGTAGTGGTGCTTCTCGACTCGATCACTCGTCTTGGTCGTGCTTACAACCTAAGCGCACCGGCATCAGGGCGAATCCTTTCCGGTGGTGTGGACTCAGCTGCGTTGTATCCACCAAAGCGTTTCTTCGGTGCCGCTCGTAACATCGAAAACGGTGGATCGCTAACCATTCTTGCTACCGCATTGGTAGAGACCGGTTCAAAGATGGACGAAATCATCTTTGAAGAGTTCAAGGGAACCGGAAACATGGAACTTCGTTTGTCTCGTGCACTTGCTGACAAGCGAATCTTCCCTGCTGTAGACGTAAATGCATCAGGTACCCGTCGCGAAGAAATGCTGATGGGTCCAGACGAGACCAAGGTCATCTGGAAGCTCCGTCGAGCACTTGCCGGACTTGAGCAGCAGCAAGCACTTGAGCTTGTGCTTAACCGATTGAAGGAAACCTCAAGCAACGTTGAGTTCCTAATGCAGGTTCAGAAGTCAATGCCAGTTCCTTCAGGTTCAGACGGAGAGTAATTAATTGCTCGATTCAGTACAGGCTCTTTTAGCGGAGCACGCTGAACTTCAGGAGAAGCTTTCTGATGCCAGCGTGCACGCTAATCCTGCTTTGGCTAAAAAGCTCAACCGTCGTTATGCGGAGTTGAGCACCATCGTGGCTGCTTATAATTCGGTGCTTCAAATCACCGACGACTTAGCAGCGGCAAAGGAACTTGCTAAAGAAGACGATGCCTTTGCTGAAGAGGTAACCAGCAACGAGACTAAGTTGGTCGATGCTCGCGAAAAGCTACGTAGACTTTTGATTCCGCGCGACCCAGATGATGGGCGCGATGTCATCATGGAAATCAAGGCTGGAGAAGGCGGAGCCGAGTCTGCGCTATTCGCTGCCGATCTCCTTCGCATGTACATTCAGTACGCCAACTCAAAGGGTTGGAAGACCGAGATTCTCGACAAGAACGAGTCGGACCTCGGCGGGTACAAGGATGTTCAGCTTGCTATCAAGTCGAGTGCAACGGATCCGGCTCAGGGTGTCTATGCCCACCTGAAGTACGAGGGTGGAGTGCACCGCGTGCAGCGCGTTCCGGTGACTGAAACTCAGGGACGCATTCACACTTCGGCTGCCGGAGTTCTGGTCTTCCCAGAAGTCGACGAACCTGAAGAAGTGGAAATCAGTCAGAACGATATTCGCATCGATGTTTATCGTTCCTCTGGCCCCGGTGGTCAGTCGGTTAACACCACAGACTCCGCCGTTCGAATCACACACCTTCCAACCGGAATTGTGGTTTCGATGCAGAACGAAAAGTCTCAGTTGCAAAACCGTGAAGCAGCGATGCGTGTGCTTCGTGCCCGCATCCTCGCCGCTCAGCAAGAGGCAATCGAAGCCGAGCAGTCAGCCGCTCGTAAATCTCAAGTTCGTACCGTAGACCGTAGCGAGCGAATTCGAACATACAATTTTCCAGAAAACCGCATCGCGGATCACCGCACCGGTTACAAGTCTTACAACCTAGACCAGGTAATGGATGGCGCACTCGAGCCAGTGGTTCAGTCTGCAATTCAAATGGATGAAGAAGCGCGACTAGCTGCGCTCGGTGCCGAAAAGTAACTAATGCTTCTTCGCGACGTGGTAGCCCACGCGGTTGAAAAACTCGCAAGTGTCGGTATCGATAACGCCCAGGTAGACGTTGAACTTCTAGTTGGTCACGTACTCGAATTTTCTCGCGGGCAGGTTCAAAGTGCGCTGATTGCCGATGTCGAAATCGAAGAAGACAAACTTAAGCAACTCAATGATCTATTCGGTCGCCGATTTGCGCGCGAACCGCTGCAGCACCTAACCGGAGTTGCTTACTTCCGTCAGCTCGAGCTCTATGTTGGTCGTGGAGTATTCATACCTCGGCCAGAAACCGAATCGGTCGTTCAGATTGCCATCGACGTTTTACGTGCAGATGCCACTCCCGAGCCAATAGCGGTAGATCTAGGCACGGGCAGTGGAGCAATCGCTTTAGCAATGCACACCGAGGTGCCTAATGCTCGAGTTTTCGCGGTGGAAAAATCGCCAGAGGCGCACGCGTTTACTAGCCAAAATTTCGCCAAGTATCCGGGAGCCGAACTTAGCCTCGGTGACTTAGCCGACTGCTTCAATACGCTAAATGGTTCAGTTTCAGTGGTGATTTCGAATCCTCCTTATATTCCGGCCGACATGGTGCCAATCGACCCCGAGGTGCACCTGTTCGACCCGAGCCTTGCGCTCTACGGGGGAGCAGATGGACTGGATGTGATTCGTCAGGTTTCGAATACCGCGGCGAGATTGTTGCGTGCCGGTGGCACCTTGGTGATTGAGCACGCCGACAGCCAGTCGGCACAGGTGTGTGAATTACTATTGGCAGATGGGTGGCAACAGGTCACCGCACATAAAGATTTGACCAATCGCGACAGAGCGGTAAGCGCAATCAAGTAAAGGAGCGACAAATGCAAAAAGTATTTGACTGCTCCGTTGATACCGAGCTACTAACTGGAATGCGTCTCGCCAAAGTGGCTCTTCAGCGAAACGAACTCGTCGTGTTGCCCACTGACACCGTCTACGGAATCGCAGCCGATGCTTTTTCCCCTAGCGGAGTTCAAGCGCTGCTCGACGCCAAGGGCCGTACTGCGCAATCACCACCACCGGTTTTGATTGGCAACATCGACACTCTTAAGGCACTTGCCGATTACGTGCCAGAGATTGCTTTGAAACTTGCAGAAGTATTTTGGCCGGGCGCGCTCACCATGATTTTTAAAGCGCAACCTGCACTGTCTTGGGAGCTGGGTGAAACCAAGGGGACCGTTGCGCTTCGTATGCCGGATCACAAGATTGCACTCGCGCTCTTAGCAGAGACCGGACCTCTTGCCGTGTCTAGCGCAAATCTCACCGGCGAACCGGCAGCAACAACTTGTCAGCAGGCAGTCGATTACCTTGACAAGAGCGTCCAAGTTTTTCTTGATGCTGGCAATTCACCCAAGGGTGAGGCGTCAACCATTTTGGATCTCACTGCAATTACGAATGAAAACCCAGACGGCAAGATTCGCATCGTCCGACTTGGTGCACTTAAGAAAGCGCAAATCAAATCTGTGGTCGGCGAGCTACTGGCAGAAGATAAGTAATGCGCGCCTACGTTTTGATTGCGCTGATTGCAGCTGTGGTTACTTACCTTGCCACCTGGGCCACGCTAAAGGTGAGCCACAAGTACAAGCTGTACCCGCAGATACGTGCACGTGACGTACACACCAAGCCGACACCTCGCCTCGGCGGAGTCGCCATGTTTATCGGATTCCTTATAGCCATGGGCTCAGCAGGATTGTTCGGCTGGTTCCGCAGCGTATTTGCCGATCCGATTCACATCCTTGCCATCGTTGCGGCAGCGGCAATCATCACAGTGATTGGTTTCTTGGATGATCTCTACGACCTCGACTGGACGCTGAAGCTGGCTGGGCAATTTGTGGTTGCCGGAGTACTTGCCTGGCAAGGCGTGCAGATAGTTTCGCTTCCGATTGGTGGACTAACCATCGGAAGTTTTGGAACTTCATTGGTGGCGACGGTTTTCCTAACGGTATTGGTAATGAACGCTGTGAACTTTATCGATGGTCTCGATGGTTTGGTGAGCGGAGTTGCACTTATCGGCACGCTAACTTTTTTTGGCTACACATATTTGCTCGCGCAAAAAACCTCGCCGACGAACTACTTCAACATCGCCGGCTTAATTTCGGCAATCGTTATCGGAATGTGTGTTGGCTTCCTCCCACACAACTGGCGCCCGGCAAAAATATTCATGGGTGACTCTGGTGCGATGCTACTCGGTTTACTTATGGCGACCTCGGCGCTTACAGTTACCGGTCAAATCGATCCACACATGGTTGGGCGAGACGACCTACTGCCGGCATTCATTCCGTTGATTTTGCCGCTTGCGATTCTTATCCTTCCGCTGCTCGATTTTTCGCTTGCGGTGCTTCGACGACTGCGCGCTGGTAAATCGCCTTTCGCTGCAGACCGTCAGCATCTGCACCACCGACTCCAAGATTTCGGTCACGGCCATGTTGGCTCGGTTTTGGTTTTCTACATCTGGACGGCTTTGATTTCGGTCAGCTGCCTGTTGTTTTTTTTCTGGCCATGGCAAGCAATTGTGGCTTTCGATGTGGTTGGCGTAATTTTGGCAACCACTTACACGGTTTGGCCAATCATCCGAAAAAGTCAGAAAGCGAAGCTAAATGCCTAGTCCAAGCGAATTGCTATTCACCCGCGTTTTGAAACAGGGGTCCTTGCTGATTGGTGCAATCGCACTGATCGGTGGTTTGATCGGGTTCTTTGTAGCCGCGACAGCGGGGTTGGTCAGTGCACTAATTGGTGCGGCCATGGCACTGGTCTTTGTCTCGATGACGGCTCTGAGCGTCTGGCTTGGCGGAAAGCTCTCCCTTGGTGGCTTCTTTGGTGTGGTGCTAGGCGGTTGGATTGCCAAACTACTCATCTTTATTGGCCTAGTGCTCCTTCTCAAGGGGGCGACCTTTATCGTTGGGCCAATCCTCTTTGTTTGCATCGTGGTTTCGGTAATTGGCAGCCTGGCTTTGGACGCAATTGTGGTCTTCAAAACCCGAATTCCCACCGTCGGCAACTAATCTGAAAATTCATCTGCATATGGACGGGAAACCGCAATTTCACTGGGTTTGATGCTGTTAGAATTACTCTCAGAACGGGGCAAAATTCCGTTCAAACACCCCCAATCGCCGCGAGTGTTTTGCACTTGCCCCGACACAGGAGCCTGCGCTGTTAGCTAATCTCGTGAACCTGCTTCCTTTTGCAGCCAGCTCTGAGGAGTCAGGCGGTTTTCACGCTCCTTCGATCATGGAGTTCTACCCAGAGATTGTTGCTTTCGAGGGCACCCCATTTGCGCTAAACCGAATCATGTTGATTCGTCTTTTGGTAACCGCTTTGATCTTGGTTATTTTCTGGCTCTGGTCAGGAAAGTTTAAGAAGGCTTACAAGACCGGACAGCTAGTGCCAAGCCGCTTCCAGTTGATGGGTGAAATTTCTCTCAACTTTGTTCGCAAGTCAATTGCGCACGATCAGCTTGGTGAAAAGGACGGCGACCGTTTCTTGCCTTTGCTCACCACAACTTTCTTCATCGTGCTAGGTATGAACATCACCGGAATTATTCCTGGCCTGAACATCGCTGGAACTTCGGTAATTGGTTTGCCGATTGTTCTCGCGCTCGCCGCTTACGTAACATTCATTTACGCGGGAGTAAAGAAGCACGGCGGACACTTCTTTAGTGCGGCGCTTTTCCCGGCCGGTGTTCCAAAAGCATTCTTGGTTTTGGTAACCCCAATTGAATTGCTATCGACCTTCATTCTTCGTCCGGTAACGCTCGCACTGCGTTTGACTATGAACATGATTGCTGGCCACTTGTTGCTAGTGCTCTGTTTCTCGGCAACTCAGTTTTTCCTCTTCAACGCAGATGGCTTCTTCAAGCTGTTTGGAGCGGGAACATTCCTGTTCGGATTCGTCTTCACTCTCTTTGAGATCCTGGTGGCGTTCCTGCAGGCATACGTATTTACTCTTCTAACCACGGTCTACATTCAGTTGGCCTTGGCAGATGAACACTAAGAACTAGCAACCGTTAGTTCTAAACCACGGAAGGAAATAACAAGTGGACGTAACAAACATCGCCGCACTATCGGGCAACCTAGCAGTAGTTGGCTACGGTCTAGCAGCAGTAGGTCCTGGTATTGGTGTAGGTCTAGTAGTTTCAAAGACCATCGAATCAATCGCACGCCAGCCTGAACTTGCAGCTCGTCTGCAGGTAACCATGTGGCTTGGTATCGCATTTACCGAAGCGCTAGCGCTAATCGGTCTTGCAACCCCATTCATCTTCGGTTAATCAGTCAGGTAAATAACCAATGATTTTCAGAATTCTCGCTAACGCAGCGGAGGGTGAGGCAGCGCCTAACCCTCTGATTCCTGCGTCTTACGATTTGCTCTGGTCATCGGTGGTCTTCGTAATCCTGTTGGCTTTCTTCTGGTTCCGCGTTTTGCCGAACTTCAAGAAGAACCTAGATGCACGCACCGAAGCTATCGAGGGTCGCCTCGAAGCAGCTGAAAAGGCTCAGGCCGAAGCTGCAGCTAAGACTGCAAACATCGAAGCCGAGCAAGCTGCCGCACGTGCAGAAGCTGCAAAGATTCGCGAGACCGCTCGCGCTGAAGGCGCAGAGATTCTCGCTGAACTAAAGGAGCAGGCTGCTGCAGAAGCTGCACGCATCACTGCTACAGCTAAAGCACAGATTGAA
Source organism: Actinomycetota bacterium (assembly GCA_041179725.1). Classification (GTDB taxonomy): domain Bacteria; phylum Actinomycetota; class Actinomycetes; order Actinomycetales; family Microbacteriaceae; genus Rhodoluna. Next base: position 5,312 of record JBEGSY010000109.1, on the reverse strand, counting down.
GCAGAGCGCCAGGCGGCACTCGTTTCACTTCGTGCCGAGGTTGGTTCATTGGCTATCGATTTGGCTTCAAGTGTTGTTGGCGAAAGCCTCAAGAATGACAAGGTTGCATCAAACGTTGTTGATCAGTTCTTGGCTGAGCTAGAAGCAGAAGAGAGCAAGAAGAAGTAACCATGGCAAGTGCAACCAGAGCATCGCTAGCTAAAGCGCAGTCGGCATTGAAGCCACTGCTTGCTAAGGCTGATATCAAGTTCGCAGAAGAACTGTTTGGCATTGGCGCAATCCTTGCGTCTTCGTCACAGTTGCGCGGACTACTCTCAGATCCTTCCGCTGAGGGAAGTGCAAAGGCAGAAGTTATCAAGTCAGTTTTTGGCAAGAGCGCTTCAAAGTCTTCGCTTGATTTCTTGAATGCTTTGGTTGTGCTTCGTTGGTCAAAGGCCAGCGATATGGTTGCAGCAGTTGAGACTCTTGCCGTGCACACGGTTGCTTCAATCGCCGACAAGGCAAAGAAGCTCGATGCACTTGAGTCAACACTTTTTGCTTTCCAGCAGGCAATCGACACCGATTCTGACTTGCAGTTTGCACTCGCCGACAAAAACGCCGGCGCAGATGCAAAGGCTAAGTTGGTTGACGCACTGCTAAAGGGCAAGTCAACTCCTGAGGCAACTCTGTTGGTGCGCCGTGCAGTTGTTGGTGCCAACAAGCGTCGCGTGTCTGCTGTTCTAGAAAGCTTCGCAAAGCAGGTTTCTGCTTACGCAGAGCGCCTAGTTGCAGTGGTTACCGTGGCAAGCCCAATCAATGCAAAGCAGTTGGCTCGCCTAGAGAAGAGCTTGGCTAAGACTTACGGTCAGAGCCTAAAACTCAACGTTGAGATTGATGAATCAATTCTTGGCGGAGTACGTATCCAGATCGCTGGAGATGTTATCGACGGAAGCCTAAGCAACCGTCTAAATGCAGCAAAACTTCAACTCGCATAAGCGAGACGAAAACAAACGGGTAAAACCGAGAAGTAGAGGAACGAGATGGCAGATCTAAAAATCAGCCCGAACGAGATTCGCGACGCGCTCAAGGACTTCGTAAAGTCTTACGAGCCAGCTAAGGCTTCAAAGGCCGAGGTTGGTCACGTGATCGATGCCGGTGACGGTATTGCACACGTTGAAGGCTTGCCTAGCGCAATGGCTAACGAGCTGCTCAAGTTTGCCGATGGCACACTTGGCTTGGCTCTTAACCTCGACGAGCGCGAGATCGGTACCGTTGTTCTCGGTAACTTCGAGGGCATCGAAGAAGGTATGGAAGTTCACCGAACCGGTGAAGTTCTATCGGTTCCGGTTGGCGACAAGTTCCTCGGTCGCGTAGTCGACCCACTAGGTAACCCAATCGATGGTCTTGGCGACATCAAGGCTGAGGGTCGTCGTGCACTTGAGCTTCAGGCTCCAGGTGTTATGGCCCGTAAGTCAGTGCATGAACCACTTCAGACCGGCATTAAGGCGATCGACGCAATGATTCCTGTTGGCCGCGGACAGCGTCAGCTAATCATTGGTGACCGTCAGACCGGTAAGACCGCAATCGCAATCGACACCATCATCAACCAGAAAGCAAACTGGGAGAGTGGCGATGTCAAGAAGCAGGTTCGCTGTATCTACGTTGCAGTAGGTCAGAAGGGGTCAACCATTGCTGCGGTAAAGGGTGCTCTTGAAGCAGCCGGCGCAATGGAGTACACCACCATCGTTGCTTCACCTGCATCAGACCCAGCAGGTTTCAAGTACCTAGCTCCTTACACCGGTTCTGCAATTGGTCAGCACTGGATGTACGGCGGCAAGCACGTACTCATCATTTTCGATGACCTATCAAAGCAGGCCGAGGCCTACCGTGCAGTGTCATTGCTACTTCGCCGTCCACCAGGACGTGAAGCTTACCCAGGTGACGTGTTCTACCTTCACTCACGCTTGCTAGAGCGTTGTGCAAAGTTGAACGACGAGCTTGGCGCCGGTTCGATGACTGGACTTCCAATCATCGAGACCAAGGCAAACGATGTTTCTGCATACATTCCGACCAACGTGATTTCGATCACCGACGGTCAGATCTTCTTGCAGTCAGACCTCTTCAACTCAAACCAGCGTCCTGCTATTGACGTAGGTATCTCGGTTTCACGTGTTGGTGGTGCAGCGCAGGTTAAGGGAATTAAGAAGGTTTCTGGAACCCTGAAGCTTGAGCTTGCTCAGTACCGCTCACTTGAGGCATTCGCGATGTTCGCATCAGACCTAGATGCAGCTTCACGTCAGCAGCTTGCTCGTGGTGCGCGTTTGACCGAGCTACTAAAGCAGCCACAGTACTCGCCATTCCCAGTTGAGGAACAGACAGTTTCAATCTGGGCTGGTACAACCGGCAAGCTTGATGAAGTCCCAGTGAGCGACATTCTGCGTTTCGAGAGTGAGTTCCTAGACCACCTACGTCGCAACAGCAAGGCGTTGAAGACTATCCGTGAGACCAACAACCTCGACGACGACACCGTTGCCGAGCTTGACTCACAGATCAAGAAGTTCAAGCGTTCATTTGCTACCAGCGAAGGTGCTCCATTGGCATCAGCTGGTAACGCTGAGGCTCTGGGTGAAGAAGAAGTTCACCAAGAGAAGATCGTAAAGCAGAAGAAAAAGAAGTAATTCGGTTTAGGTAAAGGCAGAGAATCATGGGAGCGCAACTTCGCGTCTATAGGCAGAAAATCAAGTCTGCCCAGACGACTAAGAAGATCACTCGCGCTATGGAGTTGATCTCGGCGTCACGCATTGCCAAGGCGCAACAGCGTGTAGCCGCAGCTACTCCATATTCACGCGCAGTGACTCGTGCGGTTTCTGCTGTGGCAACTTACTCAAACGTTGACCACCCGCTAACCACCGAGCCGGCTCGCATTGACCGCGCGGCAGTTGTGATTTTCACATCAGACCGCGGTCTTGCCGGAGCCTTCTCTTCAAACGTTCTAAAAGAAGCAGAGCAGCTAACCGCACTTCTTCGCGAACAGGGTAAAGAAGTTGTTTACTACCTCGTTGGTCGAAAGGCAGTTAGCAACTTCTCATTCCGTCGTCGCGAAAGCGCAAAGCAGTGGATTGGCGGCACCGACCTTCCTCAGGTTGACACCGCCAAGGAGATTGCAGACACCCTTCTCGAAGTCTTCATGAAGGACTACGCAGACGGTGGAGTTGACGAGATCCACTTGATCTACAACCGTTTTATTTCGATGATTGCTCAGGAGCCTGAAGTAGTTCGCCTGCTACCTCTTGAGGTAGTTGAGGCAGAAGCCGAAGCCCCAAGCAACGAGGTATTCCCGCTTTACGAATTTGAACCAGATGTAAACAAGGTTCTAGACGCACTGCTACCGGTATACATCGAGAGCCGAATCTTCAACGGAATGTTGCAGTCAGCTGCATCAGAGCACGCTGCTCGTCAGAAGGCTATGAAGTCTGCTACCGACAACGCACAGAAGTTGATTTTGAACTACACCCGATTGAGCAACCAGGCTCGTCAGGCAGAAATTACGCAACAGATTTCCGAAATCGTTGGTGGAGCCGATGCATTGGCTACCGTTGGCGACGAGGACTAAGAGAAAGAAAGAGACATGGCCGAAACCAAGAAGAAGCCAGCCGCTAAGACAGCAGCACCAGCTGCTAAGTCGACCGCAAAGTCGACCGTCAAAGCTGGTGGCGTTGGTCGCATTGCGCGTGTAACCGGTCCGGTTGTTGACATCGAGTTCCCACACGATGCCATCCCGGAGATCTACAACGCTTTGACCACAGTCATCGACCTAAACGGCGAAAAGACCACTCTTACCCTCGAGGTTGCTCAGCACCTTGGTGACGACGTTGTTCGTGCCATCGCGCTAAAGCCAACTGACGGTTTGGTTCGTGGCGGCCAGGTGCAAGACACCGGTGCTCCAATCTCTGTTCCTGTTGGTGATGTCACCAAGGGTAAGGTTTTCAACGTGACCGGTGAGGTGCTCAACGCAGCTCCAGGCGAGAAGATTGAAGTCAACGAGCGTTGGTCAATCCACCGTCAGCCACCTGCCTTCGACCAGCTTGAGTCAAAGACTCAGATGTTCGAGACCGGTATCAAGGTCATCGACTTACTAACCCCATACGTACTAGGTGGAAAGATTGGTCTTTTCGGTGGTGCTGGTGTTGGTAAGACCGTTTTGATCCAGGAAATGATTTACCGTGTGGCAGAAAACCACGATGGTGTATCTGTATTCGCCGGTGTGGGTGAGCGTACTCGTGAGGGTAACGACCTAATCGACGAAATGACCGAGTCAGGTGTTATCGACAAGACCGCGCTGGTGTTCGGTCAGATGGATGAGCCACCTGGGACCCGTCTTCGCGTTGCACTTTCAGCGCTAACCATGGCTGAGTACTTCCGTGACGTACAGAAGCAGGACGTGCTGTTGTTCATCGACAACATCTTCCGCTTTACTCAGGCCGGTTCAGAGGTTTCAACCCTTCTAGGCCGTATGCCTTCAGCTGTGGGTTACCAGCCAAACTTGGCTGACGAGATGGGTCTGCTCCAGGAGCGAATCACCTCAACCCGTGGTCACTCGATTACTTCACTTCAGGCAATTTACGTGCCTGCGGATGACTACACCGACCCAGCTCCGGCAACAACCTTCGCCCACTTGGACGCGACCACCGAGCTTTCTCGTGAAATCGCTTCGAAGGGTCTTTACCCAGCAGTGGACCCACTTACTTCGACCTCTCGTATTCTTGACCCTCGCTACATCAGCAAGGATCACTACGAGACTGCAGTTCGTGTGAAGGCAATTCTTCAGAAGAACAAGGAACTTCAGGAAATCATCGCGATTCTTGGTGTTGAAGAACTTTCAGAAGACGACAAGGTTACCGTTTCACGAGCACGTCGTATTCAGCAGTACTTGTCTCAGAACACCTACATGGCGACTAAGTTCACCGGTGTTCCTGGTTCAACCGTTCCAATCAAGGAGACCATCGAAGGCTTCTCAAAGATTGCATCGGGAGAGTTCGACCACATTCCAGAGCAGGCCTTCTTCAACGTTGGTGGCCTAGACATGGTTATGGAGCAGTACGAGAAGATTCAGAAGGAATCAGGCAAGTAATGTCATCTCTACGCGTTGAAGTTGTAGCAGCCGATCAGGCCGTATGGTCTGGCGAAGCCAAGATGGTAATCGCTAAGACTGTCGAAGGTGAAATCGGTTTGCTTCCAGGTCACGAGCCAATGCTCGCGATTCTGGCTTCAGGCGAAGTTCGCATTACTCTCGACAGCGGCGACCAGCTAAAGGCAACTGCTGAAGATGGATT
>JBEGSY010000108.1:0-3344 GCA_041179725.1 Actinomycetota bacterium | reverse complement strand
AGCGCTCGGTGAATATAGCGAGTTGCTTCCTTGCCACCCCACTGCACACCAACACCCTTGATGTACTTGCCGGCTTCCGGATCGGCAATCACGCTGAGCGTCATGTTTTCATCTGGACGCTCTTGAGTACCAAAGAAAATCTCAACGCCGCGCTTTTCCATCTCTGGGCCGAGGTGCTTTATGAACTTTGCCAAACCCTCTGGAGACCAGATACAGCTTGGGAATACCTGCGGTGAATTGAACTCGTTCTGAGGCATAACCATCGAAATTTCAATCCCGGCGGCTCGGTAAGCATCGATGAACTTGCCAAAGTATCGAGCGTAGGCATCTAGGTATTGATCATCAAGGATGAAGTTGTCGACGCCCTCGGTTTGCACCTGATCCTCGCGTAGGCCATTGGTTGCCGCTCCGGTGTTGAACGCTGGGTTAGGCAACGCACCGGCGTAGTGCTTGTTGATCTTCATCCAAGTTGGCGGACTCCAAGGCGAAGCCCAGAGAGCTAGCTTTGGCTGATACTTCTTTGCTTCGTTGATAAACGGAATCAAAGTATCTTCATCGTTGGCAATCGAGAAGTGCTCGAGTGCGAAGTCGCCATCTACTTCGTCATACGAATACCAGTCGCGAGAAAAATCATTTGCTGCCACCGGCATGCGGCAAAGTGCAAGGTTCAAACCGGCACCGGGCAAGAACAAATCGCGCATCACGGCGTCGAAGTCACTCGATGAAAGTTGCTTTAGCGCCAACCAGCCGTACTCGTTGAATGATCCACCAAAGCCTTCTACTGTTTGTGCAGTTTTTGTGCTGTCAATGAAAACCCCAGGCATGCCGGGAACGCTAGTGAAGTTTGGTGAAGACTGTTCTACCCACGGAGATTTTTCCGTGGTGGTTATCCAAGTAATCACTAGTTTTCTAACCAGCCTGGTCTTCAAACCAGTTAGTGTCACCAATCAAAACTGTGTTGTTGGCAGGCACTGGAGAGTTTGCAGCCTTGAAAATTTCTTCGGCAAATTCTTCAACGTTGTAAAGCTTGCCAACCGCAGCCTTGCGAGATTCGATTGCGCCTGGGTTTACTCGGTCCAAAAGCGTTGCGGTAACAGTGCCTTCGATCATGTCGCCAGAGACCACGACGAATTCGATTCCCTGTTCGGCGAGCGCGGGGATCTTGGCGCGAAGTGCATCCTCGCCAGCGCGCTTGCTTAGTGCCACCGGTAGGTACTCAGGCATGGTTGGTGCCTGGTGAATAAAGTGCGCCTGGTGACTGGTGACAAAAACGATGCGTGAGCCTTCGTGAAGCAGTGGCAACATGGTTTCAACCAGGTTCACTTGAGCATCCACGTTTAGGCGGGTGGCGTAGTCCTCACCCTTGCCCACTTCCATACCGCCGGAGGCGTTCAAAACCAAGAAGTCGAGGTGGCCGTAGGCGTCCTTGATGGCATCGCGGGCCTCGCTAACGGTCTGGTAATCGGTGAGGTCTGCCTTGAGCACAATTGCCTCGCCACCGCGAGCGCGAATCTCCTCGGCTACCTTGTTGGCACGTACCTCTTTATCGCGGTAGTTGATGGCAACCTTGGCCCCGGCATCGGCAAAAAGCTTGACGGTTGCGGCCCCGATACCACGGGATGAACCCGAGACAAATACTGATTTTCCGGCGAGATTGTTAGCGCTCATACGTAAAAGAGTAATTCATCTAGGCGGTAATCTTGTTTCCAGAGCCTCATCGTCGAGCGCTAACCCAAATCCGCACATCTTTATAAGCGAGATATCTATGTCTGAAAACACCTTCCTAAAGGGTCCAGCCGACTGGTGGCGCCAAGCCGTTATTTACCAGATCTACCCGCGCAGCTTTGCCGACGGCAATGGCGATGGCATCGGAGACTTAAAGGGTGTACTCGCACGAGTTCCTTATCTAAAGAGCCTAGGCATCGATGCCGTTTGGTTCTCACCGTTCTTCCCATCAGCGCTTGCCGATGGTGGTTATGACGTTGACGACTACCGAAACATCGACCCACGCATCGGAACGCTAGAAGAGTTCGATCAGGTAATTGACGAACTGCACAAGGTTGGCATTCGCGTAATCATCGACATCGTGCCTAACCACTCAGGTTCTGGTCACAAGTGGTTCCAGGAAGCGCTAAAGGCCGCACCTGGTTCGCCAGAACGCAACCGCTACATTTTCCGGGATGGTAAAGGCGCTAACGGAGAGATTCGTCCGTCAGAACTTTCATCACACTTTGGACCAACCGCCTGGACTCGCATCACCGAACCAGATGGAACTCCTGGTCAGTGGTACATGCACCTCTTCGCATCAGAGCAGCCTGACTGGAACTGGGACAACGAAGAAGTTCGAGCGGCATTCCGCGAGACCATCAAGTTCTGGTGTGACCGTGGCGTTGATGGCTACCGCGTTGACGTAGCTCACGCTCTTATCAAGGATCTAAAGAACGGTCACTTACCTGAGCGCTCTTCATACGACGTAAAGGTGATGAAGAACGACGGCACTGATGATCTTTTCGACCGCGACGAAGTGCACGAAATCTACGCGTCTTGGCGCGAAATCTTTAACCAGTACGACCCACCTCGCATGGGCGTTGCTGAAGCTTGGGTTCACGGAAACCGTCGCCCTGCTTACGCAAGTGAAAAGGGACTTGGTCAGAGCTTCAACTTCGACATGCTTTACGCGGGTTGGAACATCAAAAAAGTACGCGAACTTGCAAAGTCGAACCTGAAGGCAGCTGCCGAGACCGGCAGTTCAACCACCTGGGTGCTTTCAAACCACGACGTCATTCGCCACGTGACTCGCTTTGCCAACCCAAGCGTCAAGGACTGGGGTAGCTGGTACAAGGACAACCGCTTTGACCCGAAGCTAGACCTCGAACTTGGAACCAACCGTGCAAAGGCAATGACCATGTTGCTTCTAGCCCTGCCGGGCAGCACCTACTTCTACCAGGGTGAAGAACTAGGACTACCTGAGGCTCTCGAAATCCCAGCCGAAGACATGCAGGACCCACAGTTCTTCCGCAACCCTGAGCTAGGACTTAGCCGCGACGGTTGCCGTGTGCCACTGCCTTGGGCAACTCACGGTAGCTCATTTGGTTTCGGTAGCAACGGATCACATCTACCGATGCCGAATTGGTTTGGTAAGTACTCGGTTGAGGCAGAGGACGGCAAGGCTGGATCGATGCTCGAGTTCTACCGTCACATCGTTGCACTACGTAAACAATTACAGACCAAAGAAGAAGTTAAGTGGATTGGCCACGGACTCTTCTCTAAGGTGATTCACTTTGCTCGTCCAAATGGCTGGCAGAGCATCACCAACTTCGGAACCAAGGCAGTAAAACTTCCAA
>JBEGSY010000107.1:0-6501 GCA_041179725.1 Actinomycetota bacterium | reverse complement strand
CCTTTATTCTTTTGAAGTGACCCTGGTCGAAAAATAGTCTGGACCATTTCTTAAATAAAAAAGAGGCGAATGCTCGCCTCTTTTTTATTTGCCGGATTTATTTGTAAAACGCTGGTTTCGCGGCGTAAGAAACCTCTACTCGGTCCCCTGAACGAATTGCCTCAACGCCGGCATCAACTGCTGCTGCTGCCAAATAGCCGTCCCAGGCACTTGGGCCGTCTATCGTGCCCATCTTAACTGCATTAACCCAGCGTTGAATCTGAGAGTCGTATGCAGCTGCAAAGCGGGTTTTGAATGACATGTGCTCTTCGGTTGCAACTTGACCCTCAAAGAATGTGGTCATTCCTGCTGTGCGGCCAATTTCTGCAATGCCCTTTTGGAACACCGCCTCAGTCTTGACTTGGTAGCCGAATTGAACAGAAACGTTCATCTCAACGGTTGCCAACACATCGTTTCCGGTCTCAAGAAGAACCAAAATTGGCTCATTCAGGCGCTCTGGTGATAGCGCGTTGCGCTTCATATGCTTAACGTCAATCGCGCGAATCGGCGAATCTGTCAAGAACCGAACGACATCAATTTCGTGAACAACTGAGTCAAAGATCAACATGTCGTTGTGATAAGTTTCCGGCACTGCTGGATTTCTATGCGCGCAGTGCAAACCGAGCAATTCGCCCTGCTTGCCTGAGGCAATTAGCTCACGAAGTGAAATGTATCCGGCGTCGAAACGACGCATAAATCCGACCTGAATAAGCTGCTTGCCACCGGCAACTTCAGCCTCAACGATTCGCAGTGATGACTCTGCATCTGGAGTTAGAGGTTTCTCGCACAGGATCGGCAATCCGGCAGCCAATGCAGGCAAAAGAACAGGTTCGTGGAACTGACCAGGGGTGGCGATAAGAACGGCATCCATGGCCTTTGCTGCGATTGCGGCATCGATATTTGGGTACCACTGGGCCCCTGGGGCGTTTTTTAGCGCATCCTGTGCGCGGCCTTCGTCTGGCTCAACAACAGCCGAGACTACTGCCCCGACAATACGAGTGCCGATACGAATGATGTGGTCAGCACCCATTAAACCTGCGCCAACTACGGCGACTTTCAAATCTGACATTACTTACTTTCTGGTTATTGTTTGCCGCCCGGGCACTTTAGAAGAATCGTGCTGCATTAGTGCACGAAGCTATGTGCTTCAGGGTTCGTTCAGCGATTGGAGCCGGGAAGTCGACATCGCAGCCATACATGTCTTGCTCAACGATTGCGAACATCTCAGGGTTGATCTCTGCAGCTTTTTCGATGATTGGTGCAAACTCTGGAACACCCTCAAAACCAGGCTCGGTCATAACACCCTTGGCCACTGCGTCAACAAATGGCATGTCGTTCTTCAGCGCTTCAGCAAGGATGTCTGGGTGAACCTGCTTTAGGTGCAGGTATCCGATGCGGTCCGGATATGCGTTCATCAGCTTGACGTTGTCGCCGAGATAGTAGGCAAAGTGTCCGGTGTCTAGACATAGATTGGTGAACTCTGCGCTGGTTTCCTGCAAAAATCGCTCGACCTCGGCGTAGGTGCCGATGTGGCTATCTGCGTGTGAGTGGAACTGCTGCTTGATTCCATATTCCTCAAGCAGGGCCTTGCCTAGCTTGTCGTGACCGGCCGCCAGCTTCTTCCACTGGTCGTTGTCAAGCACGCGTGACTCAAGAACCTCTGCGGTTGCGTCTGAGCGCCATAGGTCAGGAATAACTACAAGGTGCTCAACGCCAAGCTTTGAAACCAAGCCCGCGACATCCAGCGCTTGGTCCCATGCGCGCTTCCACTGGTCATCGCCCTTGTGGAAACCGGTGAATACAGTTCCTGCTGAAAGCTTTAAGTCATGCTCAGCAAGAACGTCAGCTAGCTGGTTTGGGTCGGTAGGCAGGTATCCGAAGGGGCCAAGTTCAATCCAGTGATAGCCAGCTGCTTGAACTTCGTCCAAAAAACGCTCCCATGGCACTTGGTTTGGGTCATTTGGAAACCACACGCCCCATGAGTCCGGGGCGGTTCCGACACGAATTTGATTATTCACGATTAATTACCTGAACGACTTTCCCGATACTTTCGAATACCCTCCGCGCCACCGACTACTGCCGCTGTTAGTTCGTCGACAGTAGTTTCTTCGCGGCGAACGTCTAGAATTTTCCGCCCGTGATTCATCACTATGTGGCGGTCGCAAACCTGATAAGCATGGTGCAAGTTATGCGTGACCAGCACGGAGCTCACGCCTTCAGTCTTGAGCTGACGGAGGTAGTCAAGAAGTGCCTCGGTGGCACGAACCGCCAAAGCCGAGGTTGGCTCATCGAGAATAAGCAGACTGCTCTTGAAATGCACGGCACGCGCGATTGCAACAGCTTGAGCCTGACCGCCAGAAAGCGATGCGACTAGTTGTCTAGGCGATTTGATGCCCTCAATGGCAACAACACTGTCAAGAACCTCAGCGGCAATGGCATCCATCTGCTTGATTTTCATCAAACCAAGCTTGTTGGTGATCTCACGACCCATAAAAATGTTGCGGGTGATGGTCATTTGAGGAACCAGTGCTGAGTCCTGGAAGATGGTTTCAACACCTAGTCGCTCAGTTTCCTCGCGATTTACGTTGTCGACGAGCTTGCCGTCCCAGAAGTATTTGCCTGATGTAGCGTCAACAACGCCAGACATAATTTTCACCAATGTTGACTTTCCGGCACCATTGTCGCCTAGCAAGCCGACTACCTCGTTCTTGCCGATTTCAAAAGACACATCGTCTAGAACAGTGTTTGGACCATACTTCTTGGTAATGCCCTCGACTCTAAGAAGAGATTCGTTCATCGTGCTTTTCCTTCCATGAGCTTGTTGAACACTGATGCGATAACGATTGTGATTCCGACAAAAAGGGTGATGTAGAAACCGGGTGCCTTGCCGAGAATTAGTCCGTTTTTGATCAACTCGATGAGAGCGGCGCCAAAGATAATTCCAATGACGCTTCCGCGGCCGCCATTTAGCGAGGTGCCGCCTACTACTGCTGCCGCAATAGCAAATAGTGTGAAGTCTTCAGTTGCGGTTCCACCGGGCTGCATTGATGATGTGCGAACCGCAATCAAAATAGAGGCAAAGCCAACAAGTCCGCCATAAATGCCAAACGCCATCATTTTCACGCGCTTTGGGTTGATAGAGATTGCCTGCGCTGCAGCTGCGTTACCACCCACCGCATAAATGTGATTTCCAAGACGGTGGCGGTGCATGAATAACCAGGCCAGTGCACCAACCAGCAATAGCCAAACCAGTTGAGACCTGAAAAGACCGAAATCATGCGCAAACAGGAACTCCATTGCCCCGTCACGAGTTTCAGAAGAAATGATCGCTGGAGTAGTGCCATTCAACAGAATAGAAGCACCAGCCCAGAAGAAGCTCATGCCCAGTGTCGCGATAAATGATGGAATCTTTGTGATTACAACAATTGCGCCGTTGACCATAGCAATCACGATGCCGCTGAGAATGCCGGCGATTACAGCAGGAAATAGGCCAAAGCTTTCCGCCGCCCTGATAAACACAATTGCATTGAATGTAATTGCAGGGCCAAGGGAAAGATCAAACTCGCCAGCAATCATGAGGATTCCAGCGGCCAGACCTAAAATTGCAAGCACTGGGATGGCCTGCGAAACAACACCGGACAGGTTGCTGGGGTTCAAAAACGAGAAGCCAGCTGGGTCGATGATGGCAGCAGCCACATAGCCAATCAGGATTACTGCCAAAACAACACCAATTTCAAGTGCGCCTCGTCCGCGCATGAATTGGATGTTGTATTTGAGGCCGGCCAGACCGGTCTGTGGTTTTTGATCGGATAAACGTCGAATTTGAATTGCCTCGGTCGTCATCGAGGCTTCCATAATTGGCCGCTTGCCGGAGTTCTGTTGGTCTGACATGCATTTACTTTCTAGTGACTGCAAATTTGTGAGTTTGTTGAACTAAGGGCTCTAGTGCGAGGTCGAATTGATGGATCAATTCGACCTCGCACCTTACGAGAGGTAGTGCAATTAGAAGCGAACGCCCTGTAGGTCTTCTGCTTCGATGTTGCCCACGGTGTCCTTGGTAATTAGACCAAGACCACCTGAGTTGATGTTTGCTGCCGAGAAACCGAAGTCAAGGTTCAAGATGGTCTGCATCACTGACTGGAATCCCTGGATGTAGCCCTGCTGATCTGCGGTGGCAAGAATAACGCCATCCTTTAGACCCTGAACAATCTGCGGTGCGGTGTCAAAACCAATTACCTTTGTGGTGGTGTTGCCTGCAGCCTCAAGTGCCGCTGGCAGGTTGCGGTGAGGAGTTCCACCAACTGGAACGACAACCTTGACATCTGGGTTGGCAACCAACCATGAAGTTAGAGCGTCAAGGGCTCCTGCGTCATCTCCGCCGGTACGCAACCACTCAGGCTGAGGTAGAACGCCAATGCCCGCCTTCTTGAGAACATCGTAGACACCGCCACCGCGCTGAAGTGCATATGGCTGGTCTGGCTCTTCTGCAGTAATTAGAACCTTGTCGCCCTTCTTTACGGCTCCTGATGCAAGCAGCTTGTTGGCAACAATGGTTCCAACTTCATAGAAGTCCTGACCTACGAAACCAGAAACACAGTCTCCGGCTGACTCTGGAGCAGGGACGTTGAATGCAATAACTGGGATGCCAGCATCGTGTGCCTGGCAAGCTACGTCAACCCAAGCTTCGCCTTCGTTGAAAGGCATAACAATTGCAGCTGGGCTGGTCGCGATAGCTGTCTGAACAAGGTTCACCATGGCAGCTGAGTCACCCTCGGCGGTCTGGTGGGTAAAGGTAAGGTTTCCTAGCTTGGCGGCATCTTCGGCGCCCTTTAGGATCTGTGCCCAGAAAGCGTCACCGGCTGGGTTGTAGTAGGTGAAAAAGTAAACGTTTCGGTTTTCAGCACGCTTGCCGAATCCTGACTCAAGGCCGACCGATGTTGTACTCGATGCGGTGTCAGCAGCTGGTGCGCTGCATCCAGTTAGAGCGATTGTCGCGGCACCAAGAATTGCCAATGCAGCGATGCTCTTCTTTTTGATAGATAGCTTCACTTGGTTGTTTCCTTTGTTAGATGGATTTGTAGCCTGTGCGTTTGGCACGTGCTAAGTAAAAATTAGCTCATGTGTATCTTTGTAAAGACATATTTTGATAACAGGTTTATAAAGAATTTTTGGCTCGTGCCAAGTCGGAATCCCCGCAAATTGGCTTTATTTTGCAACAAAGACGCGGCCTGCAGAGCAGCCGAGGAAGGGATCGAATGCTTAACTAAATTTTGGGCGAAGCAGTGCTTGTGCGCACTACTAGCTTTGAGCTAGTCAGAAAGCTCTCTGACAAGTACTTCTCTCCGCGTACCCTCGCGACTAAATCGTCCACTGCAGCTTCTGCCAGCTCTCTCGGCTCTTGGCGAACCGTTGTGAGATTTAGGAACGGTAATTGCGCAAAAGTGTCGTCGTATCCAACAACCGAAATGTCATCAGGTATTTTTAGACCATTTTTCATTAGGGCCATAGACAACCCCAGGGCACTTTGATCGTTGTTGCAGACGATTGCAGTTGGCAGGTCTTTTTTCAAAATGATTTCGGCCGCCTTTGCACCGCCCAACTCAGCAAAGTCTCCGGCTACGCTAACGATGCTTTTTGTCAGCTTGTACTTATCCATTGCAGACACGTAACCCTCTAGTCGAAATTCACCGTCGAGCATGTCTTTTGCAAAAACATAGGTGATTTTTTTATGGCCAAGCCCCACCAGATATTCGACCGCGTCGAACACTCCCGCCTCGCCCTTTGACGAGACGATGCCACAGCGAACTTTTTCGACTCTGCGTCCAAGGCTCACCATAGGAATCTCTCGGGCAAGTTTCTGAAGCCGTGAAGTGCTGAGATTTGACGCGATTAAGATCAGGCCGCTGCAGCGATGCCCTAAAACTTCTTCAATCGCCTCATTCTCATCACGTGAACTTGAAACCGCACTGAGCATCAATTCGAATCCATGTTTTGCAGCTTCTTCATAGAGCGCAGGAAGAAGTTCAACCATGGACGATTCACCTATGTGAAAAACAACTCCGATGTATTTTGATGCGTCACGACGAAGCGATTGAGCCGCCAGATTTGGCCTATAGCCAATCTCCTTTGCGGCTGCTCGAATTTTGGCTTCAGTTTCTGCGTTAACGCCAGGCGCTCCGCTGAAAACCAGCCCGACCAACTGCCTCGAAACGCCCACCCGAGCCGCGACATCCGCTTGTGTCGGCAGTCTCGTTTCGGTCGATGCAGTGTTGTCGTACTTAGCCACGGCTAAATCCTAGGCTCAAAATGACGCTATTCCCCAAAGCGAATGTTCGGAATATGCTAATTGCTTAGCTGTGCTTCGCGACCAGAGTCTTGATTGCGTCAAGCTGGTAGATGGCGGTCTCGCGGTTGGTTTCATTCTCAGCAAACACGCTTGAGCACAAAACGCTATCCGGGTTA
>JBEGSY010000106.1:0-4958 GCA_041179725.1 Actinomycetota bacterium | reverse complement strand
GATCCTCGTCGATCAATCCAAGCACTGCGTAAAGTGGGTTCAGTCGTTGGAGGAAGCATCTTGATTTGAGTGACGCGTGCTCGAGACCGTTGCTTTAATTCATCAGTCTCGCCTGGAAGGGTCATAAACGTACCGCTGGATTGCTCACCAGCGATTGTTTCAGCCACTTTCTCCATTGGCATAGAACTCTCAACAAAGTAGCGTGCTGTAAATTCAGGACGTTGAATAGTCATATTTAAAAATTACTTTTTGAGAGTCAAAGTTCATGCGCAAGAAAATCACGCAGTTCTGGTGTTTGCGGGTTATCTAGAACGCTGGCTTCTCCAATCTCCCAAACCTTGCCTTGATGCATAAAAACAATTTGATCTGCAATCTTGCGAGCGAAGTTCATTTCATGTGTGACCATCACCATGGTCATACCTTCATCAGCAAGTCCTTCAATCACACGCAGCACTTCTCCAGTTAACTGCGGGTCAAGGGCTGATGTCACTTCGTCGAAGAGCACAACTTTGGGCTGCATTGCAAGCGAACGAGCAATCGCTGCACGTTGCTGCTGGCCACCCGACAACTGCTCTGGATAGGAGTCAAACTTCTCTGCAAGGCCCACCTGAGCAAGGCATTTTTTAGCCAGTTCGGTAGCCTCTGATTTACTTATTTTTTTAACGCTTTGAGGTGCAAGCATGATGTTCTCCCCAATCGTCAAGTGAGGAAACAAGTTGTAACTTTGGAAAACAATACCAACGTCTAATCGGAGCTCTCTGAGTTTTAAATCAGGACTAGTGAGAACGTGTCCGCATACTTCTATATAGCCCTTGTCCACTTTTTCGAGTCGATCTATACAGCGCAATGCCGTACTTTTTCCAGAACCCGACTTTCCAATCAACACGGTTACCTCTCCGCGCTTCACACTAAAGCTAACGCCCTTGAGTACTTGGTTATCTCCAAAACTCTTGTAAACGTCTCGGAGTTCAACGATGTCGTGTGTCTGCGATTCCACTTGTGTTGCAAAGTTGTTATGCATGGGGAATGTCTCCAAAATTAATATTCAAGCACTGCGCACACCACGTGCCATACGCTTTTCAAGTCTTTGACTCAAGACTGACAACGGGTAACACAGCGCAAAGTAGATGAGTGCCACCACAGTGAAAGTGACGAATGGCTGAAACGTAGAGTTGTTGATCAATTGCCCAGCACGCGTCAGATCAACGAAGCTAACCGCCGAAGCAAGAGATGTGTTTTTAACAATTTGCACCATGAAGCCGACTGTTCCTGGTATTGCATTACGAACCGCCTGAGGGATGATGACTTTGAACATCCGCTGAGTACTTGTCAGTGCTAAGCATTCCGCAGCCTCCCACTGTGCATGCGGAACGGCTTGGATTGCACCACGCCAGAACTCACCAAAGTACGCGCCCACCCAAACTGTCATTGATAAGGTAGCCGCCATTAATGGTGAAACCTGAATACCCAGAGCTGGCAACCCAAAATACCCTGCAAACATAATCACCAATAGCGGAATGCCTTGGACCAATTGAATGTAAGCCCATGCGATTCCACGCACGGGTGCAAGCTGAGACACGCGGCACAGTGCAATTAAAAGCCCCATCAGAGCGCCACCAAAAAATGCACAGGCGGACAATGCAATCGTCCAAATGGCTCCCTCTAACAGGAATTGGAGGTGCGTCAAACCAAAAGTTGGCATTTGTCGTCTCCTTAAATAGATGTGCCTAAACGGCGACGACGAGGAAAGATAACTAGTGCGATCAACCAAAAGGCAAATCGCATAATCAGAGCTAATCCAAAGTAAATAGCCCCAATAGTGATGTAAGTCTCCATCGGGCGAAATGAAATCCCCTGTATGTAGTTTGCGTTACCCGTGAGCTCCGAAACTGAAATCTGGGATGTGATTGACGATGCCAACATCAACAAGATGAACTGGCTGGTTAGCGAGGGGTAGACCCTCTCTATGGCAGGACGAAGTACGACGTGCCAATAAACTTGCGCTCTCGACAAGCCAAGACATTCAGCAGCTTCCCATTGCCCCGCATGGACAGTGTTAAAACCAGCTCGCATGATTTCGCCAGAATACGCGCCGACGTTAATCGTCAATGAAATCAGTGCAACCGTGAATGCGCTGAGCGTGACACCAATCGAAGACAGCCCAAAAAACACAAGGAAAATTTGAACAAGAAATGGGGTGTTTCTAATTGCTTCCACGTATCCAGCACAAAGAACAGAAATCCAACGCATGTTCGAATTTCGACCGATTGCGCAGAGCGTGCCGATGACAAAACCCATAAGGGTCGCAACCGCTGCCAATCTCAACGTCACCAAGGCGCCATCAAGAAGCAAAGGCCAGTTTTCAAAAATGGGGGCAAATACTAAAGTCAAAGTGTTCCCTTCGCATCACCCTCAGCTCGTAGTGACGAGCGTCGGGCGATGACGTATTTCGAGTTAATGACTACTTTTTAGGTTTTTAATTACTTAAGAAACTCGGCAGGCACATCGATCTCGTGGTACTGCTTATAGATGGCGTTTAACTTGCCATTCT
The DNA here is from genome assembly GCA_041179725.1 of Actinomycetota bacterium. Taxonomy (GTDB): domain Bacteria; phylum Actinomycetota; class Actinomycetes; order Actinomycetales; family Microbacteriaceae; genus Rhodoluna. The sequence goes on along the minus strand of JBEGSY010000106.1, from coordinate 2,407 downwards.
TAGCGTTGGTGCTGATCCACTCGTTCAGCTTAGCCATCAGAGCGGCCTCGCCTTTCTTGACACCCATAGCAATTGGGAATTGCTTAATCACCAATTTCGCCTCAAAAGACTTGCTGCCGATGCGTTGATTGATTGTTCTCATCTGGGGGTCGCCGAGTCCCAAATAGGTAGCTTGCCCTGATACGGCAGCTGTGATCGCAGTCGCATCATCATCGAAGCGAACGACAGTAAATCCAAGTGCTGGTGCTTTTGGAGTCAACTCAACGTCCTGCATAGTTGTTCGCACAACAGCAATAGATTTACCTTTAAGGTCAGACCAATCTTTTACGCTGGGGTCTTTAGACGAACCAATAATCGTTGTTCGAATAAATGAATATGGCTTAGTGAAGTCAATCACCTTCGCACGCTCCTCTGTAACTGAAAGCGAAGAGATAACTACATCTGCCTTATCTGTATTCAGATTAGGAATACGTGTTGGACCAGTTGTATTGACGAATTCGAGCTCAACGCCCCAATCAGCAGCTAAAGCTCGAGCGACTTCAACATCAGAGCCAGTCGGCTTCATAGATCCGTCAAGCATGCCAAACGGTGCAATACCCATATCCGTGGCTACTCGGATCTTTTTGCGCGTCATGACGTTAGAAAGGACATCGGCACTGGCAGGTACTGCAACAGCCATGCAAAGTACCGAAAGCAATGCGCTAAGGTGGCGGCGATTAATTTTCATTGAGTTGTCTCCTTGTTTTACGGCCATTCGACCTGATAAATTGGCTCACACAAGGAATTTGATTTGGTAGACAGTTCAAAACAAACTTCTCAACCGAATCAGGGTTATCCCTTGCCCTCCCTGCAAGCGTTAGCTCAGAGGAAGTGGACGAAGTCTAAACCCGACAAACCTGATTTAACATCTGATTTTTACGTCTCTACCTGTGAGTTTTAATGACAGCTATCGAACCTTCTGGCGTAGACAACGGCCTTCATCGACTACCACTAAGCTCCTTGCGCGCGTTTGAAGTTACGGCTCGCTTGGGATCCATGACCGCAGCAGCAGCAGAGTTGTTCGTTACTCATGGAGCAATCAGTAGACACATTCATTTGCTTGAAGACCAGTTTGGCGTCAAATTACTAGTCCGGCACGCACGGTCCGTATCTCCAACCCCCGAAGGGGTAGCCTTGGCAGGTCAGTTAACCGAGGCTTTTCGACTTATGCGTGAAGCCATAACAAGACTGGAGCCAGGACCAGTGACACTTTCATGTTCAGCAACGATCATGACTAAATGGTTGATTCCACGATTGGGTGAATTCAAAAGAACCCACCCAGGCACAGAATTTCGATTGAATATTAGTCATGATGAAGTTGACTTCATACAAGATCGAATTAGCTTGGCGATTCGATCAAGTATGAAACGTCCACCTCAGGGAGTGGTGATTGAACCATTGATACATGAAAAAATTGGCCCTGTTTGCCATAGAGATTACCAATCGAGCCTTGGAATCTCCTCCATTACATCGTTAGAGGCCGCACGAATACTCGAAACGGCATCGCGCCCGAATGCATGGAAAGAATGGAGCTCCATCATGAAGTGCGAGGATGTTTCGATTACTCCACATGAACGGTACGAACACTTCTACTTAGTCATCGAAGCGGCTGTATCGCAACTAGGCATCGCACTTGTTCCCTTGTATTTAGTAGAGAAAGAGATCGAATCAGGTCAGCTTGTTGCCCCTTTTGGATTCATCGACGGCCCTTACTCACTCGACCTCTGGATAGCACCTCACGAGCGATTACGTGAAGACGTTAGAAAATTAGCAACCTGGATTAAAAAACAAATGCAAAACTCACACTTACCGATTTAAGAGCCATTTGACATTACCCCCTAACAAGGTCACCGCTGGTTGCACTCCTAATTTCAGACGGATTTTCATAACCGCCAAGTGGAGCGTTAATGACCCCATGCAGCGAACTACCTGCAAACTGTTCAGAAATTTCTTCAAGTGAACGAGCCGACAGATATCCATGCAAATTTGCACTTGTTGAAATCAAAGCTCCACCAAATTTTTGACAAAGTAGTGATGCAGTTACATGTGCGGTTACACGAACCGCTATTCCAACATGCGCTCCGACAACATGTTTAGGAACCAAATTTGACTTTGGCATGATCCATGTGTTCGGACCAGGCCATGAACGACGAATCAATTGTTGCTGATGTTGATTCAACTGCGTCCAATCCACGAAGTCATTGAAATGATCTTCGCTTGCACCAATGACCAAGAAACCTAATGCAGGACTTCTTTTCTTCAACTCAAAAAGTCGTGCAACAGCATCAGCATTTTTAGGATCGCAACCTAGGCCAAAAACAGCCTCAGTGGGATATGCAACGATTGCCCCGCTCCTTAGTGCTGCGAC
>JBEGSY010000105.1:0-3206 GCA_041179725.1 Actinomycetota bacterium | reverse complement strand
GGTGCTGCCGCTTGCGCTGGTGATTTCGTGGATGTTCCACTTGCTGGTCGAGCGCAGGTTCATGACCGCGCACCAAAGTGAACTCCGCAGCGAAAAGCTGGTTTAGCGCGGGGGATTACTCTGCGATGGGCTGCCCAAAGCGGTAGGCGTTGCCGTCGGCGTCGCGCAACCAAAACACCCCGCTAAAATCGCCATAAAAGAGAGGATTTCAAAATGCATAGATTCCAAAAAATAGCCATCGTGCTTGCCGTTTTTGTCGCCTTATTGGGAGTGGGCATCAGTCAGGCTTCAGTTACCAGTGAGTTGCGAAACATTAGCCAAAACTTCGAAGGCGGCTCATCTGCAGCAGACGAGGCGATTGCAAAGTTTGAATCGCAAAGCGCTTGGGACTCAAACATATATCAGCAGCAGGTAACGGCGCTATGGGCCGTGAAGGACCTCCTCAAAGTATTAGCTGATCAGGCTGGAGATTCAGGGGACATCGGTACAGCGATTGTGGCAACCAACATGGCGCAATTAAACGCCCAAAACACTACAAACTGGTTATTGGTGCTTCTTCTTCTCGTTATTGCCGCGTTTGGGATTGCGCAGGTGCGCACCTTGCCAAAGAAAGTCGGAGGGGCCGGCGGATCTGAAGAACAAAAGGTCGGCGACGAGAGCCTTAGCTACAAGGAATGGAAAGAGATTCGCCGCAGCCACAAAGGGGTCAAGTGAGCTTCTGATTCCACATGTCGGGGTCTAGCCAAAAATCTTCGGGCTGAAAGGCTCGGTAGTTCTTCCTTAACTTTTGGAGATGAACAGACCCTTACAGCAAGGTTAGGATTCTTCAGAGGTGCTAAATGGAAATTTTCTTGGGGGTTGTTGCCGCTGTTATCACATCAGCTGTGGTTATTGGATTTTGCTTTTTCCTTGTGGACGAGATTGGCGGTGTCGCGCTGTATCTGCCAGGTCTGCTTGCAGCGGTATTCATGGCGAGCGGGATAATTAGCCAAGGAGAGCCATACAATCGTGAATCGCCTCTTGCTTTTGACGTTTGGTGGTTTGGATCCTCAGGGCTGACAATTGCAGCGACTTTTGTGATCGCATTTTTCAATTACAAAGAATTAACCTCTCGAGGCGAACCTAGTCAGTCTCTTGATCCTCGAGAAGTCACACAAGTTATCGAATCCTCATTTCCTGGCGGCTTGAATTTCTCAATAGAGAATGCAATGGAAGACTTTTCAAGCGCTGTGAAATCAGGCGACATAGGGCGAGAAGTAAAGGCAAATGCAAAAGCTATCCACGCTCTTCTTGGCCGAATTGAATCTTTGAAGAGAAATGGCACAAAGTTAGAGAAAGCAGTTGCCCTACAACTCGACAAGAACCTCCTGGATGGAATTGTTGCATTTCAACAAAGGATCTGGAACGGTGAGCTGGCTTCGAACCTGCACTTTGAAATGGAAGTTGGAGAAACCGCGACACTCGACTTTGGTTTCTTCAAGGATGATCCAAAATTCGGCAAATACTCAAAGCACTCGCTAGACACATATGCGTGTTTCAGTGATGATGGCTGCATTCAAGTGCGTGGTGAGCGATTAGTCATTGGCTGCAACGTTTACCAAATCACAAACAAGACCAAGGTGAAAGTCCGTCAGTACTTTGATGAAGATCACGCCGAGATAATTGAAATCCGGATTCGAGGTGAGCGCTGGGGGTTGGAGCTCGACGCATTTGATTACGGTGTTCTCGAAGAGACAACAGCGGAGACTCAGAAGGCTCTGGAAGAATGGGCGACTTTCAAATTCCAATTAAATGCCTTCGTAGCCGCTGTTGAGCAGGTTCGCGGCGCACTCGGAATTCTGGCAGACCAAAAGAAGCGTGCCGTTGAAAAAGAGGCGTTGAAAGGTAAGTATTCTGGGGCCAAGTTTGGAGAATGGATCGGGATACGGCCACTTGGGAATGGTGGATTTGGTCAGGTCTGGCTTGCAGAGAAAAGCGTTGCAGGTCAACACGCACCCCGCCAGCAGGTGGCAATCAAGATATTTTCACAAACTGATTTTCAGTCCCTCAAACAGTTTCAGTCAGAGATCGCGAGCCTCGGGCAGCTTCATCACCCAAACATTGCTCACTTGATTGATAACGCCAAGGCAGGAAATGTTTTCTGGTTTGCCACAACGTATGTAGGTGAAGTCTCGATGGGCAACATCGTTTCGTCGGGTGCTGTTGTGCCGTCAAAAATTCTTCAAACCTACGCAACCCAATTGTTTGCTGCACTGGCACATGCACATCGAAGACACATTGTCCATGGGGATGTTCATCCCGGAAATCTAGTTCTAACTAATGACCGGAGTGCAATAGTGCTCGTGGATTTTGGACTTTCTGCGATAGGCGGATTCAGAACCCAGGAGATTCTGACACATGTTGAATATCGTGCTCCAGAACTCCTAGGCGAACTTCCCCGAGTGGATGCTAAAAATGATGTTTACTCAGCTGCAATTACGATCCTCACTCTTGCGAGAGGGCACACACCCTGGAACTCAAGGGACGATCTGTCACTTGTGCGGGAGATAAAACGCGGGGCACCGTCGTTAAACGGACTCGACGAGTCACTTGCGCGGTTTATAAGGCCTCTGTTATCCAGCAATCCAGATAAACGCCCCAGCGCAGAAGACATCTTCAACCACTTGCAGGCAAATGGGTTTCACCCCTGGTAGTTTTGCGTGGTCGTCGGTGTCTTGACAGGAAATAGCGGGTACTCATGTCTAGATGGGCTGCCCGAACCGATAAGCGTTGCCATCGGCGTCGCGCAACCAAAACTCGCGCATGTGCCAGGTTTGGTCTTCGGCGGTGGCGCCCGCCTGCGCGGCTAGCTCATCAACATTCGTTACCCGAAAATAGACGACTATCGGTCCGATGCCGTCGCCACGCGATTCACTGGCGTGCACCGATATTCCGTCAGGATGGGTGAACTCGGCGTACATAAGGTCTTGGCCGGGGTTGTGCTGCCAAGCCTTTTTGAAGCCGACGCGAGCGAGGGTTTCTTCGGCAACTGCAATCTTGCTCACCGGAACAACTGGTACAACTTCTTCGATCATGTTGAGAAGTTTAAACTCCAAAAACAATTTGCTTTTACTCTTGCAACCCCCGTAAACTATTCAAGTTCTTGAGTTACTCGCGCATTCTGGCGCGAACCACTCCTGGCGCAGTGAACAGCCTTGCTGGTCCGG
>JBEGSY010000104.1:0-5252 GCA_041179725.1 Actinomycetota bacterium | reverse complement strand
CTCAGTCGACAACTGGTCGGCCGACCTCCAGCCAGTGGAGCGTGGCGCGATGGGGATCCGGCCGGCGACCGCGAATTCGCTCCAATCCCTACTCTTCGCCTGGAAAACGGCAAGGAACTTGCCGGAGCCAAAATCGCTTATGAAACCTGGGGAACGCTCAACGACGACAAGTCCAATGCGGTACTTATTCTTCATGCCCTAACCGGCGATTCCCACGTGGTTGGTAAGCCAAGCAAGCAACACCCAACCGAGGGATGGTGGAACGGCATCGTCGGTCCGGGCTTGGCTATCGACACCGATAAGTGGTACGTGGTTGCTCCGAACATGCTCGGCGGTTGCCAAGGCTCAACCGGTCCATCCTCGCTAAACAGCAAGGGTTTGGAATACGGACCGGACTTTCCTTACCTGACTATTCGCGATCAAGTAAACGCACAAAAACTTTTCTCAGAAGTGATCGGTATCGATGTTTGGCACGCCATCATCGGTGGCTCAATGGGTGGAATGCAATCGCTCGAATGGGGAATCAAATATCCGAGTGCTCTCATGAAACTTGCGGTGATCGCTGCGCCACCGATTTCTACTGCCGACCAGATTGCACTTAACTCTGTTCAGGTTGAAGCAATCATGACCGACCCTGCTTTCAAGGATGGCAACTACTACGACGCCAAAGCTGGCTTTGGTCCACATCGCGGATTAGCGCTTGCACGTCGTATGGCATTGCTCAATTACCGCTCTCCTAACGAGTTGAACGAACGTTTTGAACGCACCTGGCAGTCTGGCGTAAGCCCGTTGGGTAAGGGTGGCCGCTTCGCAGTGGAGAGTTACTTGGATTTCCACGGTAATAAGTTCACACGTCGCTTTGATGCAAACAGCTACATCACTTTGGTTGAAGCGATGAACTCACATGACATCGCTCGCAATCGGGATGGCCTCAACGAGGCGCTCGGGAAAATTACCGCTACAACATTGGTTGCCGGCATCACCACTGATCGCCTCTTTCCGATCGAGGGTCAGGAAAAGATAGCGCAGGGAATTAAGGCTCCACTGATCGGTGGCGCACTTCAGGTGATTGACTCCGCTTACGGTCACGATGGTTTCCTCATCGAACGCGAAATCGTTGGACCGCTGCTTACACAACTCCTAGAGAGTTAGATCGCAGGCGAATCAATTCTCGATTCGACCAGACCAATAGCCCAATGTAGCCAAGGTTCCTTAGCAGCAAAATGGCTAAGGCCCAAGTCTGAGCATCGAGAATGTAGTCGTAGAAAATCGGGTAAATCAAGTAGGTCGCAACACCTAGGGCAATCACCGAGTACATCGGGAATTTCCAGTTTGCCGAACCATAAAGCATGCCCAATACGATTGGCACCGCCAGCCAAGTAGCGAACTGCGGTGAACCCACTTTGTTGAAAACAATTAGGTCTAACGCTGCTGTGAGCGATGCAATCGGGAGTATCGCCTGAAATTTGGCGCCGGCTTTAGCAGCACGCCAACTCAACCAAACAGTGATACCCAGTGCGACAAACATTGCATAGCCGATCAAGCTAGAAATCAGTGGAATGCCGTCTCCAGCAACTTGAAAAGTCATCATCAAGTTGTCGTAGTAGATACCAGCATTACTCAATCCCAATTCGCCTGACCAAATCCACCAGCTCGCAATCGGCGACTCTATTTGAATACCCCGATTTGATTGATAGCTGAGGAAGCTAAACAGGCTTCCGTTGCCGCCCAACATCAGCCCAACTAGTAATAGGCCTGCCCCAGTGATTGCAGTAGCGAGGATGATTCTGAGTCGATGTTTACTGGCAGCAATTGCCGGAAGCAAAAGTGCAATCGGCCAAATCTTCATTGCCGCGCCGATTGTAAAAAGAGCAGTCGAACTATTTAGTTTTCGCCTGACCAACTCGTAAACACCAAACAAAGCGATGGCAACACTGAATGAATCAATGCGTGAAATCGAAATCGGACCGAGTAACACTAAATAACATAGCCAGAACCAGGCAGCGTCAATCCTGATTCGCGAAATAAACCATAGAGCCACAAGATCAACTGCAGTTATTAGCGTCATCCACCCGGTCGTGAATTCCATCGGGTTGATAAAGGCTGACAACCAGATAGGCAAGAGAGCAGGAAACGGATAAACCCAGTCCATGTTTACGCCGAGTAGTTTTCCACTGTTAATCATTTGATTAAGCCACGGTTCGTATGCAAATGGAACATCTCCCATTGGAGTGCCAATGCCATGTAAGCCAATCTCAATCAGCCAGAGATGCGCAATCAGTGCCACCGCGAGCAGCACAATCGGGTTGTCGAAATATTTACGCATCAAACTAATTCTGCAATCACACTGCGCACGGCTTCAGCAACATCAGCTGCCGACACTGGTCCAGCAATTGCAGCTTGTTCGGCAGCCGCACTATGTAGTCGCACTCCCAACTCGATTATGTCCAAGAAAGTATTCTCAATTGCCACTGAACTATTGGCCGCTAGGAGTGCGCCAATAATTCCTGCAAGTACATCGCCAGTACCTGCTGTGGCTAGAGCGGGTGAAAGGTCACGAATTTCGCGCAATTCCCCATCGGGTGACGCGATAAACGAGGTATTGCCTTTTAGGAGAACCACGCAGCCTGTGGCTACCGCGGCAAGTGTTGCGTTGTTCTCTGGATTAGCGAGTACTTCTTCTCGAGAAATGCCTAGCAATCTAGCAAGTTCACCGGCATGAGGGGTAAGCACGCACAATCCAGTTCGCGACTGGAGGTCGAGCATTTCGATGGCGCCGGCATCCACCACGGCAAGTTCGGCTATTTCAAAATGCGACTGCAGCGACGCCCGATTTTCAGTGCTAACCGGCACACCTGAACCTAGTACCCATGCCTGAGCCCTGCCGTCGCCAAGCACGGTTTCGGGACGGTTCTTGAGTAACAACTCTCCGACGGTCCTCGGCCCGACATATCGAACCATCCCAATGCCTGTTCGCATCGCAGCCGTTACACCCAAGATCGCAGCACCTGGGAACTCTTCGGATCCGGTGACAAAACCAACCACACCGCGCGAATACTTGTCGTCGGCCGCTGACGGCTGACGTAAGTACCGTTTAAGGTCTTGGCTAATCACAACTCAACGATAATTGACGAATGGCCAAACTCTTCAGCTCACTAAAGATTCGCGATCTTGAAATTCGTAATCGCATTTTCATTGCTCCAATGTGTCAATACTCTTGTGAGCAAAAGGATGGAATGCCGGGTGATTGGCACACCGTTCATTACGGCTCTCGTGCAGTTGGCGGTGCTGGGCTTGTGATTGTAGAAGCGACTGCAGTTTCACCAGAGGGTCGAATTTCTCCGTGGGACACCGGAATCTGGAACGATAACCAGGTCGATGCCTGGAAAAAAATTACCGACGTGATTCGAAGTCACGGAGCAAAAAGTGCGATTCAGATTGCTCATGCCGGTCGTAAAGCATCGATTCACAGAGCCACATCCGGGGTCAATTCAATTTCAATTCAAGATGGCGGGTGGCAAACGGTTTCACCCTCTGATGAAGCATTCACTGATTATGAAGCTCCAAGAAAACTTGCAACGCATGAAATTCACGAACTCGTTAAGGATTGGCAGCGCGCAGCTGCCCGTTCAGTGGCCGCCGGTTTCGATGCCATCGAAATTCACGCAGCACACGGCTATCTAATCCACCAATTCCTATCTCCCATTACCAACCAACGCGATGACGAATTTGGCGGAAGCTTGGAAAACCGAGCTCGATTCCTGCTCGAGATTGTTCAAGCAATCCGCCAAGTAATCCCAGAAACTATGCCGCTGTTTATCCGCTTCTCAGCCACCGATTATCGCGAGGATGGGTGGGATCTAGAGCAGACCAAAGCCGTTGCAGCCTGGTGTGCCGAAGTGGGTGTGGACCTATTCGACATCTCCTCTGGTGGTCTAATTACCGGAGTCAAAATCCCGCTAGGCCCTGGCTATCAAGTGCCTCTGGCTATGGGGGTTGCCGCTGCTGTATCTCAGCCTGTGTCAGCAGTTGGTTCAATTACAGATGCCAATCAGGCAGAAGCGATTCTGCAGGATGGTATCGATGTCATCTCAATTGGACGTGCTTCACTTCGTGACCCTTACTGGCCATTACGGGCAGCTCACGAACTAGGCGAACCGGATGCAGCCTGGCCTTGGCAGTACGAGCGCGGCAAGTTTCCTAGCCACTAGTCGCGCTGGGTTGCGTCTTGTACTTCGCCAACCAGTTCTTCGAGGATGTCCTCCAGGAAAAGCACTCCGGTAACTTTGCCGCGGCGATCAAATGATTTAGCCATGTGCGCACCAACCCGCTTCATCGATGCCAAGGCATCTTCGAGCTCCATGTTTGCTGGCAAAGAAATTAGATTTCGAATTCTCTTAGACGGAAGCGGTAGGTCAACTTCATCGAGTCGAAGATCGATTACATCTTTAAGGTGAACGTATCCGTAGATTTCACCATTGTCATCGCGAAGTGGATATCTTGAGAAACCATACTTTGCCACCGCTTGTTCGATCTCTCGTGGCGTGACCGTGGCGTCGAATGATATAACTTCATCTGGCTTAACCGCAATGTCTTGAACTTTTTTCTCAGTGAATTCAAACGTGTTCGACAAAGTTCCGCTGGCATCTCGAAGAACTCCCTCGCGAGTTGAATGCTCCACAATGTCTTCAACCTGATCGATTGTGTAAGCAGAATTTGCATCTTCTCTAACTTTCACGCGGAAGGCCTTGAGGATTACATTTGCCGCAGCATTCAAGAACCAAGTGACTGGTCGCACAACCTGTGCGAAGCCGTAAAGAATCGGAACCAATATCAAAGCAGCGCGCTCGGGCACTGAAAAAGAAATGTTCTTCGGCACCATCTCGCCAACGACCACGTGCAAGAAAGAAACCAAAGTGAGCGTTATGCCGAATGCAATCCCACCGGCAACTTCATCACCGAATCCATGCAGTAGCGGATGCAATAGCTCGTGCACGCTTGGCTCCACGATGAGCAAAATCAAAAGAGAACAAATAGTCACTCCAAGCTGACAAGCCGCCAACATAAGTGAAACATTTTCCATGGCTTTGATAGTGATTCGGGCAGGTCCACTGCCGGCCTCTGCTCTAGGTTCAATCTGTGCTCTACGAGCCGAAATCAAAGCAAACTCAGCCCCCACAAAGAAGCCATTGCCCAGCAATAGCAAGGCAAACCAGCCAAGTCCAGACCATGCGTCAGTCATCAGAATCACC
>JBEGSY010000103.1:0-2715 GCA_041179725.1 Actinomycetota bacterium | reverse complement strand
GATGTTCTACTATTGACAGACGGACGATTCTCAGGCGGCACAACCGGCCTGTGCATCGGACACATTGCTCCAGAGGCGACCGAAGGTGGTCCAATTGCTCTGGTGCGCGATGGAGACTTGATTCGAGTCGATATCGCAACTCGTTCGCTCGAACTACTCGTTGAGCCAGAAGAGTTGGTTGCCCGCAAGCAAGATTGGCAGCCGCTTCCACCGCGTTATACGCGCGGCGTACTCGCTAAATATTCAAAGTTGGTTCACTCAGCTGCTGAGGGTGCCTACACCGGATAGTTGGCACACAAGCTAACGAGGATAAAAATGACTAACGAAACTTTGACTGGTGCTCAGTCAATTGTTCGCAGCCTTGAGTTGCTCGGAATCGACACGATCTTTGGTTTGCCTGGTGGCGCAATTTTGCCGACCTATGACCCATTGATGGACTCAACCAAGATTCGCCACATTCTTGTTCGTCACGAACAGGGTGCAGGTCACGCTGCCGAAGGTTATGCAAGCGCAACCGGCAAGCTCGGTGTTTGCATTGCAACTTCTGGCCCAGGCGCAACCAACTTGGTTACCGCGATTGCCGATGCACACATGGATAGCGTTCCGCTTCTTGCGATCACCGGCCAGGTTGGTTCGCACCTAATCGGAACAGACGCTTTTCAAGAGGCAGACATCGTCGGAATCACAATGCCGATCACTAAGCACTCGTTCTTGGTAACTCGAGCAGAAGAAATTCCTGAAACTATTGCAGCTGCAGTTTTGATTGCAACCACCGGTCGCCCAGGCCCAGTGCTCGTTGACATCACCAAAGACGCACAGAACGCAAAGGTGCCATTCGTTTGGCCACCGAAGGTTGAGCTGCCTGGTTACAAACCAACCACCAAGCCTCACGGCAAGCAGATTCAGGCCGCGGCGGCAATGATTGCCGAATCGCAGAAGCCAGTTCTCTATGTTGGTGGCGGTGTTATCCGTGGTCGTGCGTCGAAAGAGTTGTTGCAGCTGGCCGAACTGATCAACGCACCAGTGGTTACAACGTTGATGGCGCGCGGGGCTTTTCCTGATAGCCACCCACAGAATCTAGGCATGCCGGGCATGCACGGCACTGTTCCTGCGGTTACCGCCTTGCAGAAGTCAGACCTTTTGATCACCCTTGGCGCTCGCTTCGATGACCGCGTGACCGGTGACGTCAAGAGCTTTGCAACCGGCGCAAAGGTCATTCACGTTGACATCGACCCTGCCGAAATCGGCAAGATTCGTTTCGCAGACGTGCCAATCGTTGGCGACGTGAAAGAAGTTTTGACGGAACTAAACGCCGAGATTGCCGCGACCCAAAAGTCGAAGCCAGAACTCGCAGAGTGGTGGAAGTTCGTCAACGGTTTGGTCGAGCGTTACCCGCTTGGTTACACCCACGAAGAAGACGGCAAGCTTTCACCGCAGCACGTCATTGAGCGCATCGGTCAGCTCAGCGGCCCAGAAGCAATTTATGCTGCCGGCGTTGGTCAGCACCAAATGTGGAGCGCGCAGTTCATCAAGTATGACCGCCCGAACTCTTGGCTCAACTCTGGAGGGGCTGGAACCATGGGTTACTCGGTTCCTGCAGCGATGGGTGCAAAGGTCGGTCAGCCAGATCGTTTGGTTTGGGCAATCGATGGCGACGGTTGTTTTCAGATGACCAACCAAGAACTCGCAACCTGCACGATCAACAACATTCCAATCAAGGTTGCAATCATCAACAACTCTTCACTCGGCATGGTTCGCCAGTGGCAGACACTGTTCTATGACAAGCGTTACTCGAACACCGACTTGAACACCGGAACAGACACCATCATGGTTCCTGACTTCGTGAAGTTGGCAGAGGCTTATGGCTGCTTGGCTATCCGTGTTGAAAAAGAAGAAGAGATCGACGCTGCAATCAAGCTCGCAATCGAAACCAACGACCGCCCAGTGGTCATCGACTTCATCGTTAGCCGCGACTCAATGGTTTGGCCAATGGTCTCGGCCGGTGTCTCGAACGACGAAGTGAAATATGCCCGCGATTCGGCTCCGGTTTGGGATGGTGAGGAGTAAAGATGTCACAGCACGTTTTGTCACTGCTCGTTGAAGACAAGCCAGGTCTGCTAACTCGCGTTGCAGGTCTCTTTGCTCGACGCGGCTTCAACATTCAGTCGCTTGCCGTAGGCCAGAGCGAAATCGAGGGCCTCAGCCGCATCACCGTGGTGGTTCAGCTCGATGGTGCTCCGCTAGAGCAGGTCACCAAGCAGCTCAACAAGCTGATCAACGTTCTCAAAATCGTTGAACTAGAGCCTGACCAGGCCGTTCAGCGCGACCACATGCTGATCAAGGTCAAGACCGATGCGGCAACCCGCGGTCAGGTGCTCGAAGCGGTAACCTTATTTAGAGCGCGCGTCATCGATGTTGTTAGCGACGCTGTAATCATTGAGGTCACCGGCGACACTTCGAAGTGCCAGGCATTTATCAAAGTTCTTGAACCATTCGGAATCAAAGAACTAGTTCAGTCTGGTGTGTTGGCTATGGGTCGTGGCTCAAAGTCAATTACCGAGAAGGTAAACAAATAACTTTTCGTTTCAACAAGTTTTATCCAGTTTCAACAACCAAAGAATAGAGAAAGAAGAACATGGCTGAAATCTTTTATGACAAGGATGCAGATCTCTCGATCATCCAGGGTCGCAAAGTTGCCGTTATCGGTTATGGCTC
>JBEGSY010000102.1:0-13548 GCA_041179725.1 Actinomycetota bacterium | reverse complement strand
TGGCCTCAACAGTTGAATTCGTCGGTGAAAATGGCAAGCTAACTGGCATCAAAGTTGCTGAAACTGAATTTGTAGACGGTAAGCGACTGCCTAAGGCTGGCACCGAGCGAGTTATTCCGGCTGACCTAGTGTTTCTTGCACTTGGATTCACCGGTGCTGAAGAAGCTACTCTTACCACGCAGGCTAAGACTTCTTTCGATGAGCGCGGAAACGTGGCACGCGACGAGAATTGGGCAACCAACCAGGATGGCTTCTTCGTAGCTGGCGACGCAGGTCGCGGTCAGAGCCTTATAGTTTGGGCAATCGCGGAGGGACGTGCAGCAGCCGCAGCAGTTGACAACTATCTCGAAGGCGTCACTGAACTTCCAGCACCAGTAACACCAACCGACAAAGCAATTTCACTCTAAAAAGAATCACCAACAGAAAAAGGATCAAATGAGACGCGCAAAGATTGTTGCCACACTAGGCCCGGCAACTTCGAGCTACGAGCAGATTCGTGCAATCATCGAGGCTGGTGTAGATGTCGCCCGTATGAACCTTAGCCACGGAAGCTACGACGTCCACGAGGAGATCTACCGGACCGTTCGTAAGGCAGCTACCGATGTTGGTAAGGCAGTAGGCATTTTCGTTGACCTTCAAGGACCAAAGATTCGTCTCGGTCGCTTTGCCGACGGACCGGTGATGCTAGAGAAGGGTGCAACCTTCAAGATCACCATCGAAGAAATTCAAGGCGACGTCAACATCTGTGGTACAACTTTCAAGGGTTTGCCTGGCGATGTAAAACCTGGTGACCTGCTGCTAATTGACGATGGAAAAGTAACCCTACGTGCCACCGAAGTTAGTGACACGACGGTGACCACCATTGTCGAGGTTCCTGGTCCAGTTTCAAACAACAAGGGAATTAACCTTCCTGGTGTTGCAGTAAACGTTCCTGCGCTATCCGAGAAGGACGAAGACGACCTACGCTGGGGCATTCGACTTGGTGTTGACATGATTGCGCTATCTTTCGTGCGTAACGCATCTGACATCGTGCGCGTGCACGAAATCATGAACGAAGAAGGCAAGTTCCTTCCAGTTATCGCGAAAATCGAAAAGCCTCAGGCCGTTGCAGCACTCGAAGAAATCATCGACGCCTTTGATGGCATCATGGTCGCTCGTGGTGACCTCGGTGTTGAGCTGCCTCTAGAAGAAGTACCTCTAGTGCAAAAGCGCGCAGTAGAACTTTCTCGTCGCTGGGCAAAGCCGGTTATCGTGGCGACTCAGATGCTCGAAACCATGATTGACAACTCACGTCCAACACGTGCAGAGGCATCTGACGTTGCAAACGCAATCCTCGATGGCGCCGATGCAGTAATGCTTTCAGGTGAAACTTCAGTGGGTAAGTGGCCAGTCGAAACCGTCCAGGTCATGGCACGAATCATTGAATCAACTGAGGACAACGGACTCGACCGAATTCCTGCCCTTGGTACACGTCCGCACACTCACGCAGGTGCAGTCTCACTAGCAGCGGTTGAAATCGCCGAATTATTAGGCTCAAAGTTTGTCTGTGTCTTCACGGAATCTGGCGACTCACTTCGTCGTGTCGCACGCTTGCGCTCAAGCGTGCCAACTCTTTCATTTACCCCTAGCGAGGAGATTCGCAATCGACTCTCAATGGTTTGGGGAGCCAAGAGCTTCTTGGTTTCACCGGTTACTCACACCGACGAGATGATGCACCAGGTTGATGAAATCGTTCTAGCTCAGGGCTTGGCGAAAGTCGGGGACGAAGTTGTGGTTGTTGCCGGCACTCCACCAGGCATCCCTGGATCAACCAACAGTCTTCGAGTTCACAAGGTTGGCGATGCAGTAAACCAGGCCGTGCCTGGATACGCGCGCCGCTAGGAATTAAGCGAAAAAACCCCGAGAAATCGGGGTTTTTTCATTGGTGCCGAAGGCGGGACTTGAACCCGCACTCCTTTCGGAAAAGCATTTTGAGTGCTCCGCGTCTGCCATTTCGCCACTTCGGCGGCAACTCGATTAGTTTAGTCCATTTGAGATTAGGCTGCCCATTCGAATAGGTTAGACGGATGGAAGAGTTAGCAAAGAAGCGCTCGGTATTGGTGGCCGAAGATGAGTCACTAATTCGCATGGACATCGTCGAAACTCTTCGTGAATTTGGCTTCGAAGTTATTGGCGAAGCAAAGGATGGCGCAGAAGCCGTTCAATTAGCTAGCGAACTTACTCCTGACCTCGTTGTCATGGACATAAAGATGCCCAACATGGATGGCATCACCGCCGCGGCTGAAATGCAAAAACTTAAGATCCCAGTTGTGCTCCTAACTGCATTCAGCCAAAAAGAATTGGTTGACCAGGCTAGCGAAGCCGGAGCCATGGCCTACGTCGTGAAACCTTTCACTCCAAACGATTTACTACCAGCTATTGAAATTGCCTGGGCTCGATTCCAGCAGTTCCAAACTCTGGAAAATGAGATTCAAGACCTCACCGAGCGTTTCGAGACAAGAAAACTAGTAGATCGCGCAAAGGGTTTGTTGAACGAAAAAATGAACCTAACCGAGCCTGAAGCTTTCCGCTGGATTCAGAAGGCGTCAATGGACAGACGACTCACTATGCACGAGGTCGCGGTGACCATCATTGAGCAACTAGGGGAGAAGAAAAGCTAATCACGCTCGCGCAAATAGTTAGTAATTCTCACGGTCGAAAGCAGTTTTCCCGCTTCGTCTCGCACCGAAATTTCGTGCACGGTGAGTGTCTTGCCCAAATTGATTGCCTCGCAGGTAGCGGTAACCAGACCCTTGGTTGCCGAGCGACTATGTGAGGCATTCACCTCTATGCCAACCGCAAATTTATCTGGGTAGGCCCAGACGTTGGCAGCAAAACTTCCAAGACTTTCACCGAGTACAACATGGGCGCCACCGTGGAGCACACCGAGAGGCTGAGTGTTTCCAGCTACCGGCATTGTTGCTACTGCACGCTCGGCTGATAATTCCAATAACTTGATACCCATTTTCTCGGCGAGGGCGCCGAGACCGCGCTCTGCAAGAAGGGCAGCTGCAGCTTCACTAGTTTTGATCTGGTCGTTCATGAGTCTCTCGATGATTGAATTCGCTTAGGCTAGGCCTATGAATGCCAAGCCTACTCTTCTGCTCATTGACGGGCATTCACTGATGTTCAGGGCATTTTACGCGCTTAGCCCCGACAGTTTCAGAACGCCGGATGGCCAACACACCAACGCGATTCACGGATTCATTTCTATGATGCTCAACATCCTGGCATCAGAGAAACCAACTCACTTGGCAGTGGCATTTGATCTTTCACGCGAATCGTTCCGCACCGCTGAGTATCCGGAATATAAGGGAACGAGAGGCGAGACACCGCCAGAGTTTATCGGGCAAACCGAATTGCTTCGTGAAGCACTAGGCGCGATGAACATCCGCAACATCACGCGTGAAAACTTTGAAGCCGATGACATCATTGCCAGCCTCGCCGACCAAGCTGCTGATGCCGGATACAACGTGTCAGTGGTCTCAGGCGATCGCGATACTTTCCAATTAATTCGCGAAGAAACCACCATTCTTTATCCAATCAAGGGTGTACTCAATCTTGCTCGCATGACAGATGAAGCGGTCTTCGAGAAATATGGTGTGCACGCAAAGCAGTATCCGGATTTAGCCGCTCTCGTTGGAGAAACTTCTGACAACCTTCCTGGAATCCCTGGAGTGGGTCCAAAAACCGCAGCTAAGTGGTTGCAGCAATTCGGGAGCCTGCAGGCCGTGCTGGATGCTCAAGCGGAAATCAGCGGCAAGGTGGGTGAGAGCCTGCGTCAACATGCGGCACTTGCAATTAGAAATCGAAAGCTGAATCATCTTGTTCGTGATATGCAATTCGATTTCAGTTTTGACGATCTCGAGATTATTGGCGTGGATGAATCGGCGGTTAAGTCAACTTTCGCGAAACTACACTTCAAGTCTCTCACCGAACGTGTATTGCGCCTAAAGGGTTCAGGCAAAGCTAAACAATCTTCTGAAGTACTTCCAGTGGAAGCAATCGATGAGGTCGAAGTATTTGAAGAACTGAACATCCCCGATGTGGAGATGTTGGGCACCAAGGATCTTGCCAAACTTTTGAGCGGAAATAATTTGCTCGCAATCAGTTTCGAATTTTTGGAAACTGGAATCGTATCCGTTGGTTTTGCGACCGAGACCAAGCGTATGCAGTGGGTACCTGCAAATCAGACGGAATTGAGTTCGGAACTTGGTGAATGGCTCGCCAGCGATAAGACCAAGGCCATCCATGACGCCAAGAACAATGCCAGACGGCTACTTGGCTTTGATTTGAAGCTAAATGGCGTTGCTTACGATTCTCTGCTGATGACCTACCTGCTGAACCCACTCCGCAAGGGTTACGGCCTGGACGATATTGCTTTGGAGTATCTAGGAATGGCAGTTCAGCGCGAGGATGGCGACGCCCTGATCCGAGAGGCATCTCATGACGCATCGCTGGATGCTTGGTTGGTAGCCAATCTCGCGCCAAGGCTCTACTCCAAACTCAAGGCTGAGAATCAACTGACCGCATTGGATGAAATTGAATTACCAACCAGCAGAACACTTGCCCAAATGGAATTCACCGGCATTCAAATCGATAAGTCAGCCCTCGAAGCTATGTCTAACACTCTTGCTGCCGAAATTAAAACTATCGAGACCGACGCCTTCAAAATAATTGGCAAAGAGATAAACCTGTCGTCACCAAAGCAATTGCAAACTGTTTTATTCGAAGACTTAGGCATGACTGGTACCAAGTCGGTCAAAACCGGCTTCTCAACCAATGCTGCCGCATTGAACGAACTCTTCGAGCAAACTGAGCATCCATTCCTAGCCAAGCTTCTGGAACACCGTGAGACCACAAAGCTAAAGCAAATCGTTGAGATTATTGTCAAATCAATTGCAGATGATGGTCGCATTCACACCAATTACGTACAAACTGGAACGTCAACCGGACGACTATCAAGCGACTCACCAAACTTGCAGAATATTCCGATCAAGAGCGAACGCGGCCGCGAAATTCGCGATGCCTTTGTAGTTGGCGAAGGGTTCGAGACGTTGCTCACAGCCGACTATTCGCAAATTGAAATGCGCATCATGGCTCACCTCAGCGAAGATGAGGGCCTGATCGAAGCTTTCAAGACCGGGGAAGACCTGCACCGTTTTGTTGGTTCACGCATTTTTGGAGTGAAGCCAGCAGAGGTAACCGCAGCCATGCGTTCAAAAGTTAAGGCAATGTCATACGGCCTGGTCTATGGACTCAGCGAGTATGGGCTTGCCAAGCAATTGAGGATCAGCAACGGCGAAGCTAAACAGTTGATGTCGGATTACTTTGCTCGTTTCGGAGGAGTGCGCCGCTACCTGGCTCAGGTTGTCGACGAAGCCAAGCTGAATGGTTACACCGTCACCACATTTGGTCGTCGTCGCCCATTCGATGACCTCAAGTCCAGCGTCTTCCAGGTGCGCGAAGCGGCTAGGCGAGCAGCCCTAAACGCTCCGATTCAGGGCACTGCAGCCGACATCATGAAGCTCGCAATGACCAGAATTGACCGCAAAATGGCCGAATCAGGGCTAAAAAGCCGAATTTTGCTACAGGTTCACGATGAATTGGTCTTTGAGGTGGCTAAGGGTGAACTCGAGCAACTCAAGATATTAGCCATCCACGAGATGGAGAATGTGGTTGAACTGTCGGTACCACTCGAAGTGCACGTGGGTGTTGGCAAGAGCTGGGATGCTGCTGGGCACTAGCCCCAGACCCCGCTAATCAACTAGACTTTAGTGGTGCCTTTCGGCGCGAATCCCTATCCATTGCCCGGGTAAATTACCCGAGCCCGAGTATGTCCGTTAAGAGTAAAAGTACATATGTCAAACACCCCAAGCAAGCAGATCGCAGTCAACGATATTGGATCTGCTGAGGACTTCCTAGCAGCAGTCGAGAAGACCCTAAAGTTCTTCAACGATGGCGACCTAATCGAAGGCACCGTAGTAAAGATCGACCGCGATGAAGTTCTTCTAGACGTTGGCTACAAGACCGAAGGTGTAATCCCTTCACGCGAACTTTCTATTCGTCACGACGCAGATCCATCAGAGATTGTTACAGTTGGCGATTCAATCGAGGCACTTGTTCTTCAGAAGGAAGACAAAGAAGGCCGACTAATTCTTTCAAAGAAGCGCGCACAGTATGAGCGCGCATGGGGCGACGTTGAGAAGATCAAAGACGCCGATGGCACTGTCACCGGTGTGGTTATCGAAGTTGTTAAGGGTGGTCTAATCGTTGACATCGGTCTACGTGGATTCCTTCCTGCATCGCTAATCGAACTTCGTCGTGTACGCGACCTTGGTCCATACCTTGGCCAGAAGGTTGAAGCGAAGATTCTAGAACTAGACAAGAACCGCAACAACGTTGTGCTTTCGCGTCGTGCTCTACTAGAGCAGAGCCAATCTGCAAGCCGCAGCACCTTCCTGCAGGACTTGGTCAAGGGCCAGATCCGTACCGGTGTGGTTTCATCTATCGTCAACTTCGGTGCATTCATCGATCTTGGTGGAGTAGATGGTCTAGTTCACGTTTCAGAACTTTCATGGAAGCACATTGAACACGCTTCAGAAGTTGTCGAAATTGGTCAGGAAGTTACCGTTGAAGTTCTTGAAGTTGACCAGGACCGTGAGCGCGTATCGCTATCACTCAAGGCAACTCAGGAAGACCCATGGCAGCTATTCGCTCGCACACACGCGATCGGACAGTACGCACCAGGTAAGGTAACCAAGCTTGTTCCATTCGGTGCATTCGTTCGCGTTGCTGACGGCATCGAAGGTCTAGTCCACATCTCAGAACTATCAGCGAAGCACATTGAGCTTGCAGAGCAGGTAGTTGCTGTAAACCAGGACGTATTCGTCAAGGTAATCGACATCGACCTAGACCGTCGCCGCATCTCACTATCTCTAAAGCAGGCTAATGAAGAGGTAGACCCAGAGGGCACCGAATTCAACCCAGCGCTTTACGGTATGGCTGCAGACTACGACGATGCTGGTCAGTACAAGTACCCTGAAGGATTCGACCCTAAGACCAACGAGTGGAAGCCTGGCTTCGAAGAAGCACGCGCTAAGTGGGAGAAGGAATACGCTGAAGCCCACGCACGTTGGGAGGAGCACAAGCGTCAGGTAAAGATTGCTAACGAGGCAGCCGCAAAGCTTCCTGATGCTCCAGCGCCAAGTGCTGAGCCAGCAGTTTCTTCATCAAGTTATTCAAGCGAGTCATCAGACGCTGGCACCCTTGCTGGCGACGAGTCACTTGCTGCTCTTCGCGACAAGCTAAAGAGCGCAGAGTAATAATCTCTTAGGATGAGCGGGTCACGAAAGTGGCCCGCTTTTCTTTTACCCACATAGGCTTGGAGCATGTTCCTAATTGGTTTGACCGGTGGCATCGCGTCCGGTAAAAGCACAGTCGCAAAGCGCTGGGTGGAACATGGCGCTATCGAAATTGACGCAGATCAGCTTGCCCGTGAAGTGGTTGAACCTGGGACCGAAGGATTGCAGCAAATTGTAGAAACTTTTGGTTCTGAAATTCTCAACGAGGATGGCTCTCTCAATCGCGCGAGACTAGGGGGACTAGTCTTTGGCGATGAACTTAAACGCCTCGCCTTGAATGCGATTGTGCACCCACTGGTTAAGAATCGCAGCATAGAGATTATGAGCGCTCTACCAAGCGACGCGATCGCCATCTATAACGTTCCGCTACTTGTCGAGGCTAACGTTGACCACGACTTTGATTTAGTCGTAACTGTCGAGGCACCGGAAGATGAGCAAGTTAAGCGCCTCGTGATGAATCGTGGCATGACCGAAACTGAAGCTCGTGCAAGAATTAGCAGCCAAGCAAAGCCAGTGGAGCGAGCTGCCGTTGCCGACGTAATTTTAAATTCCAACCAAGATATCAATTTGCTCCTGAAAGACGCTGACCAATTGTGGCGCGAAATTGAGCACAAGGCCGCGGAGAAGCGGAATGGTTGAACCGACCAGGGCAAAGAATCGCTTCGAAGTAATCTCCGAGTACAAGCCCAGCGGAGATCAGCCAACAGCAATTGCGGAATTGGCATCTCGACTTCGTGCTGGCGAGAGCGAGGTAGTGCTTCTTGGGGCCACCGGTACCGGTAAATCTGCAACCACAGCTTGGCTAATTGAAGAAGTTCAACGTCCAACCCTCGTGCTTGCTCACAATAAGACGCTGGCAGCACAGTTAGCAAACGAATTCAAACAATTGTTGCCCAACAACGCCGTGGAATATTTCGTTAGCTACTACGACTACTACCAGCCCGAAGCCTACGTTCCTCAAACCGACACCTTTATCGAAAAAGATAGTTCGATCAACGAAGAGGTTGAGCGTCTCCGCTACAAGGCCACCATGAGTCTGCTGTCTCGTCGAGACGTTGTTGTGGTCAGCACGGTCAGCTGCATTTATGGCCTAGGAGCCCCAGCCGAGTACCTTAATCAATCAATTCCACTGCAAGTGGGGCAGCAAGTAAATCGAGATGCACTGGTAAGACGATTTGTGGAACTGCAGTACAAGCGCAACGACATCGACTTCTCTCGCGGTAACTTCAGGGTCAAGGGTGACACCATTGAAATCATCCCGGTTTACGACGAGCTCGCCACGCGAATCGAGATGTTTGGCGACGAAATCGAAGCCATCTACTCACTAAACCCGCTGACCGGCGAAGTGGTGAGCCAGCTAGACACGGTGGCCATTTTCCCGGCTTCTTACTATGTGGCACCTGCTGAGCAAATGGGACGCGCCATTGAAGAGATCGAGCACGAAATGATTGCCCGAGTCAAAGAGTTCGAGCAACAGGGCAAACTTCTCGAAGCCCAGCGCCTCAAAATGCGCACCACCTTCGATTTGGAAATGATTCGCGAACTCGGCTTTTGCAGCGGTATCGAAAACTATTCAAGACACATCGATGGCCGCCAACCTGGCGAACCGCCGAGCTGCTTGCTGGATTATTTTCCGGAGGATTTCCTGATGGTCATCGATGAGTCACACGTGACCGTTCCTCAGATTGGTGCCATGTACGAAGGTGACGCCTCGCGTAAGCGCACTCTTGTCGAGCATGGATTCCGTTTGCCGTCTGCGTTAGATAACCGTCCGTTGCGCTTTGATGAATTCAAACAGCGAGTTGGCCAAACCGTCTATCTATCGGCTACTCCAGGTAAGTACGAAATTGGACTTAGCGACGGGGTAGTTGAGCAGATTATTCGACCTACCGGTTTGGTCGATCCGGAGATCATCGTCAAACCGGTCAAGGGACAGATTGATGACCTACTCGAGGAAATTAGAGTGCGCGTGGCAAAGGACGAGCGTGTACTGGTCACAACGCTAACTAAGAAAATGTCGGAGGAGCTTACCGACTTCCTCACCGAAGCCGGTGTGCGAGTGCGCTATTTACACAGCGATGTCGATACGCTGCGTCGAGTTGAACTTCTTCGTGAATTGCGCACCGGAGCATACGACGTATTGGTAGGAATCAACCTTCTGCGTGAGGGTCTTGACCTTCCGGAAGTTTCACTGGTTGCCATCCTCGACGCCGACAAACAGGGCTTCCTGCGTTCCGCAACTTCGTTGATTCAAACCATTGGACGTGCCGCTCGAAACATCAATGGTCAGGTGCACATGTATGCCGATCAGATGACCGACGCCATGGTTAAGGCAATTGACGAGACCAACCGCCGCCGTGAAAAGCAGGTGGCGTACAACAAAGAACGCGGTGTTGACCCGCAGCCACTGCGTAAGAAGATCGCTGATATCACCGATGACATTCTTCGCGAAGAGGAAGACACGGCCAAGCTCCTCGAATCAGCAAGGCAAGGCAAGAGCAGGGTCGAACTCAAACCTAAGGCCCGCACTGGCATTGCTGGCAAAGCTTATGAAGAGATTCTGGCCGTGGTAGTCGACCTCGAGGCACAGATGCGAGCAGCAGCAGCAGAATTGCAGTTTGAATTAGCCGCCAGAATCCGCGATGAAATGGTCGAACTCAAGCGTGAACTGCGTCAAATGGAGCAAGCCGGTCACGTCGACAGGCAGTAACCCGCCCTCGGCTTAGACTTCAAGGGTGTCGATTTCAGCCGTACCTCATAACAACAAGCTCACCGTAAAGGGTGTGCGCGTACACAACCTAAAGAACATCAACCTGGAAATCCCGCGTGATTCTTTGGTCGTGTTTACCGGCCTCAGCGGCTCAGGAAAATCATCGCTAGCCTTCGACACTATCTTTGCCGAGGGGCAAAGACGTTATGTTGAGTCACTTTCTGCCTACGCCCGTCAATTTTTAGGCCAAGTTGATCGCCCCGACGTCGACTTCATTGACGGATTAAGCCCAGCGGTTTCTATCGACCAGAAATCAACCAACCGTAACCCTCGTTCAACGGTCGGAACCATCACCGAAATTCACGACTACCTTCGTTTGCTTTGGGCGAGAATTGGCGTGCCTTTCTGCGCAGAATGTGGCGAGAAGATCGTTCGACAGACTCCACAGCAAATCGTTGACCAGATTCTCGAATTCCCAGAGGGAACCCGATTCCAAATTTTGGCTCAGGTCGTCGATCAGAAAAAGGGTGAATTCGTCGACCTCTTCAAAGATTTGGTAAGCCAAGGCTTTGCTCGAGCCGTAGTCGATGGGGAAGTGATTCAACTTGCCGAGGCTACGCCACTAAAGAAAACTTTCAAGCACGACATCTCCGTTGTAGTAGACCGCCTCGTTGCCAAGAAGGACATTATTGGCAGGCTCACTGATTCGGTAGAAACAGCTCTTAAGGTGGCCGGTGGTCGAATCACCATCGACTTCGTTGATGAAAAAGACGGACCTAACAAATTCCGTGTATTCAGCGAGAAAATGTCATGCCCGAATGAGCACGCTTTGGCTATCACGGAAATTGAGCCGCGCACATTCTCATTCAACGCACCATTTGGCGCTTGCCAGGAGTGCACCGGTTTGGGTACACGTCAATCTGTTGATGTTGACTTGATTCTAGGGGACGGTGATGCTTCCATTGCCGAAGGCGTTATCCTGCCTTGGTCTAACCCGCAGGGAAAGCTTTATCCATACCTGACTCGCATGTTGAACGGATTAGCCACCGAACTAAAGTTCAAACTGACCACACCTTGGAATGATTTGACCGATGAAGTTCGAAGTGCAGTGCTCTATGGAAATAACTTCGATGTTCAGGTCAAGTGGAAGAACCGTTACGGCCGTGAATTGCGCTACACCACTGGCTTTGAGGGCGTCGTTGCTTATGTTGAACGCAAGTTCCAAGAAACCGAAAGCGACTTCGCTCGCGCTAAGTGGGCCGAGTTCCACCGTGAAGTGCCATGTCCAGCCTGTGATGGCAAGCGTTTGCGCCCGGAAGTCTTGGCAATCAAGGTTGCTGATCAATCGATTGCCGATGTAGCCGGGCTCAGCTTGGCAAACTGCATGAAGTTCTTTGACGGCATCAAACTTGACGATCGCGATGTGAAAATCGCAGCTCAGGTGCTTCGCGAAATTAAGGCACGCCTAGACTTCTTGCTTGCCGTGGGATTGGATTACCTGAGTCTGGAGCGCGCAGCCGCAACACTCTCCGGTGGTGAAGCACAACGAATTCGCTTGGCTACTCAGATTGGCTCTGGACTAACCGGGGTGCTTTACGTTCTAGACGAGCCGAGCATCGGTTTGCATCAGCGCGATAACCGCCGACTAATCGAAACTCTGATCAAACTGCGTGATTTGGGAAACACTCTTCTCGTTGTAGAGCACGATGAAGACACCATCAAGGCATCCGACTGGATTGTTGACATTGGCCCTGGTGCTGGTCTCAACGGAGGAGAAGTAGTTCACTCAGGACCTCACGCATCCATTTTGAAGAACGATAAATCCATCACTGGACAGTATCTAGCCGGCAAACTCAAGATTGAAACTCCACAGGCTCGCAGGCCTATTGACCCAAAACGCAAACTGAAGGTTATTGGTGCGCGTGAGAACAATTTGAAGAACATCGATGTTGAGTTCCCACTGGGTGTCTTCACCTCGGTAACTGGTGTTTCTGGTTCCGGTAAGTCATCACTAGTCAACGACATTCTTTATGAGACTCTCGCCAACCGTCTAAACGGCGCAAAGGGAGTGCCTGGTAAGCACAAGAAGATCGAGGGCATCGAGCAACTAGACAAGGTTGTTCACGTCGATCAGAATCCGATTGGTCGCACACCACGCTCGAACCCGGCGACCTATACCGGCGTTTTCGACAACATCCGCAAACTTTTTGCAGATACCTCCGAGTCGAAGGCTCGTGGTTATCAGCAGGGAAGATTCTCGTTCAACGTCAAGGGTGGCCGCTGCGAGGCATGTACCGGAGATGGCACTCTGAAAATCGAAATGAACTTCCTGCCTGACGTTTACGTCACATGTGAGGTTTGCCACGGTGCACGCTATAACCGCGACACCCTTCAGGTGAAGTACAAGGGCAAGAACATCTCTGAGGTCTTGGACATGCCTATCGCAGAAGCAGCTGAATTCTTTGCGCCAATCAATTCAATCGCACGTTATCTCGAGACTTTGGTCGAAGTTGGCCTTGGCTACGTTCGACTCGGTCAGAGCGCAACCACTCTCAGCGGTGGAGAGGCACAGCGAGTAAAGCTAGCTACTGAGTTGCAACGCAGATCAAATGGTCGCACCATTTACGTACTTGATGAACCAACCACCGGTTTGCATTTCGAAGACGTTCGCAAGTTACTTCTGGTACTTAACGGTTTAGTCGAGAAGGGCAACACGGTAATCGTGATTGAGCACAACCTCGATGTCATCAAGTCTTCGGACTGGATCATTGACCTAGGCCCTGAAGGTGGAGCAGGCGGCGGAGAAGTGCTTGCCATCGGTACCCCAGAACAAATCGCGAAAGAATCGAAGAGCTTTACCGGAAAATTCCTCAAGGAAGTACTCCGCTAGGCAATCATGGCTAACGACTTGGCCTTCCGTCCGAAAACTTCGGACATACCAACCGAACCTGGCGTTTATCGTTGGATTGATAAAAGCGGGCGAGTTCTGTATGTAGGCAAGGCTAAGAACCTTCGAGCCCGACTAAGCAGTTACTTTGCACCGCTGGAAAGTTTGCACGAACGAACCCGCAGGATGGTAACCACCGCGGTTGATGTGCAGTGGACCATAGTTAAATCTGAATTTGAAGCCCTTCAGCTCGAGTTCACCTGGATTAAGGAATTTAATCCGCCTTTCAACATCCGATTCAAGGATGACAAAAGCTACCCCTACTTCGCCATTTCGGCGGGTGACAAAGTTCCGAGAGCATTCATCACCAGAAATAGGGAGATGGCCGGCACCAAGTACTTTGGCCCATACACGAATGCCTGGGCCATCAGAGAAACCCTGGACACCCTGCTCAAGGTTTACCCGGTGCGTAGTTGCAGTTCCGGTGTCTATCAGCGTGCCGTTAGCGCCAAACGAGCCTGCCTTTTGGCAGACATCGGCAAATGTGC
>JBEGSY010000101.1:0-6449 GCA_041179725.1 Actinomycetota bacterium | reverse complement strand
TTCGAAATAATTTCAATGGTCATTGTGACCGCGATTTTATTGGTTGACGTCTTACTTATTTTTAAGCGACCTCACATTCCGAGTGCCAAAGAATCTACTCTTTGGGTGGCCTTTTATGCCTTCCTAGCCTTAGTCTTTGCGTTTATTCTCGGCCAGAACTTTGGAGCCGCAAAGTCGACCGAGTTTATCGCCGGCTGGCTAACCGAATACAGTCTGAGCCTTGACAATCTTTTTGTATTTGTCATCATCATGACTCGATTCAAAGTTCCTAAGAAGTACCAGCAAGAAGTACTGATGGTGGGAATTGTAATGGCGCTTATTTTGCGCGGTATCTTCATCCTGCTTGGTGCAGCACTAATCGAAAACTTCAGCTGGATCTTCTACATTTTCGGAGCTTTCCTTTTGTATACCGCCTATCACCAGGCGTTCCGCGGTCACGATGACGAAGAAGAATCCGAAAGCAAACTAATCAAGCTATTGCGTAAGCGTATTCACGTGGTTGATCACTTCGATGGAATGAAACTTCGAACCGTACATGAGGGACGCAAGGGATTCACGCCACTACTCGTGGTCTTTGTGGCAATTGCTCTGACCGACGTAATGTTTGCTTTCGACTCAATCCCGGCAATCTTTGGAATAACAACCGATGCCTTTATTGTTTTTACGGCCAACGTGTTTGCACTCATGGGACTGCGTCAGCTCTACTTCTTACTGGGCGGACTGCTCGACAAGCTCGAGTACCTCAAGTATGGGATTGCAGCAATCCTGGGCTTTATCGGGTTCAAGCTTGTCTCGCACGCCATGCACGTAAACGAACTGCCGTTTATAAACGATGGCCAGCACATCGAATGGGCGCCTGAAATCTCCACCGAGTTATCACTGGGCGTAATTGTCACCTGTATAGCGGTGTCGGCTTTCGCTAGCCTGTTAAAAGCTCGGAATACCAGCAAGTAGGTCGGGGTTAGGCTTAGTAGTAACTAGCCTCTAAGGACCTAAATTGCACCGTTTAGCCAAACTCAGTCTCGCCAACCGCTCTGTAGTAGCCCTAATTACCGCGATTGTGGCGGTTTTTGGCTTTGTTTCACTCGGCGCACTCAAACAAGAGCTGATCCCATCCATCGAAACCCCGCAGGCTGCAATTGTCACCACCTACATTGGAGCTTCTCCAGAGGTAATCGATAAGCAGGTGAGCCAGCCGATTGAAACTGCAGTGCGAGCGCTAGATGGACTGGTGTCGTCAACAACCACCTCACAGAGCAACTTCTCCGTACTCAGAGTCGAATTTGAGTATGGCACTGCAACCAGCAAGGTGACCGAAAAACTAAATGCGGCCTTGGCTACGGTCACACTTCCAACCGACGCATCGGCCAAGGTTCTGAGCGGCTCATTCGACAGCGTGCCAATCATCGCTCTAGGTGTTTCAGCGAATGACGGTAACAATGAAGCTTTAGGCAAGACCCTTGAAGATGTGGCCAAGCCACTTTTCGCTTCAATTAGTGGTGTGCGGGATGTGGCCGTAGCTGGCGTGATTGAGAAGCGCATCAACCTAACTTTCAACCAAGCTGCACTAACCGCCAACGGGCTAAGTCAGCAGTCGGTGACCTCGGCACTTACCGCAAATGGTTTCGTAATTCCTGCAGGAACCATCGAGGACAATAAAGGCTCTATTTCGGTAGAAGTTGGAACTGCTGTCAATTCAATTGCCGATCTCAAGAACCTTCCACTGATTGGCACCAAGACATCGGTAACTTCAACTACCCCGACAGTTCCTAGTATCCCTGGGATGCCGAGTGGTATTCAAATTCCTTCAATTCCAAGCGTTAGCACATCAACTACGGCTGTTCGCCTAGGCGATGTTGCGAAAGTTGTCTACGAAAACTCGCCGGTAACTAGCATTGCTCGCGTAAATGGAAAATCAGCACTTTCTATTTCGATCACCAAGACTCAGGATGCAAACACGGTAGCTGTATCTCACGGTGTCGAGAAGAAAATTGAAGAGCTGAAGCAGAAGTTAGGCGATGTCACTATCGTCACAATCTTTGACCAGGCTCCATACGTGGAAAAGTCACTCGAGAATCTTTCAACTGAAGGTCTGCTCGGCCTGACCTTCGCAATTGTGGTCATCTTGATTTTCTTAATGTCGGTACGTTCTACATTGGTCACTGCAATCTCAATCCCAACTTCAGTGCTAATTACTTTCATAGGATTAGGCACCCTGGGTTACTCATTGAACCTATTCACTCTTTCGGCGCTGACAATCGCAATCGGTCGCGTGGTTGACGACTCAATTGTGGTCATCGAGAACATAAATCGTCACCTCGCCTACGGTGAGCCAAAGAAAAAGGCAGTGCTTCGTGCTGTGCGCGAAGTTTCAGGCGCAATCACGGCAGCCACGATTACCACCGTGGCGGTGTTCTTCCCAATCACCCTGGTAAATGGCTTAATTGGCGAGCTATTCCGTCCATTTGGCTTCACCTTTGCGATTGCGCTTGTAGCTTCGCTGTTTGTATCGCTAACTATCGTTCCGGTACTGGCTTACTGGTTCCTCAAGGCTCCTAAGTTGGCTGAAGCTAAAAATGAAAAAGAAGCCGAGGCAGCGGCAGCGAAGATTCGCGAAGAGGAAGAGGAGCGCGAGCGCAAGAGCTGGCTACAGCGCGGCTACCTCCCGATTCTCAACTGGACTCAGAAACGGCCTGTGGTTACAGTTGTCGCCTCGGTCTTGATATTGGTCATAACTTTTGGAATGTCTGGTTTCCTAAAGACCGACTTCATTGGCTCATCGGGTGCATCTGGATTTGTACTAAATCAGACTCTGCCTGCTGGCGCAACCTTAGAACAAAAAGACGCCGCTTCAGCCAAGGTGGAAGCACTACTTCTTGAACGTGATGAAGTGACCGTGGTTAACACCACAATCGGATCATCAGGTGATGGTCGCGTTGCATTTGGTGGTTCTGCCGGTGGAATTTCCATCCAGGTAACTACCGAAGAGGATATCGACCTAGTTGCACTTCAAGATTCCCTGGCTGCGGAGTTTGCCAAGGACTCAACCCTAGGTGAAGTTAAGTTCTCATCCGGTGGAGGCCCAGGTTTCGGTGGTAGCGAAACTATTGACATCAAAGTTGTGGCAAGCAACGACGAACAGCTCAGTGCGGGAATCGCTGCTATCCAGAGCTCTATGCAAGGCACCAAAGATGTGGCTGAAATCACCAATTCGCTTGCCGAAAAGCAGCGAACCCTGCGCGTGACAGTAGACCGCTTAGCAGCAGCAAAGCGTGGACTCACTGAAATTGCAGTTGGTGGAATTGTCGCATCGTCAATGAAGCCAAGCAGTATTGGCAAAGTCAACATCGACGACGTAGCTACGCCAATTTATGTCGTAAAGACTAACGTCGCAGACACTGTTGCCGAAATCAGAAAGATTTCGATTCCAACTGCAACCGGATTAATCAGTCTTTCATCAATTGCGAAAATTGAGGAAGTTGAGGTTCCAGTTTCAATCACCAGCGAAAAGGGTGATCGCACTGCAAAGGTTATGCTTACCCCCGGAGGCGATAACCTCGGCGCGCTGACCGCGGAAGTCACCAAGCGATTGGATGGTGTTGAACTACCCGCTGGAGTAACGGCAACCATCGGTGGTGTCTCAGCATCACAGGCAGACTCATTTGCCCAGCTGGGTATTGCACTACTTGCTGCAATCGCGATTGTGTTTGTGGTCATGGTGGCTACCTTCTCGAGCATCATCCAGCCACTGATTCTGCTGATTTCGATCCCATTCGCCGCAACAGGCGCACTGGGCTTGCTACTAGCAACCGACACCCCGCTTGGCGTTCCGGCCATCATCGGAATGCTGCTTTTGGTTGGTGTGGTGGTAACCAACGCCATCGTATTG
Source organism: Actinomycetota bacterium (assembly GCA_041179725.1). GTDB lineage: Bacteria > Actinomycetota > Actinomycetes > Actinomycetales > Microbacteriaceae > Rhodoluna. Next base: position 2,560 of record JBEGSY010000101.1, on the reverse strand, counting down.
ATCGACCTAATCAACCAGTACCGAAAGCAGGGTCGACCAACTCAGCAGGCGATTATGGATGGGGCACGTCAGCGACTTCGCCCAATTTTGATGACCGCTCTCGCCACGATTTTTGCACTAACCCCAATGGCACTCGGTATTACCGGCAGTGGCGGATTCATCTCTCAGCCACTTGCCATCGTGGTGATTGGCGGATTGTTCACGTCGACAGTGCTGACCCTGGTCATCGTTCCCGTGCTCTACTGGCTCGTAGAAGGTCGCAAGGAGCGTCGCACTGCAAGACGCGCAGCGAAGGCCAAAGCCGCATAACAGCGGTATATTTGGGGAGGTCTCGGATGTCCGAGGCCTCCTCTACTTTTAGGTGTGATTAACATTTCAGAAAATCTTGTCTGGATCGACTGCGAAATGACCGGACTCAACCCTGAGGTTGACTGCCTGGTAGAAATTGCAGTGGTAATCACAAACTCCGAACTTGAGGTTTTAGACGACGGCATCGACATCATCATTAAGCCGACTGCCGAAGGCCTAGCCAATATGAACGATTTTGTTCGAGAGATGCACACCACGAGTGGCCTAATTGATGAATTCGAAAATGGGCTTTCACTTGAAGAAGCAGAGCAAATTGTTCTTGATTACGTAAAGCGATTTGTGCCAGAAGCTCGCACTGCTCCACTTGCCGGAAACACTATTGGCACCGACCGCATGTTCCTCAACCGTTATATGCCTAATCTCGATAATCACTTGCATTACCGAAACATCGATGTCTCTTCGATCAAAGAACTTAGCCGCCGCTGGTATCCGAGGGTTTACTTCAACATGCCTAAGAAAGATGGCGGGCACCGAGCACTTGCCGACATCAAGGAATCAATCAAAGAACTTCAGTACTACCGCAAAACAGTATTTGTTGAGCTCCCTGGACCAACTAGTGAAGATGCCAAAACAGCCGCCTCATCACTCGACAACTAATGCAGTACGAATTCAAAAGCAAAGTAACGCTTTGGGATGCGAATCCCAAATTCTTCTTGGCAACAGTTCCCACAAAATACTTCGATGAAATAAAAGAAGTAAGCGACGCTACTCGGCGCGGCTGGGGTGCCGTAAGAGTCAATGTCTGGATTGGTAAAACCGGCTGGCAAACCTCGATTTTTCCAAATACCAAGAGAACTTTTGACCTACCGCTGAAGGCCGCAGTCCGAAAAGCCGAGGGCATTGATGAGGGGTCGACGGTATTTGTGCAGTTGGAACTGGTGGATTTCTAGTTTAGAATTGGCAGGTTGCCCCGTTTAGGCTGGGCGCATGGTGGGTATAGCTCAGCTGGTAGAGCACCTGGTTGTGGTCCAGGGGGCCGCGGGTTCAAGTCCCGTTACTCACCCGAGAAAATAAAAGAAAACCCGCGACGTTATCGCGGGTTTTCTATTTTCGAGACCACCAGAGACCTGAGTTTTAGGCCAACTTATCGGGAGCGGCGACGCGATGTCATTTTTTGGGTATTTTTATTCAGCCTCTGCAGCGTCCAGCCGAGCAAAGCCCAAGCGGTAGCAGCCGTAAGTATCAGGATCATCATTAGCACCATGATCAAATTGTCTAGCGGATTTCCGCCCTCCCAGTCCGTTTGAAAGGTTGGGTTTTGAAAGAGAACCAGCATTCCAATCGCCAGAGCCACCGAAATACCCAGAACCGAATAAACGACTTTGTCTTTGGAGTTACGACCCGCACGCCAGGAATTGAGAGCTACCGCATAGCCGATAACTGGCAGCGACAATGCAGAAATCAAAGGACTAAATAGCAAGCTAATCGGAATCAAAACGATCAATGCAATAGCCACCTTGCGAGAGGTGTTCAATTTAGAAATCTCCCCCCAAAGATTAATGCGTTACTTATTTGCTATCTCGATTAGTAGTTCACGAACTCGTGCAGCATCTGCCGAACCAGCCATAGCCTTCATCACGGCACCAATTACCTGACCGGCGGCCTGCATACGGCCTTCCTTGATGGCGGGCACCACATCTGGGGCGTTGGCTAAGGCAGCTTCAATTGCTGCAATTAGTGCGCCGTCGTCCGAGACAACTTCTAGCCCGCGAGCGGCAACAATTTCGGCAGGTGAACCTTCACCGGCGAGTACATATCCAAGTACTTCACGAGCTAGGCGGTCGTTGATCTTGCCATCTTCGATTAGTTTGGCAAGTTCGGCAACCTGAGCTGGTGTGATGTTTAGTTCGGCTTCGCCTTCGGTTTCGTTAGCGATGCGGGCAAGTTCACCCATCCACCACTTACGAGCCGCCTGTGGCTTGGCTCCTGAGGCAACGGTCTCTTCGATTTGGTCGAGCAGGTCTGCGTTAACCACATCGCGGAATTCGAGTTCACTAAAGTTCCATTCGCCGGCAAGACGCTTGCGACGATCTGCTGGCTTCTCCGGAAGGCTGGCACGAAGTGATTCGATTAGCTCCTTTGAGGGCTGAACTGGCACAAGATCTGGCTCTGGGAAATAACGGTAGTCATCGGCATCTGACTTTGGACGACCAGCGCTGGTTGTACCTTTGTCTTCATGCCAGTGACGAGT
>JBEGSY010000100.1:0-10826 GCA_041179725.1 Actinomycetota bacterium | reverse complement strand
CCAGTCAGCGCGGTCTTCAGCGCGTCGACGTCAGCCTGAACTTCGGTCTTCACTGCTTCAGGTAGCTTGTCGTCGTTGTCCTTGATTAGCTTCTCAGTCTGGTAAACCAACTGCTCAGCGTTGTTGCGAGTCTCTTGCTCTTCACGACGCTTCTTGTCTTCGGCTGCGTGCTCTTCGGCTTCCTTCACCATGCGTTCGATGTCTTCCTTAGGAAGAGATGAGCCGCCAGTGATGGTCATTGACTGTTCCTTGCCGGTGCCCTTGTCCTTTGCAGAAACGTGGACGATACCGTTGGCGTCGATGTCGAAGGTAACTTCGACCTGAGGCACTCCGCGAGGTGCTGGGGCAATTCCGGTTAGCTCGAAGTTTCCGAGTGACTTGTTGTCCTTGGTGAACTCACGCTCACCTTGGAAAACCTGAATCGAAACCGATGGCTGATTGTCAGCTGCGGTTGTGAAAGTTTCAGAGCGCTTTGTCGGGATCGCAGTGTTGCGCTCGATCAACTTGGTCATGATTCCACCCATGGTTTCGATACCGAGTGAAAGTGGAGTTACGTCGATAAGTAAAACGTCTTTACGCTCACCCTTCAACACACCAGCCTGAAGTGATGCACCAACTGCAACAACCTCATCTGGGTTAACGCCCTTGTTCGGTTCCTTACCGCCGGTAAGTGACTTAACCAATTCGCTTACTGCAGGCATGCGAGTTGATCCACCAACAAGCACAACGTGTGCAATGTCGGCAACCTTAACTCCAGCTTCAGCGATTACATCGTTGAATGGCTTCTTGGTGCGGTCTAGCAAATCAGAAGTCATCTGCTCGAACTGTGCGCGAGTTAGAGTTTCGTCCAAGTTTGCAGGACCGTTTTCGGTTAGCGAAAGATATGGCAACTGAATGTTTGCACTCATCGACTGAGACAATTCTTTCTTTGCTTGCTCTGCTGCTTCCTTCAAACGCTGAAGTGCAATCTTGTCTTTCGATACGTCGACGCCAGTGGTCTCCTTAAACTTCTTAACCAAGTGCTCAACGATGCGTGAATCCCAGTCGTCTCCACCGAGACGGTTGTCACCTGAGGTTGCACGAACCTGGATGGTTGAGAAGCCTTCGTCCTTGCCGACTTCGAGTAGAGAAACGTCGAAGGTTCCTCCACCGAGGTCGAACACCAAGATGAGTTCGTCTTCTTTACCCTTGTCCAAACCGTAGGCAAGTGCGGCTGCGGTTGGCTCGTTGATAATACGGAGAACGTTTAGGCCGGCAATCTCACCGGCATCCTTGGTGGCCTGACGCTCTGCGTCGTTGAAGTAAGCCGGAACGGTGATTACCGCGTCGGTTACTGATTCACCCAGGTAGGTCTCTGCGTCGCGCTTTAACTTTGCCAAAATGCGAGCCGAGATTTCCTGCGGGGTGTACTTCTTGTCATCGACTGAAAAAGTCCAGTCGGTACCCATGTGACGCTTGACCGACGCGATGGTGCGATCAACGTTGGTCACTGCCTGACGCTTTGCGGTCTCTCCTACGAGAACCTCGCCGTCCTTGGTGAACGCCACGATTGACGGGGTAGTGCGGAATCCTTCTGCGTTAGCGATAACTGTTGGTTCTCCACCTTCCAAGACGCTAACTGCGCTGTTGGTGGTGCCCAGGTCGATGCCTACTGCACGTGCCATGTTTGTTTCCTCTTTCTTGCCGGTTTCCCGGCGGTTTTTCCTTTGGGCCCAGACTTGAGCCTCGTTGACTCAAGTTTCCGATAGGTTTTTGGACTTGTCAAGTATTTGAACCTGAAAGTTGAGTGTGAATCGCTCAACTTTGGCCAAACACTAGAATTCACGCGGATTTGGCTATTTGAAGCCGGTTCAGGCGATACCTTTAGCCCTATGACTACCAACGGAGCTCGTCGCGGCAAACTGGCAACCTTTTCATGGGCACTATGGGACTGGGCCGAACAGCCTTACCCGACCATCATTCAGACCTTTATCTTTGCCACTTACATAACCTCGAGCTACTTCGGCGACCCGGATGAGAACACTCACCTATTGAGCTGGACCATGATCATCTCCGGTGTCTTGGTTGCACTTATTTCTCCGGTTTTTGGTCGTCGCGCCGACGAAGCCGGCAAGCGCAAGTTTTGGTTACTACTTCAGTCAGGCATCTTGATCGCGATCATGGCGGCAAGCTACTTTGTGGCGCCAACGCCTGCATTCTTGATTTTCGGTTTGGTGCTATACGGAATTGGAAACGTGGTGCAGGAAACAGCGTTCATTAATTACTACGCCATGCTCAAGCAGGTAACTAAGGAACACAACATCGGAAAAGTTTCCGGTTATGCCTGGGCGCTAGGTTACGTTGGTGGAATTCTGCTACTTCTAGTTTCGCTGATTGGTTTTGTACTGCCAGAAACTCCTTGGTTCGGAGTGGCAACCGAAAACGCAGAAAACATTCGAGTGCTTTTCTTGTTCTCAGCAATTTGGATGTTGGTGTTCTCAATCCCGCTAGCGCTATTCGTGCCTGAAGTTGATGCAAGCGCCACTCGCAAAAAAGAAAACCTCTTCGGCGCATACCGTGCGCTCTGGTCTCAGTTAAAGTCTTTACGTGCTCAAGCTCCAGAAACTTTAAAGTTCTTGATTTCCTCGGCAATCTACCGCGATGGTCTTGCCGGAGTATTTAGTTTTGGTGCTGTCCTTGGCACCGTGGCATTTGGTTTTTCTAAAACCGAAGTAATTTTCTTCGGTATCGCGGCAAACCTAGTTGCCGGACTCGGCGCTGCACTTGGCGGAGTATTCGACAAGATTCTCGGTACTAGAAACACCATTATCGTTTCACTTTCCGGATTGCTAATCGCAGGCACCGGCGTATTTGTATTTGCTAACGCCGGTCAGATCACATACTGGATTGGTGGTTTGTTACTCTGCCTATTCGTAGGGCCAGCGCAGGCCTCATCGCGCACCTTCGTGGCCAAGTTCACGCCGCAAGGTCGCGAAGGTGAAGTCTTTGGTTTGTATCAAACCACCGGACGCGCTGCGAGCTTCCTAAGCCCTAGTTTCTGGGCGATTGCGACCGGTATCGCTGCAGCGCTAGGCGTTGAGCACACGGCAATCTTCGGTGTGCTTGGACTTGTTTTGGTACTCGCGGTCGGCTTAGTGTTGCTCACTCGCGTGAACCCAAACCCTGCAGTTATCGAATCGAACTAGTTGCTTTACAACTTGTAGAATAATTGAGTGGGCAAGAAATTACGTCAGCAAGGTGAGCTTGAATCACTGGTACTCGAGGCGCTTTGGGACTCCGAACGACCACGGACTTCAAATGAAGTGCTTGAAATTGTTTCCGATAAAAGTGCGCTTGCTCTCACCACAATTTTGACTGTCTTATCAAGACTGATTGAAAAAGAATTAGTTGAGCGAGTTCCGGCTAAGGGTAGAGGGTTTTTGTACTCTGCTACCAGCACTCGCGAACAACATGCTGCGAATCAACTTCTTGAGATCATCGGCAATTCGGAAAATCCCGCGCTTACGCTTTCGCACTTTGCTGCTGGCTTGAGTAAAAAGTCATTGAGCGCATTAAAAAAATCATTGGAATAGTCGCACGTGAGCGCACCGCTAATCGTCGTTCCGTTTGCAATTGAACTAACCGTTTTAGTGACAACCATTGCACCCATGGCACTTTTTGGAAGATTCAACAATCGTCCGAACCTCGGAATCGCATTATGGTTCACCAGCTTTTTGATTGCATTTTTATCAACGGCAGTGACATTAGCAATTGCCATCTGGTCTGTTTTTGATACCTGGCGAGAACTGGAGTCGCAGAGTCAACCACTCTGGCACACTGTTATTTTTAGTTTCGCTCCTTGGCTAATTCTCGGCCTTGCTGGAATTTCGATGGCATTGGCAACTCAAAGGCTTGAACCCATTCGTGAACTGCGAAAGTCTGATTCCTTTAACCGAGCACTGCCTAGCCGCGAATATCGAACCTTCAACGGCGTGACTGTTCGACTCGTCGATTTGCCATCTTGGTTTGCCTTCACCGATGGCAATGGCAAAAGTGCGATTATCTACCTGAGTTCGATAACCAAGGAATCGTTGAATGCGAAGCAGTTGGATGCACTGCTCTGGCACGAGTTGGGTCATGCGAAATCACGACACAATTTACTGAAATCTCTGGTTCGGCTAGTTCGCCAGTTGGGTGGACCCATGGTTGCTTCAAGGGTTTTTACTGCTGAAATTGATCGACTATGCGAGCTTTCTGCTGACTCTTTCGCCTTTAGACACTGTGGTCGCGCGGAATTACTCGAAGCCAGGGCCTACTTTAGCTAAACAGACCTTCGGCCAAGGTCGCGCCTTCGGCCACACCGCCAGGTATAGCCCAAGCGGAGGATCCGATTGGGGTAGTCCACATGTTCAACAAGTCGAAATCGGCTAGTCGCCTTTGAACAGAAATGTACTGATTCATGTCCGCCATATAAGCAGTCCATAACAGTCCGACATCTGGTTTCCCGTGGGCATCCATTCCGGCATCGTAATTGAATGGTCGTCTGAAGAATCGTTCCTGAAGATTCGTCGGGGAAGCCCTTCTGATGTGAGCAGAAGTTGGGATGACTTTCAGCCCACCTGCATTCACCGCTTCAAAATCGGGAATATCCGTTTCGTTTTTTCCAGTCAAAGGAGCCCCGTTTTTGAGGGTTCGTCCAATCACATTTTCTTTTTGTGGCCGACTCAGAGAGTCCCAGGTGTTCAAATTCATAGCTATTCGACGAAGCACCAAAATTGTGCCCGCTTGCGCCCAATCTGGACCGTCATTGATCCAAACTAAGTTACTGAAATCTTCGCTATTCAATTCTGGATTATCGGTTCCGTCAACTTGCCCCATCAGGTTTCGCTGACGCGTGCCTTCAGCGGAAACACCTTGCGCATTGGTAAATCCTGATTGTGTCCAACGGACATTTGCGAATGCCATGGAATCTCTAACTAGGCCACGCACTGCGTGTGAAATCACGAGCGGATCGTCTGCCGAAACGTGTAACAACACGTCACCGTCAGAGAACTCTTTTTGTAACTTGTCGATTTTGAACGCAGGCAATTGACCAAAAGTTTTTGGTGCGGATTTTTCTAGTCCCAGCTTGCTAAACATGGAAGGCCCAAAACCAACCGTCACGGTAGTGCGTGCCGGACCCAAAGTGAGCTCTGATTGCGGATCAGCTACCACGGGTTTACCTTGCGCAAGTTTGCTGATGTCATCGGTTAGCAGTCGCATCCAGCGCAGCATCGCCGACTTATCCGTTTCAGCTTTCAAATCGAATGCGATGAAAGTTGTAAACGTTTGTAGCGGCAACTCGATTCCATTTTGATGGCGACCGAAAAATACTTCAGACCTGTCGAGCACTTCAGAAGAACTCTTAGTTGAATTGGCAACTACGCCAGATGCAATTGCCGCAGAGACCGATGCAGACACTGCCGCAATAGCAGTGCCTGCAAAGAAATCTCTACGATTGATCATTTAGTTCTTCGGGGCGTACGTCTCATCACCGGCTAGCGATGTCTTCACAGGCCAAGTAACGGTCACATCTTCAGTGCCTTCAAAATCGATAGTCAGACTTACTTCATCGCCTTCAAGCACTGCCTTCTTCAAACCCATAAGCATGATGTGAAGTCCGCCTGGCTCAAGTGTGACTGTTTTACCGGGCGCAATAGCGATGCCGCCTTCTTTCGCCTGCATTTTCATTGCGCCATCAGCCATAACAACTTCATGCACCTCAACCATGCCGGCGATTTCACTCGAACCACCGACAATAGTGATCTCGTGGTCCGTGTTGTTTGTGATGCTTGCAAATGCACCTGTCATGCCATCAACATGGTCGCTGTATTCGCTGAATCTCACCCAGCCGTCAACGATGGTTAAATCCGATTTCTCAACCGGAGCACATGCCGAAATTGAAATAGCTGTCAACGCAACTAATACTGCTGCAAATAGTTTTTTCACTTTGTCTCCTTAGTTCTACATCAAGTAAAACTATACTCTACAAATTGTAGAGCAAAGATGCTATTGGGCGAGTGGTTCGTTGCCAACATCAGTGATGTGGAAGTTCATGAACGAACGTGAGGCTGTTGGGCCGCGCTGGCCCTGGTAACGGTTTAGATACTTTGCGCTGCCATATGGGGTCTCAGCGGCTGAGCTCAACTGGAAGAAGCAAAGCTGTCCAACCTTCATGCCAGGCCAAAGCTTGATTGGCAGGTTAGAAACGTTTGCCAATTCAAGAGTCACGTGACCCTTAAAGCCTGGGTCCACAAAGCCAGCGGTTGAGTGGGTCAAAAGTCCGAGACGACCGAGTGAGCTCTTACCCTCAAGGCGAGCGGCGATGTTGTCTGGCAAAGTTACGAATTCGTAGGTGCTACCAAGTACAAATTCACCTGGGTGAAGGATGAATGCCTCGTCAGCAGCAACCTCAACGAAGCGAGTTAGGTCAGGCATTTCCTCGCGAGGGTCGATGTATGCGTACTTGTGGTTGTCGAAAAGTCTGAAGAAGCGGTCCAGGCGAACGTCGAATGACGAAGGCTGGAGCAGGTCCATGTTTAGCGGATCAAGTCCGATTTGGCCGGCTTCAATGGATGCGCGAATATCGCGGTCTGACATAAGCATGCTTCTAGGTTACCGCTTAGATTTAGGGAATGAGTTCATCAACCACGCTTGCGACATTCCTAAAGTTTTCCTCTGACCTAAAAGCGTCTCTTGAAGCAAATTCTGATGTTCTTGGTTTAGTACTTGTCGGTTCAACTGCTGACACTTCGCGAGTAGATGAGTGGAGCGATCATGATTTTTTCGTGGTCACAAAAACCGGGGCGGCTGAGGGTTACCGCCGGGATTTGAGTTGGTTGCCTCAGTCAGAGGAAATTGTCATGAGTCCCCGCGAAACAGATCACGGCCTGAAAGTTGTCTATTCCAACGGACACGTGCTTGAGTTTGCAGTGTTTGATAATGAAGAGCTCGAGTTGGCTTCAGCTAATACGTATGAAGTAACTATAGACAGATCAGATATTGGTGTTCGAATGCAAGCAATCGCGGAGCAGAGCAAACCAAAGATTGTTGATTTTGAGGTTGAGTTCGAAATATTTCTTGGACACATATTGATTGGTGTCGGTCGCGACCGCCGCGGCGAACATCTAATTGCGGGACAATTTGCTCGAGGAATGTGCCTCAGTTCGGTGCTCGGACTGATTCGTGTGTCCAAATCCCCACTTCCAGGTTCGGAGCATAAAGAGGACAACCTCAACCGTTATAGGAGATTCGAACAGCAGTACCCCAACTATGCGAGTCAACTAAATGAGATTTTGCAAAATTCGGTTGAGGAGTGCTTCAGAGATCTATTTGAATTTGTTCTCAGAGTGCTTCGTGACGAACTCTCACCTAGGCAGCTTACGCAAGCGGATATCGTAAAGCAGAGATTCGGCTGGACTTAGTGCTCCAGACCCACCTTGCGGTAAACCCACTTAAGCCACTTTGGTGCCCACCAGTTGAGGTCGCCAAAAAGTCGCATCAAGGCCGGCACGAGAAGTGCTCGAACCACTGTTGCATCAAGCAAAATTGCAAATGCAATTCCCAAGCCGAGCATCTTCATGATGCTCACTCCCGAACTAATAAAAGCGGCAAAAGAGAATGCCAGCACCAGTGCCGCTGTGGTGATGATTCGGCCCGATCGCTGTAGACCAACGGCCACAGATTCGGTGGTGCCAAGTCCGGCATCGTGTTGTTCCTTAATGCGGCTCAGAAGAAAGAGTTCGTAGTCCATCGATAATCCAAATGCGACTATCGCAATCAAAACCATTGACGATGTGTCGATAGTTCCGGTTACTTGGAAGTCACCAATCAGCCACTTCAAATTTCCATCAACGAAAACCCACGTTAAAAATCCGAGTGTGGCTCCAAGTGAAAGTATGTTCAGCACCACTGCTTTGATTGGAAGTAAAACCGACCCGGTAAAGAGGAAAAGCAAAACCAGAGTGGTAAGCACAATCCAAAGAATTACTGACGGTAATTGTTTGGTAATCCCCAACTGCGAATCTGTATAAACCGCTGCAGTTCCACCAACTAGAACTTGATGTCCATCAACCTTAAGTGCGCGAATTGCTTCGGTAAGTTTTTGACCTGCTGGTGATCGTGATTCGACATCATGAATTGCCTGGATTCGTTGCCAACTATCGCCGTCGTAACTTGCAAATGCCGGTGCATAACTTGGGTCTAGGAAACCGTTCTGACTAATTCCTAGTGCACTTTGCACTCGCAGAATATGTGTTTGCTTGGAAAGTTCTTCCGTGAAATCGTAGATGTCATTTACGTCAGCACCCTTCACCAGAATTTCTACCGGTGCACCCTCACGGCCGCTGAACCGTTCGCGAATCACGTTGTTTGCAACCACCGCGCTATTGGTCTTTGGCAAAATTCGATCGTCCACCTGACCAAACTGAACACCGTTCATCAGGGTCATAAGTCCGCCAAGTCCGATTAACGTGACCAAAAGGATTGGCAGCGGTCTGCGCATCACGAAGCGAGCAAGGCTGGCCCAAGACCCTTTGGACTTGGCCTTGCTGGAAATCCGGGTGAATTTGATGGCGTTGACCTTGTCGCCGAGCATCGCCAAGAGAGCCGGCAAGGCAATGAGCGCTCCAGCAATGGCCAATAGCACAACCACCACACCGCCGAGGGCAAATGATTTAAGGAAGTACTGCGGGAAGAAGAACATCGCCGCCAAAACAATTGCAACGGTAAGGCCACTGAACAAAACAGTACGACCGGCAGAATTCACGGTTCGAATTACCGATTGCTCAACCGAATGATCGGCTGCCCGCTCTTCACGGAACCGGTTCACCATTAGTAGCGCATAATCGATGCCAAGTCCAAGACCCATACCGGTTATGAGGTTCACTGAAAAAACCGAAGTGTCTGTGATTAAAGACGAAATCCAGACGAAGAAGAAACTTCCCACGATTGCCAAACCACCAACCAACATTGGTAATCCGGCCGCCACCAAGGATCCAAAAACAAAAAAGAGTAGTAACAGAGTGAGTGGCACAGCTATGGTTTCTGCCGCAGCAAGGTCAGATGATATTTGATCGTTGATGCTGTTACTGATTGCCGCGAAACCAGCGACGTATATCTTGGCTTTTTCGAAATCGCCGGTTAGCTCATCAGATATTTGTTTACCTAATTCAGTTTCAGAAGTATTAGCTTCCGACTTTACAAAAAAGTAAACTGCCTTGCCATCATCGCTGCGAAGTGCTGGAGGATTGCCAAGCGAGTAATAGCTAGTTACTTCAGCGACGCCAGAATAACTTTCAAGTTTGCTTTGTAAGTCAGATCCAATTTTTTTACTTTCAACCGAATCAACGTAGTCCGGCATGTCTGCAATCAAAATTACGTTTGGAGTTTCAGTATCAAATTCTTTTTCAAGTAGCGTATTTACTCGAGCCGAGACCGAAGTTGGATCGTCGTAGCCGCCAGCTTTCAGATTGCCAAAACTCTGGAAACCCCAAACAGTACTAAGCAATATAAGTGCGATAAAAGAGAAGAAGGCTAACTTCTTATGACGGACTACTAATTCGGCCCAGGCGTTCACAGCAATCCAATCAACTAGCTAACTAATCAATTGTCTCAGGCTGGAGGCTTCTAAAACAGTGGCGGTTCGTCGTCGTCAGGGATAAAGCCTGAGACCGAAGGTGGGTTCCTTTTGGCTACTGGCCCGCCGCCGCTTGGGGTCTGGGCATCGTGATGGCCGTTCATGAATTCGAGTACTCGCTGATCGATCTTTACGTCTGACATCTTCAAGGCCCTAGACAGGTAAAGGCCTTCAAGCGAGCGAACTCTGCTGAGTGCCACATAGGCCTGGCCAGGGGCAAAGGCTCCCGAGCCAAGGTCAATCTGCACCTCGTCGTAGGTCTGTCCCTGTGATTTGTGTATGGTCACTGCCCAAGCCAGACGCAGTGGAATCTGTTTGAACTCGGCAACGGTTTCGGCAACTAAGGTTTCCTTTACCTTGTTGGTGTCCTCATCGAAGTACTCCTCCACCGAGTACTTGACCTTTTCCCAAGTCGCACGACCAACATCGAACTGTTCGCCATCTACTTCGACCACCACGTGCGAATCCGATTTCATTTCCACCACGTGACCGATGGTTCCATTTACCCAACGGCGCATTGCCATACCGTCTGAATCTTTAAACGGACTTGAGTCATCATTCTTGATAAACATGACCTGTGCGCCAACTTTTAGTTCAATCTCTGGATCATTCGGTTTCGCAGAATTAAATGCAGCCATGTCACCGGTGGTAGCTGCAACATACTTGCGACCCTTGCCACCAATTTCCGCAAGACGCGAAAAATTGTGACGATCAACAGTCACATTGATGGTAGCTAGACGCAAAACCTCATCATGTGGGGTTGGACGAACTGCGATGCGATTTAGTTCATCGATCATTTCTTGTGTAACTGATCCATCGCGCAACGCGTTCAAAATGTCTTTGAAGTGTCCGTCGGTCTGACGGAATATTTCAATCAGTTCGTATCGCTCAAGTTGTGCATCGCGCCAAACGTGTGCATCAAAAAACCAAGTACTCGCGTAGTTCTCGGTCATGTAATTTATGTCATCAATTTCACGCGGCGGCACCGGAGCTAACTGATAAGGATCACCAAACATGATTACCTGAGCGCCACCAAAAGGTACCTTGCGTTTTCCGCGGGCAATTCCCATGGCTCGAGAGATGGCATCCATGATGTCTGCGTTCACCATCGATACTTCGTCGATTACCAGCACATCAATTGCCGAGAGCACCTCTCGGGTGTAGCGACGCA
>JBEGSY010000099.1:0-3391 GCA_041179725.1 Actinomycetota bacterium | reverse complement strand
CAAGTCAGTCACGCAGCAGTAGCGAGTAAGTAGGTAGAGCATGGGAAACATTAAACGCAAATTTCCAAACCCAAAGGATCTAGCGCAACTGATGCGCTTCAAAGCACCTTCGCTCAAGTTCAAGCAGAAGCGTCTCGACTCTGCGCTCACCATTTACGACCTACGCGAAATCGCAAAGCGTCGCACACCAACCGCACCTTTTGACTACACCGATGGTTCAGCAGACCAGGAAATCTCACTTGCTCGAGCACGTCAAGCATTCGAAGACATCGAATTCCAGCCAAGAGTACTCCGCGATGTAAGTGACGTCGATCTATCCAGTACAGTGCTCGGCAAAAAAGTTGCAATGCCTTTCGGAATTGCACCAACCGGTTTCACACGAATGATGCACACCGAAGGTGAACAGGCTGGTAGTCAGGCTGCTGAAGCCGCTGGCATTCCCTTCTCACTTTCAACCATGGGCACACGTTCAATCGAAGAAGTTGCAGCCTACGCACCAAATGGCCGTAACTGGTTCCAGCTCTACATGTGGAAAGATCGCGACCGCTCAATGGCGTTGGTCGAGCGCGCAGAAAAGGCTGGATTCGACACCTTGCTACTAACCGTTGACGTTCCAGTTGCCGGTGCACGTCTGCGGGACAAGCGCAACGGAATGACCATCCCACCGCAGCTAACTCTCGGCACAGTGATCGACGCACTGCCTCGCCCAGAGTGGTGGATCAACTTCCTCACCACAGATGCCCTCAAGTTTGCATCGCTAGACAGCTGGAATGGCACCGTTGCCGAACTGCTCGACAAGATGTTTGACCCAACCGTCACCTTCGAAGACCTCAAGTGGATTCGCAAGCAGTGGAAGGGAGACCTCGTAGTAAAAGGCATCCAGAACGTTGACGACGCCAAGCTTGCCGTCAAAGCCGGAGCAGACGCCATAATCCTTTCGAACCACGGCGGCCGCCAGCTCGATCGCGCACCGATTCCTTTCCACCTACTGCCTGAAACCGTAAAGGCAGTTGGCAAGAATGCCGAAGTTCACGTGGACACCGGCATCATGCACGGAGCCGACATCATCGCAAGCATCGCCAAGGGAGCCAAGTTCACCCTCATCGGACGCGCTTACCTTTACGGGCTTATGGCCGGCGGACGCGAAGGTGTCGACAAGACGATTGAAATCCTCGAGGGGCAAATGATTCGCACCATGAAACTCCTCGGTGCACGTTCGCTCGACGAACTCGAACCGGGGCACGTCAAGATTCTCGAGCGCCTAGTTGAGAGAAGCTAGTTCAATTTGAATTTTTGAATTCGAATTTTTGCGCAACCAATTTCGAAAAGCGGCACGAAATTCAACCTTTCGTCACCGTTCAAATTGCGCATCGGAATCCACTTGTCGTTCTCGAATCGGCCTTCCTCAACGCTGTCAATCTCAATACGATAGCCTGGCTCGCTGAAATCGAGATTTACACCTCTACCAATCAAGAAAAATTCATTTTCATTAATTTGAATCACCAAAGCTGTTGGCCTAGAGTCTGCCGGTGACTCGATTGTCACTGGAAGGTCCTCAAGTTCAGAAACCACTTCCATATCTTTGATCAAAAGATCAACGCCGGCTACTTCGACGAATCGCTTCAGTCCGGCCAAAGTGTCTTTTGGTTCCACGGAAAGGCTTTCGAAGTTAAGAGCACCTGAGATTGCAGGTTCACGCATCAACACCGCTCTGATTTTTCCTGAAGCCTGTGCGTCAGCAATTGTCTTCCTTGCTTGGTTTAGCACCTTGAACGACTTAGCCATTTGATTATCTACCCGAGCATCTTCAGCGCCAAACATCGAGTAACCGATTGCCGAATGGTGTCCAATTGCCCAAAACAAATTGCCAAGAATGTGGCGACTCTCTGGGATGAACAGTGCGTTGTCCCGCCGGTGGTACTGGCCCATTACCTCTAGGGCTGCAAGGTCATAGATATCGGGAGAGAGGATATCGATGTCGGGGGCGTACTTCTTCCACTCGTCCAAGACCAGTGAACTTGGACCACCGCTTGGCCAGTGTCCGGCCTCGGTTTGACCAGGTTGAGGGCCAAGCCAAGCGTTTACATACATCGGGATGTTCTTTATCGCCTTGCCAGCTTTTGCAATTTCATTTGCATACTTGGCAAATGCCTCGGCCATAAATTTCTCATTATGGCGCCAGTCGTCAGGCAAGCCCGAATTCTGCCAAGCAGCCTCCGCAGCAGCACTAAAGTCGCGACTGGATCCGAGCAATCCCATTTCGTTTTCAATTTGCAACATGACGATCGTGTGCTTTTTGTCTTTTGACTTCAAGTACTGCATCAGTTTGCAGAAGGCTTCCTTATCGGCATTCAGAAGATTTTGACTGAACACGGAGAGCGTTGGCGCGGTCGATGGTTGTCCGCCCGGTTGATTCAAGGCTCTTGGAAAACGCTCGGTGTCGGCGCGCACCCAACTTGGGGCGTAGGTCGACTTTGCATTCTTAAAGGCGCCGAACCAAATAATTACAAGCTTGAGTGAATATCTTTCGGCCACTCGGATTTGATGCGAAATAAGCGTGTAATCGAATTCGCCCTCAACCGGTTCAAATTGATTCCACGAGATAGGCGAAATCACACTGTTGTAGTTGAGTGCTGCAGCTTTGGCAAAAGATTTCTCGATTGCCTCAAGACTCGAGCTAGAGGAGTTGTGAATTTGACCACCCAGCAATAACGTGGGCCTTCCATCAATTTCGAACGTGAAGCCTTTTTCAGTTTTTTTCAGCGCAGGCAAAGTCATATGGCTAAGTGTTTCACAATCAACGGAATGTGTCTTCGAAAGTTTGGTGTGGCTTTGGCGGCATTGGTGATAGCAACTGAGTTTCGTGAGTCTTGTATGGCCAGTGCTCGGTGACTACCGGCTGGTTTGGCTCTGGCATAAAGAACACCTGGCCACCTTCACCAAAGTACTTAATGTCACGAGCGAATGCGTCTTCGTTCTTTGAGGCGAATGAGACCCAGTTCTCTTCGAATGGAGCGCGAGCAACTTCGTAGCAACGGAAAGTCAGAATCTTCCAAGCGCCATCCTGATAGATGAAGTCGAGTGCGTACTTGCACCAAACCCAGTGCGCCCACACACGCTTGCCATCAACAATTTGCGGTGAGTACATATACTCAGGCATCTTTTCGGCGTGTTCCATCTCAGTGAGCCCAGATTCAAGACCGTTCATGATCCAAACACCTTTTGCGGTCTTGCCATCCGCGGCCACTTCAATTGCCGGGGTGTTAGACATGTGCAAAATCAACTTGCCCTTTGGGGCCGGACGGTTGTCGTGGTATTCCATGATGCTGTCGTAATCGGTGTATTCACCGGTGTTGGTGTAGATTGCACGCATGCCAGGAGTGCCACGCTT
>JBEGSY010000098.1:0-4166 GCA_041179725.1 Actinomycetota bacterium | reverse complement strand
TCGACACCGTCCCAATGGAACTCGATGAGGCTGCAAAGATCGATGGTGCATCGTCATCGCAGATTTTCTGGAAGATCTTCTTCCCGCTTGCTTCGCCAGTATTAGTGGTAACTGCACTGCTTTCGTTCATCGGAACCTTCAACGAGTTTGTACTTGCAAGTTTGTTCTTGCAAGACGTGAACACCAGAACCGTTGCTGTTGGACTCCAGTCGTTCGTTGGTGCTCAGTTTGGTGCCAACTGGGGGCCATTTGCGGCTGGTTCACTTATCGCCACAATTCCACTGGTGGCAATCTTCTTGAGTCTGCAGAAGTACATTGTTGGTGGACTCGTTGCCGGTTCGGTCAAGGGCTAATCGCATTAGCAATAAGGCACCAAACCGAGTATTCTTGTCAGGTTGCCTACGGCAACAATGGCTAGTTACCCAAGCGGCCAAAGGGATCTGACTGTAAATCAGCCGGCACAGCCTTCGGGGGTTCGAATCCCTCACTAGCCACAAAGCCCCAGCCCTCCACGGCTGGGGTTTTACTTTAAACCTAGGATTTCATTCATGGTGATTAGACGAACTCACACAGACAGTGAGATTGGACCTTCAAATTGGTTCACTGGGCTTGCCTACATGAAAAAATTCAAGCAACCTAGCGACAGCAATAATCTCGCCATAGGTAGCGTCACATTCACTCCAGGAGCGCGTACTTTTTGGCACAGTCACCCCTTTGGTCAAACCCTGATTGTCACCGAGGGGGTTGGTTTAGTTGGGCGAAGAATCGGTTCACCTGAAGAAATTCGACCGGGGGACGTTGTAGTGATTGAACCCAATGAACACCATTGGCATGGCGCCTGTGCAGAAGAGATGATGACCCACATTCATATCAATGGAGTGGGGGAGGACGGCACATACGCGACATTTTACGAAGCAGTAACCGACTCAGATTACAATTCCTAAGTCACTTGGCTCTCAAATGTGTTACCGTGAGTGCGCAAATTTTATAACTGGGGATTAAAGACATGACTTTTTACGATTTGAAGACAATTCCTGCTGGAGCTCAAATGAGCAAAGTGGTGGCCGAGGTTCGTGATTTCGACGGGCGAGATTGCCTCTGGGTGGCCTTACCTCCAGACATTCGGGAAACTGGACTGCCTGACGTGGACTACATCGATACCGAAAACTTTGTAATTCTCCCAATTGACTTTTCGACCGGCACACTTGAGGTTGACATCTATACGACACTTGCTCACGATGCACAGCCAGAAGATCGCGGTTTTTCGGGGTTGGCGTACCACATTGATGACGACCTGAAGAATTTTGAGTCTGTTTATATTCGTGGCACAAATGGATTGAAGGAGAATCCTCCTGCTCCTCGTAATGCCAGAGGGATTCAATACTTTGCTTTTCCGGATGCAAAGTTTGACTTTTTGCGCGAAAACTTTCCCGGAGTTTATGAAGCACCTGCGAATCTAGGCTTAAACGAGTGGATCAAGCTCAAACTTGAGGTTACAGAAGATGTCGTAACCTCATACGTCAATGGTGAGAAGGTTCTGGAAGTTGAAGGATCGCTTTGCAAGAGCAAATCAGGAAAAGTGGGACTACGTGTTGACATCGGCACTGAAGCGTACTTTTCAGATTTACGGGTCACTCATACCAACTGAAGTTAGTTTTGCCTTCGCGACAACCTAACTTTTAGATCTAAGTCTGGTTTCGAGGCATTAGCGAATCCATTTTACCGATCAGGCTGAGCTGTGCAGTTTACAGATTGACCTATCCAATTTCAGGCACTGGCGATTTTTCCTACCAAGTCAATAATTGGCTGGATTTCTCGATCGAATCCTCCTGGAAATGTAAAACGTGAAACAGAGTAACTAAGAATCACTTCGCCAATCGGATCTGCATAGAGCAGAGACCCAGCCGCTCCGTCATGCCCAAATGCTTTGTAGGAGCCAATTGGCATAAATCTTGTGCTCTTTTGGAAAACAGTTCCATAGGCTCGATGTTCTTGCTCGAGGGATAAGTCGTAGCCATAGACCTGCATCTGTGACATGTCTTCCAAAACTTTTGGATTGACCCCTGGATCATTGCCACCGAATCCCGTTGCCCACTGCATCAATTTCGCCAATCCTCGCGCAGACCCCACGCCTTCAGCGGACGCTAATCCAAAAGCTCGTCCGCTTCGAATGTATCTTTCACGGATTGGAATTTTGCCCATTCCCCATTGGGACAGTGCACCTTGTCGCACTTCAGGATTTCTTGTGAATGCATTAGCAATTTCATCCGTGGGCTCTATGCGATTCTGATTCATTTCCTTAACTCTGAATTCGAGTTCCTCTGGTAGGCCGAGATATGCATCAGCTCCGGCTACTTGTCGAATATTTTTCTCGTAGTAATTTTGAATAGTTAGACCGGTGATTCTGAAGCATAATTCGCTCATTAGTGGGCCGAGCGTCAATCCGTGATAACCAAATCCAGCCCCAGGTCGCCAAAGTGGTTTCTGTTTCGCGAGCGCTACAGCAGCCGCGTGGTCATCATGGATCATTTCAAGAGTGAGCTGTGGATCAGTTGCGGTTAGGCCAGCTTGGTGAGAAAGCAATTGACGTACTGTAATTTCGCGTTTACCGTTTTCGGCAAACTCTGGCCAATAAAAGGAGACTCTTTCGTCAAAGTCGAGATCTCCATGGCTGGCTATTTTTGCGAATGCGATTGCAGCCAAAACTTTACTGACCGAAAAAATGGTGGTCAGACTGTCCGGATCTACTCCCGACGACAGGTCAACGACCTTGTTGCCGCCAACGGAAATAACTAACTGAGCCCCTTTCTCATCAGGCCTAATTTTCTTGAAAATAGTCAAGACATCCGAATACTCGGAGGCCACAAATTCACCTACTAAGTCCAGAACACTCACCCCTACCCTTAGTGCAATTAAATTTTGCAAAGAAATGACGACCATCTAACTTTTGCGCAGTCATAGTCGTTTAGGAATAAAGATTCTCGATAGTCAGCATTTGACTAGATTGCCTTAACAAGAGGTTTATAGAAGTACAGCAAATCGGACGTGCCAATCCAGCCATCCACAAGGCAGCGCAAGTTGCACTGCCGGTAGGCTAGGGAGGTAAACCCCCAGTCTCAGAGCGGAGAATGACTCGTCGTGAACGATTCGACCATTTTTTACACCTATACCGATGAAGCGCCAGCACTTGCTACTGCTTCTTTGCTGCCAATTGTTAAGGCATATGCCGCAGCGGCAGATGTAAACATCGAGACCCGCGACATCTCTCTCGCTGGTCGTATCCTTGCGGTTTTCTCTGATGTATTGCCAGCGGATCAGCGTGTTGGCGATGCCTTGGCAGAGCTTGGCAAATTAGCAACCACTCCAGAAGCCAACATCATTAAGCTTCCTAACATCTCGGCATCGATTCCTCAGTTGAAGGCTGCAATCGCAGAGCTTCAGGCTCTTGGTTTTGCAGTTCCTGAGTACGCCGATGAACCAAACACTGATGCCGAGCGCGATGCTCGCAAGCGTTACGACAAGGTCAAGGGAAGTGCAGTTAATCCTGTTCTTCGTGAGGGTAACAGTGACCGTCGCGCACCACTTTCAGTTAAGGCATACGCACGCAAGCACCCACACGTTAACAAGCCTTTCCCTGCTGGTTCAAAGACACGCGTTGCAACCATGGGTCACGACGATTTCTTTAGTAATGAGAAGTCAGTGGTTATTGGTGCCGACGAAGTGCTTACTATTCGTCACATTGCTGCCGACGGAACTGCAACTGATTTGAAGACTGGACTCAAGGTTCTCGCCGGCGAGATCATCGATGCAACTTTCATGAACTCTGCTGAGCTCGACAAGTTCCTGGCTGAAACTTTGGTGCAGGCAAAGAGCGACAACGTACTTTATTCTTTGCACCTAAAAGCAACCATGATGAAAGTCAGTGACCCAATTTTGTTCGGTCACGTGCTCAAGGCCTTCTTCGCTGATGTGTTTGCAAAGTACGGCAACGACCTGGCTGCTGCTGGTCTAAGTGCAAACGATGGTCTTGGTTCGATTCTTGCTGGACTTGCATCGGTTGCAAACGGAAACGAAATTGCCGCTGCGTTTGATGCTGCACTTAGCAATGGACCACGCATCAGTTACGTTAACAGCGACAAGGGCATAACTAACCTGCACGTTCCATC
>JBEGSY010000097.1:0-3873 GCA_041179725.1 Actinomycetota bacterium | reverse complement strand
GCTGCTTCTACCTCACCTTCGGTTTGCGCTCCGATTGATACCGATAATGACGGCATCAAAAATAATTCGGATGCAGACATAGATGGGGATGAAATCGTAAACGGTAAAGATGACGACATCGATGGTGATGGTGATGCAAACTCCACCGACACCGACCCTGCCGCTACCAATTGTGAGAAATCTACGACGGTGCCCGAATTGAACGAAGATCTCACGGTAGATGGAACTGCAAAACCGGTTGAAGTAGCGTGGCAGTGGATTGTTGGTGTACTCGCCATTGGTTTTGGTTACCTCACATTACGCCAAGTTCGTCGGCGCAAATAATTTTTTGAGATTATTAATCCATGGCAAGGCTCCTAATAAATCATGGAATGGGCAACTGGCGCTGGCCGGACCACTGGCAGCGTCACCTAGCAAACGCGGCACGCAAAGCGGGGCACCTGGTTTCTTACGCGCAATTCCCAAGCCCTGATCGTCCCGAGACACAGGACTGGCAAAACCTGCTAGTTGCCGAAACTCAATTGCTGCAAGAGTCTGGCTCGGGGGAGTTGCTCTTCGTAGGCCATTCGCTAGGCTCACTGAACTTCTTATACGCTGCCCAAACCGGGGTGCTACCAGCCAAATTTGACCGTGTTCTGCTAGTTGCTCCTGCTGACCCAGGGTTGCTGCCAGATCTCGAAATCGAGCGAATCGACCTCGCCAAAGTCGATCTAGCCAAGGCCGCAAAGTCCGTGCAAATCGTGGCAAGCGACAACGATCAGTGGCTGCCGCAGGGGATTCTGGCCACATTCGGCCAGCCTCTCGGCATTGATCCAGTGATTATTCCGGGTGCCAAGCACCTGTCCTTGGCCGACGGTTGGGGATACTGGCAGGGCGTAATTGATTGGGTGGAAAACCCTAGGGCCGACCTAACAAAGCGATAACCGCTGGTTAGGCTGGCAAGATGAGGATTCTACTTATCGGTGCCGGCGGTGTTGGCGAAGCTATCGTCAAGCTGGCAGCCACTCGAAACTTTTTTGAACATATTTTCGTTGCAGACTACGACTTGAGCCGAGCAGAGGCTGCGGTTGATTGGGTGAGTGATTCTAGATTCACTGCAATCAAGATTGATGCCAGTAGCGCAGCCAACATCGTAGAAATCTGTCGCGTGAATAACATCACACACGTCCTCAATGCTGTCGAGCCAAAGTTTGTTCCAACTATTTTTTCTGCAGCTTTTACAGCTGGCACACACTACATGGATATGGCGATGAGTCTTTCGGAGTCTCATGAAACTGATCCATTCCACCAGCCCGGTATCAAACTGGGTGATGCACAATATGCGGTGCACGAGCAGTGGGAGCGTGCTGGAAAACTTGCACTGGTTGGTATGGGAATCGAACCGGGGCTGTCAAACGTTTTTGCGCGCTACGCTCAGGATTTTTTGTTCAGTGAAATTGACGAAGTGTCAGTAAAAGACGGCAGCAACCTCGTGGTGCGCAATGAGCAAGGCGAAGAAATCTTTGCTCCGTCGTTTTCAATCTGGACCACTATCGAGGAGTGCCTAAACCCACCACTGATGTGGACAGAGGATAAAGGTTTTTACACAACGCAACCATTTAGCGAACCGGAGATTTTTGATTTTCCTGAGGGAATTGGTTCTGTCGAATGTGTGAACGTTGAGCACGAAGAAGTTGCCATGCTGCCGCGAACAATTCGCGCCAAGAAGTTCAGCTTCAAGTACGGACTTGGCCGCGAGTTCATCAGTGTTCTCGAGACTTTGCACAAACTCGGACTCGATCGCACCAAGCCAACCCGCGTGCGCTCGGCCCAGGGGCCGGTTGATGTTGCCCCGCGCGACGTGGTGGCGGCAGTACTGCCAAACCCCGCAACAATTGGGCCGCTTATGACCGGCAAGACCTGTGCCGGCGTTCTGGTCACGGGTAAAGACAAGGATGGCCGTGAACGAGCCACCTACCTATACAACGTGGTCGATAACGAATGGTCGATGGCCAATTACCAGTCGCAGTGCGTGGTTTGGCAAACGGCATTTAACCCGCTGATTGCACTGGAGCTAATGGCAGAGGGAATTTGGCGTGGTGCCGGTGTGCTCGGTCCGGAATGTTTCGACCCTAAACCTTTCCTCGACTTGATGTCCTCTTCAACCGGTTATCAGGTGGAATGGAAAACGCAGGAGCGCCTTTCGGTTTCGCCCCTGCGTCATCCTTAACTTTTAGTTAGTGGGTCGAAGGATCCTGCTCAACCTCACTGCGGTCGCCTGACCAAAGTGTGTGGAAGGTACCTGGTAGGTCAACACGCTTGTAGGTGTGTGCACCAAAGAAGTCACGCTGACCTTGAACTAGCGCAGCCGGAAGTCGTGGTGAACGAAGACCGTCGTAGTAGCTCAGTGACGATGCAAATGCAGGCACCGGAATTCCAGCGAGTGATGAGTGCGCAACAACCTGACGCCAAGAAGCGACAGACTTAGCTACTGCTTCCTTGAAGTAAGGGTCGAAAATCAAACTTTCGAGGTTTGCGTTCTTGTCGTATGCATCTGCAATGCGGTTCAAGAACTGCGCACGAATGATGCAACCGCCACGCCAGATCTTTGAAACTGCACCTAGGTTAATGTTCCAACCGTATTCCTTAGCGCCGGCGCGAATTGCATCGAAGCCCTGCGCGTATGCCACCAACTTTGATGCGTAAAGCGCACGACGAACGTCTTCAACGAACGCAGCCTTGTCGCTGATGTTCCACGCGGTGGCATCTGCTGGCAAACCAGAAACAGCCTTGCGTTGTGCATCCTGAGATGAGAGTGAACGAGCGAACACTGCCTCGGCGATGCCCGAAACGGGGGTACCTAGGTTCAGTGCGGTCTGCACTGTCCAAACACCGGTGCCCTTTGAGCCAGCCTGGTCGAGAATTACGTCTACCAGTGGCTTGCCGGTCTTGGCGTCTACCTGCTTCAGCACCTCAGCGGTGATCTCGATTAGGAAACTCTCAAGTTCGCCCTTGTTCCAGTCCTCGAGGATGCCAGCAATTTCGGCAGGAGAGTAGCCACCAGCCTGGCGCAGGATGTCATAAGCCTCAGCGATTAGCTGCATGTCGGCGTATTCGATGCCGTTGTGAATCATCTTCACAAAGTGGCCTGCGCCGTCGGTGCCAACGTGAGTAACGCATGGCTCACCTTCGGCAACGGCTGCGATTGAAGCAAGAATTGGGCCGAGGGTCTTGTAAGCCTCAGCGGTTCCACCAGGCATGATCGAAGGACCCTTCAGTGCACCTTCTTCACCGCCTGAAATTCCGGCGCCAACAAAGTTAATGCCCTTTGCGCTGACATCCTTTTCGCGACGAATGGTGTCAGTGAAAAGTGCGTTACCACCATCAACGATGATGTCGCCTGGCTCAAAGCGCTCGGCTAGCTGAGAAATAACCGCATCGGTTCCCTTACCCGCCTGCACCATGATGATGGCGGTGCGTGGCTTGGCAAGAGATGCCACAAAGTCGTCGATGGTTTCGCTCGCGATGAATCCCGCTTCTGGGTGTTCACTCATAAGTAAGTTGGTGCGCTCTACCGAACGGTTGTAAATCGCGACGGTGTTACCTTCGCGACTTGCAAGGTTACGTGCAAGGTTTGAACCCATTACTGCGAGTCCGACTACTCCGATGTTTGCTTTAGTCATTGATTTTCCTTTACGCCTGTAGCCAAGCGGTTGCATTGGCTGGGAGTTTTCCATCGACTAGCGGAATTGAAGATGAAATTAGTTTTCCAGTTGGAAGTTTTACTGCCTTGGTTCCGAAGTTGGTGATGCTCTGCCAGCCATTTGGACGAGCAAAGTGAATCACCTTAGAGAAGAGTCCGTGGCCAATCCACTTAACTTCTTCTTTGGTCTG
>JBEGSY010000096.1:0-15498 GCA_041179725.1 Actinomycetota bacterium | reverse complement strand
GACATTAGGCCAGCTCGAACTGTCCGCCTTCGATCTGTCCCTGTTTGCGGTAAAGATCGAGTTTCTGGCGGGTGTCTGCAATGTCTAGGTTGCGCATGGTTAGCTGTCCGATACGGTCGGTTGGGCCAAATGCCGCATCCTCGGTGCGTTCCATAGAGAGCTTCTCTGGGTGGTAGCTGAAACCTTCCCCCTGAGTGTTCAAGATGGTGTAGTCATCGCCGCGACGAAGTCTGAGTGTGACGGAACCGTTTACCGCACTGGCTACCCACTTGGTAAGAGACTCGCGGAGCATAAGTGTCTGGGGGTCAAGCCAGCGGCCTTCGTAAAGCAAGCGACCCATGCGACGACCCTCGGCGTGATAGTTGGCAATGGTGTCTTCGTTGTGGATTGCACTGAGTAGTCGCTCGTAAGCAATGTGAATCAAGGCCATACCCGGAGCCTCGTAAATTCCGCGGCTCTTGGCTTCGATAATTCGGTTTTCAATCTGGTCGCTCATACCGAGACCGTGACGTCCGCCGATTTCATTTGCCTTGTAGAAAAGGTCTACTGCATCTTTGA
Organism: Actinomycetota bacterium; assembly: GCA_041179725.1. GTDB lineage: Bacteria > Actinomycetota > Actinomycetes > Actinomycetales > Microbacteriaceae > Rhodoluna. The sequence continues at coordinate 14,940 of JBEGSY010000096.1, read as the reverse complement.
AGGTTTCACCGTTGATGCTTACCGGGCGACCCTGAACAAACTTGATGGTGACATCTTCGCTGTCAATCTTGACGTTTGAATCCCAGAACTTGACACCCATGATTGGCTCAACAATTTCGAATGAGGTGTCGAGGTGTTCCAAGGTTTTTGCTTCGTGAGTTGCGCCGAGCATGTTCGCGTCGGTTGAGTAAGCCTTTTCAACAGAGGCACGGTATGGAAGTTTGCGCTCGAGTAGCCACTCAGACATTTCCTGACGGCCGCCAAGTTCGCTTACGAACTGAGCGTCAAGCCATGGCTTGTAAACGCGAAGGTTTGGGTTGGCAAGCAATCCGTAGCGGTAGAAACGTTCGATGTCGTTGCCCTTGTAGGTGCTGCCGTCGCCCCAGATCTCCACGCCGTCGTTTTGCATTGCGCGAACTAGGAGAGTGCCGGTAACCACACGACCGAGCGGTGTGGTGTTGAAGTAAACCTTGCCGCCGGTGCGAATGTGAAAAGCCCCACAGGCAATCGCGGCTAGAGCCTCTTCTACGAGCGAATGGCGGCAGTCAACCAAGCGACCAGCCTCAGCGCCATATTCTTGCGCACGTGCCGGAATTGAATCGATGTCATCCTCGTCGTACTGACCAAGATTTGCTGTGTATGCAAATGGGATTGCACCCTTTTCTCGCATCCAGGCCACCGCCACAGAGGTGTCGAGGCCGCCTGAGAACGCAATTCCGACTTTTTCGCCGATTGGAAGGGATGCAAGAACTTTAGACATGACTTAAGGCTACCGAATAATGACAGTCAGCGGGCTATGCAGGCTGTGATTAAGTGGGCTGCTGCTGGGTAATGCAGTGAATTCCGCCACCACGGGCAAAGATTTCGCGTGCATCCACCATGACAATTTCGCGGTCCGGATAGCAATTCTGAATAGTAGCTCTGGCCTTCTCGTCATTTTCATCGTCAAAGGCACAAAGTATCACTCCACCATTTACCAGATAGTGGTTTACGTAGGAATAGTCCACCCAGCCAACTTCATCACGAAGAATTTTTGGAGCCGGCATCTTTAACGGCGTGAGACCGGCATCCAGAATGGTTTGCCTAACTTCGGCGCTTACTAGGAAATCTGGATGGCACTGATCTTGCTGATCGTGAAATAAAACAGTCGTTTCGTTTACAAAGCAGGCGACGATATCTATGTGTCCCTGGGTGCCATAATCTTCGTAGTCGCGAGTAAGCCCACGCTTAAACCAGATGACTTCATTGGTGCCTAGAAGTAGGTTTAACTCTTGTTCGACCTGTTCTTTAGTGGCACTTGGGTTTCGCCCTTTACCAAGCTGAACGGTTTCAGTAACCAAAACCTTTCCGGCTCCGTTAACGTGAAAACCGCCACCTTCGTTCACCAACCAACTCCTTGTTGAGGGAACGTTTTCAAGTTTGGCGACAACTGAAGCTACGCGATCATCCAAATCCCAATTTGCCCAATTGCCTTGAGCGCCCCAACCATTGAATTGCCAATCAACTGCAAACAATTTGTTTTCTGATGTTTTGACAAAGGTAGGACCGATGTCGCGCATCCAACCATCGTTTAACTCGCAGGCGACTAGTTCTATTTTCGGATCCAGAAAACTTTTCGCTATAGCTAAGTCTTCGGCTCGCGCTAACGTCTTGACCGGTTCAAACTTCACAATGGCATTTGCCACATTCGACCAAGCGTTATAGGCGGCAAGTCGATCCTGCTCTTGAGTGCCAAGGGTGTATGGCGCACTCGGCCAAGCCATCCAGGTGCAGCTGTGGGATTCCCACTCCGCCGGCATGTGAAATTGTGGGTTATTCATTCGGCTCCACTAGTGCCTGGTAAGTGTCGGGGCGACGAGTTTCCAAGAATGGAAATAGGTCTAGCCAATCCTGTCGCTGATCCAAATCTAGGTCGGCAACCAAGACTTCATCACCCTCCCGATCGGCTTGCACCAGGACGCGTCCGTATGGATCACAGATGAAACTAGAACCGTAGAAGGACACCTTTCCTTCGTTGCCCCAGCGGTTTGGCACCACCATGAATAGTCCGTTCGAAATAGCGTTGCCGACGATTACCTGACGCCATAGCGGCTCCGTGTCGAAATCAGGGTGATCTGGCTCGCTGCCGATTGCGGTGGGGTAGCAGAGGAGTTCAGCTCCGCGAAGCGAGTAATTGCGAGCTACCTCTGGAAACCATTCGTCCCAGCAGGTTGGTAACCCCATCGACGCTTCTGTGTCGCCAAGGGATACCCGATAAACCGGATATGGTTCTGGTGTTGCTGGGCCCTTGGCGAAATATTTGTCTTCGTAGTAGCCAGCAGTAATAGGAATGTGGAGCTTTGGGGTTCGTGCGATTAGTTGCCCAGAGGGTGAAACCAAAACTGCAACATTTAGGCCGAGGCCATCTTCGCGAATTTGTTTTTGAAACAAAGAAATGTGCACAAATACCTTGTGCTTAGCAGCCTGCTCTTTAGCGAAAGTAAGACTTGGACCATTTTCCAAATCCTCCGACATTTCATCAGGTGCCGCGTTTGGAAGCGTATCTGCCATGTAGCGGCTGAGAGTGAGCTCCGGTAGAAACACAATTTTTGCACCAGCGCTAGCTGCTTGGGCGATTCCGTCGGCAAGTGTGGCGAGGTGCTGCTGTCGGTTTTCTTGCCAATGCATTTGAATCAGTGCAACGCGAGTGGGTTTTCTCTTTGGCGGATTTACTCTACTCAGGCTAGGTTGTGCACTCGCTATTTTGATCTTCATCTAGTTCCTCGTAATGGTTTCTAGGATTTCTGAAATAATTTCGAGATTCGTTAGTGGATTCACTATTGCAAAACGCAGGTTCGGTTCTCCTTTGTGCGAAGACGGCACTACAAATGCGATTTGATCTTCGAGTAACTTTTCGCTCCACTTTTCGTAATCGGATTTTTGCCAGTTTTTCTTTTTGAAAACTACGACACTTAGTTCGGGGTCGCGCACGAGTTCGAGATCGTCACGCTGTCTGATCAGACTTGCTGCTTGCTGTGCGGTCTCGCAATTGGCTTCAATTGCGGATCGATACTGCTTGACCCCATGTGTGGCTAGCGAGAACCAGAGCGGCAAACCTCGTGGGCGACGGGTGAGGTTGATGGCGTAGTCGCTCGGATTCCAATCCTCTGATTCGTTCAGGGTCTCCAGGTATTCACCGTGCTGGGAGTGCACGGATCTAGCTAATTCAGGATTGCGGTAGATAAGTGCGCACGCATCGAATGGGGCGAATAGCCACTTATGTGGATCAACAATCAAGCTGTCTGCTTGCTGAACACCCTCGAATAGGCTGCGGTGCTTCGTGGAGAGGATAGCCGCCAAGCCATAGGCGCCGTCGATGTGCAACCAAATCCTTTTTGCTTTGGCTACTCTGGCAATCGATTCGATATCGTCGACAATTCCAAAATTTGTGGTGCCTCCCGTAGCTACGATTGCGAAAGTTCTGGCGAAATCTTCAGCACTAACCTGGGCTTCTATTGCATCACCTGTCAGTTTTCCGGCGTCGCCGCAGTCCACTGAAATTATGTCTACGTCCATAATTTTTGCCGCTGAATTTAGGCTGCTGTGTGCCTCTTTGCTGCAAATAAAAGCCAGGCGTTTACTGGAGGTGTTTTGCTGTCGAAAAACCTCGCGAGCGGTGACCAGTGCAGAGAGATTGCCGAGTGTGCCACCCTGCACAAAAACCCCACCGGCGGAATTTGGAAGTCCGCACTCAGTGGCAAACCATGAAAGCACTTCGTTCTCGGCGTAGACAGCACCGGCTCCCTCGAGCCAAGATCCGCCATAAATTGCACTTGCTGAAACGATTAGGTCGAAGAGCTTTGAAGACTCGGTAGGGGCCGAAGGTATAAAAGAGAGGTAACCCGGATGATCGGTACTAATGGTTGCGGGGGCTAACACATCCTCAAAAACGCGAAGTGCCTCTATTCCGCCAATACCCGATTCGGTAATTGTTGCTCCGGCATTTTTCCGGATTGCCTCCGCCGAGGCTGATTGATCAAGGGGAGGAGGTGAATAGCTCAAACGTTTTCGAGCATATTCGAAAACGGCCTCGCGCAGCGAGCCGGTGACTTCGTGCATCTTTGCACTTTCCGGAGTTGGCATTTCTTCCTCGACTAGTTGGATTGATTCTTGTTTATTTCCGCACGTACTTCGTCCATGTCGATGTTCTTTACTGCTTGGACCAATTCATCAAAAGCTTGGGCGGGGAGGGCTCCAGCTCGGTTATAGAGGAGTATTCCGTCGCGGAAAGCCATCAGGGTAGGAATCGAGGTGATCTCAAGCGAACCGGCGAGCTGCTGCTCTTTTTCGGTGTCCACCTTGGCAAAGATGATTTCCGGCTCAGCATCGCTTGCAGCTTCAAAAATTGGTCCGAACATACGGCACGGTCCACACCATTCTGCCCAGAAGTCGACAAACACTATGCCAGGGGAGGTGACCACTTCGCCAAAGCGCTGCTGGTCTAGTTCGACGGTTGCCATTGTTTACTCCTCGCGGTCTGGGCTACAACTATTCCAATGATCACCACAATGCCACCGAAAAGTTGAGCCACATCTATTGTCTCTCCAAGCCATAAGAAGCCAAAGGCAAATGCGAAAACCGTTTCAGCAGTACTGGCAATGCCAACTCCGCTAGCGGATAGATGTCGCATTGCTACGAATGTAAAAAGCATCGGCGCGAATGAGCCGAATATTGCGACCCAGATGAGAAGAACCCAGGTGGGAAGGTTTATGAAGTTGAGTGCACCGGAAAGATTCACAATTTTTTCAAACTCTATATTTCCGCCTGTTGCAAATAATCCAACCATGAGCCAAAAAACCGCAGCAGCTAGAAATGCATAAAACATGGTCGACATCGCATCCCGTTTGCGTTGCACATGCTCACCCATGATGAAATAGCTGCTCAAGAATATTGCGGCAAGGATTCCGAAAATGACTCCGGTTAAATTCAAAGTTGATGTCCAGGGTCTTGCCACTAGGGCTAGACCTGCCAGCACTAGCACTATTGCCACCCAGATTCGGGATCTGATTTTCTCTTTGAATATAAAGAAGCTGGCAATCGGGACTATTACTATCGCCGTGTACTCAATCAGCAGTGCTATACCCACTTGCAAGTTGGCAACGGCGTTCGAATAGGCCCACTGCATTAGTCCAACACCAACAATGCCGAAGACTGCAAAATAGGGGATTTCTCGGACGGTTAGTTTCAGGTTGGCTGGGTTCTTGACGATTAGGTAAAACCCGGCAATAAACACCACGGCAAGGCAACGGAATAGCACCAGATTCCCTGCCGACATTCCGCTGCCCAAGAGTATTTTGGTGGTGCTCGCATTCAGTCCAAAGAGCAACGACGAGGTGAGTGCCAAAATCACACCTAAGGCGGGATGCTTTTGAATCTGGTTCACCCGAAAAGCCTAGGCTAGAAGGATGATGAGTTTTGTGCTTGGTGGCGGCTGTTTCTGGTGTCTAGACAGCGCCTATGTGAATTTCAAAGGAGTCACCGCAGTTGACGTCGGCTACATGGGTGGAACTCTCGACAGCCCGTCATACGAGCGAGTTTGTGACGGCAATACCGGTCATGCCGAAGTGGTGCGTGTCAGTTTTGATGACAAAGCAATTCCGGCTGATGTCATCTTGGACATGTTTTTCACAATGCACGATCCAACTCAGTTAAACCGACAGGGTAACGACATTGGAACTCAGTATCGCGGCTGTATGTTCTATGCGGACGATGCACAAAAAGATTTGTTTGAAGCCGCGCGCGATCGTGCCAAGGCATATTGGGGCGATGAAATCGTCACAGAGATTTTGCCGTTGGAAACATTTTGGATGGGTGAGGATTACCACCAGGATTATTTTGCGAAGAACCCCGGTAACGGATACTGCCAAGCCGTAGTGCTACCAAAGGTTGCAAAAGTTCGTGCGAGTTTTACACAGTATTTACTCGACTAATTCTTTTTCCACAGTTTTTCCTGCTGCCGATTAAGGCATTTAGCTTTTTGACATTCTTTCATTTGCGGACATCGCATTAGAAAGGTAAGAAGTTGTCAGAAGTAATTTCAGTGTCAGGCTTAGTTGCCACCACTCCACGTCACCTGGTAACCCAGGATGGCCTCCCAATCACCTCATTCAGATTGGCAGCTTCGCACCGCCGATTTGATCGTGCCCAAAACAAATGGGTTGATGGCGAAACCAATTGGTTCACCGTCACCTCATTCCGTCAGTTAGCCATTAACTCAGCGGGCTCGGTATCCAAAGGCGACCGCATTATGGTGGCTGGCAAGTTGCGAGTTCGCGACTGGGACAACGGCGAACGCGCGGGCACTTCGGTTGAGGTCGAGGCAGACAGCCTTGGTCACGACTTGTGTTGGGGTTCATCGGTTTTCACCCGCACAGTGCTAACTCGAGAACCAGAACCCGAAGAAGAAGTGTCTGACAAAGAACTAGCCGCTAAATAACCCACAGACTGCCGGGTTGCTGGCACCCCCCCGTTTGCAACCCGGCACACGCCACTTCGAGAGCGGCGTTCGGCGCCCACTTGTGAAGTATGCGGTCGGTAAACTTATCGATAGCAAACGACGCGAGTGGGCGTCGTTTTTTCACGAAAGCGGTTTATCTTGGCTGAATTCATCTATCAGATGATCAAGGCGCGCAAAGCGCATGGCGACAAGGTCATTCTTGACGACGTAACTTTGGCATTCTTCCCTGGTGCGAAGATCGGCGTGGTTGGGCCGAACGGTGCTGGTAAGTCGACCGTTTTGAAGATTATGGCCGGGCTAGATACGCCAAGTAACGGTGAGGCTCGTCTTTCGCCAGAGCATTCGGTCGGCATCCTGATGCAGGAGCCGCACCTTGACGAAACCTTGACCGTGCTTGGCAACGTCGAGCTGGCGGTTAAGGAAACCAAAGCCAAGCTCGACCGCTTTAACGAAATCTCGGCGCTAATGGCAGAGCCGGATGCAGACTTCGATGCACTGCTTGCCGAGATGGGCACTTTGCAAGAGCAAATCGATCACCTAGACGCTTGGGATTTGGATTCGCAACTAGAGCAGGCGATGGATGCTTTGCGTTGCCCACCAGGTGACACTGAAATTAAGCACCTTTCGGGTGGAGAAAAGCGTCGCGTTGCACTCTGCAAACTTTTGCTTGAGAAGCCAGATCTACTTTTGCTTGACGAGCCAACGAACCACTTGGATGCGGAGTCGGTGCTTTGGCTTGAGCAGCACCTTGCCAAGTATCCGGGTGCAGTACTTGCAGTTACTCACGACCGTTACTTCCTAGACAATGTTGCCGAGTGGATTCTTGAGTTAGACCGCGGTCGCGCCTATCCATACGAGGGTAACTATTCGACTTACCTGCAGAAAAAGGCTGAACGTCTTGAAGTTGCCGGTAAGAAGGACGCCAAGCTTGCAAAGCGTCTAAGCGAGGAGCTCGAGTGGGTTCGCTCTACTCCTAAGGCGAAGCAAACTAAGTCAAAGGCTCGTTTGGCTAAGTACGAGGAGATGGCTGCAGAGGCAGATCGCACTCGCAAGTTGGACTTTGAAGAAATTCAAATTCCAGCTGGACCACGTCTTGGAAACATTGTGCTCGAGGCTAAGGGATTGCGTAAGCAGTTTGGCGATCGTGTACTTGTTGATGGTTTGGACTTCACTTTGCCGCGAAACGGAATCGTTGGAGTGATTGGCCCTAACGGTGTCGGTAAGACAACCTTGTTTAAGACCATCGTCGGTTTGGAAAAACTTGATGGGGGAGACTTAAAGATTGGTGAGACTGTAAAGATCTCATATGTTGACCAGTCTCGTGGCGGCATTGATCCGAATAAGACCCTGTTCGAGGTGGTGTCTGGTGGACTCGACTACATGCAGGTTGGCAACCAGGAAATGCCATCGCGCGCCTATGTGGCGGCTTTTGGATTCAAGGGACCTGACCAACAGAAGCCGGCTGGAGTGCTTTCCGGTGGTGAGCGTAACCGCTTGAACCTAGCACTGACGCTGAAAGAGGGTGGCAACCTGTTGCTACTCGATGAGCCGACAAACGACCTCGATGTTGAGACTCTTTCTTCACTAGAGAACGCATTGCTTGAGTTCCCCGGTTGCGCAGTCGTGATCACTCACGACCGTTGGTTCCTAGACCGCGTAGCAACACACATTTTGGCTTACGAGGGCACTGACGACAACCCGTCTAACTGGTACTGGTTCGAAGGAAACTTCGAGGCTTACGAAGAAAACAAGATTGCTCGACTTGGTGCAGAAGCTGCAAAGCCTCACCGCTCAACTTATCGTCGACTAACTCGCGACTAGCTAGCTTATTTCGGGAATGCGAACCATTCCCTCTTGAGCGATACTTGCGAGAAGAATTCCGTCGCGCGTATAAATACGTCCAAGCGCCAACCCTCTTCCGCCCTGCGCGCTAGGTGATTCCTGAACGTATAGTAACCATTGGTCTGCTCGACCTTCACGGTGAAACCACATTGCGTGATCAAGGCTGGCGGATTTCAAGCCGGGGTGTGCCCAGGCTATGCCGTGTTTGCGAATGATGCTTTCGAGAATCGAATAGTCACTTGCATAAGCGATTGCAGCACGATGCAGATTTGCATCGTCTGGTAATTCCCCAAGTGACTTAATCCAAACTGCTTGGTGGGCGATTAGTTCGCCTTCGACTTTGAAATAAACCGGTGATGGAACATGTCGCATGTCAAATGGTCGTGCTTTTGCCCAGTACTGCGCCACTGGATGAGGGTTCTCGCCAATGAGTGCTGCTGCGGTCGGAAGTGATTCCGGCGCCGGAATATCAATTGGCATATCCTCTTGGTGCTCAAGTCCCGGATCTACATCTTGGAATGAGGCAATCATAGAAAAAATGGCTTGGTCTTTTTGAAAAGCTTGCACACGTCTGGTGCTGAAGCTACGCCCGTCGCGAAGACGATCCACTGTAAAGGTAATTGGTAATTCGATATCGCCAGGGCGAAGAAAGTATCCGTGCATTGAGTGCACAAATCTGGAAGTTGAATCGATTGTGTGCTGTGCGGCCATGAGGCACTGAGCAAGAACTTGACCGCCGAACACTCGTCCATGCGGCATCCATTGTGATGGCCCCTCAAAGGTGTCTTCACCTTGTTGATTGGTGCCTTTGCTCTCTAACGTGAGTGCTCGAATTAAGTCTTCGAGTGGGCTGTCGGGAACGCTCATGAGGGTAAGTTTAGATACCGATGAATAAAGACTTCACACTTATTGATGAGCAATCTGCGCTGGATTTGCAGGCTTATTTGAATCGTGCCAAGCGACTGGACCCAGAGGGCTTAGTTCGTTTGCGAGCCTTCGGGAATGTTTTGGCTGTCTATGTAGCGCCGATATTCGCAGGCAGCTTCATGGACAACGGAGTTACCGTTCTAGGGTTGCGAACCATTGAATTATCCCGAGACGCTGAAGTTGATGTGCTCGTGCAAATTGGCTCGGTGCTTGAGCGGCTAGCCAAGCTGCTGGATGCCGGGTCCAAAGAATTCACCATCGAGGTGCCTCCGGTAACCGGCCGTGCCGCCTGGGCCGGCGTTTCTGCACCCCGATCGGGTTGGGTGCAAACCGGTGCGATAAATGAAACTGTTTTAACTCAAATTGCTCGAGATGGAATTGCGGAAGTTGCCGATACGCTTCCTGCTTCAGTGGGCGGACCAATTGCTGCTCGAATTCGAGGTGAAATTTGGGGACGTGGTATCAAGGAGGATGTCACAATCCCGACCGGTGCAGCGTTTGTTGCTGCCGGATTAGGTTTTATGACTGAGAACGAAGAAGTTGGAATCTTTCATGCCGACAACTGGGTGCGTTTAAGTACCGAGTTTGGTCACGTGCTTGCGCGCACTGCATCGACAGTAATTTAGTCTTCGAAAGTATTTAGCATTGCGGTCGCGGCGCGATCCAAATATGCCCAAAGCTCAGCTTCGAGCAACTTAGGAAGCGCAATAGATTCGACCGCGATGCGCATGTGATGAAGCCAGCGTTCGCGTGCTAGCGGGTTTATTTTGTAAGGTTGGTGCCGCATTCTTAATCTCGGGTGACCACGCTGTTCCTGATAGGTTGTTGGTCCACCCCAGTACTGCTCAAGAAAAAGTTGAAGCCGTTCGGCAGCAGGGCCAAGATCTTCTTCTGGATACATCGGACGAAGAATGTCGTCAGTCGCTACACCCTCGTAAAATTTATCGACTAATTTCTTGAAAGTTTCGCTTCCGCCCACACTTTCAAAGAAATTTCCGGCGAGATTAAATTCGCCATTCAAACCCTTGATGCGAACAGTCTCGACGCGCTCTTTATCTTCGAAATCTTCCTCGTGCGACAAGTTACTGAATAGCCTTGCCTGCAACTTCGACGTAAAGCGGAGTATCGGCAAGAGAGATCTTTGCCTTGTCCAGGCTTACCTTTACGCGAAGACGAAGTTCACGAGCTACGTCGTCCGCATCCTGAGGTCCAACCTGCTGCACCAGGCGCAATACCAATTGACGGCCGGTGAGCGCCTCGATACCCCAGATTTCAGGCTTTCCGAGCATGCGCTTACTGAAAGTGTTGTCTTTGACCAGGTCATTGGCAGCGTCAAGGATTGCAGCTTTTGCCTTGTCCAATTTGGTGTCGTAGGGCAGTGCGATGTCGAGAATTACTCGAGACCAACCTTGGGTGTGATTTCCAACGCGAGTGATTTCCCCATTACGCACGTACCAGAGAGTTCCGGAGACATCTCGAACCTGGGTTACTCGCAGCCCCACTGTTTCGATAACTCCATTTGCTTGGCCAAGATCGACCGAATCGCCAACTCCAAATTGATCTTCGAAGATGATGAACATACCGCTAATCAAATCGCGTACCAAACTTTGGGCACCAAAACCTATTGCCGCACCAACAATGCCGGCGCTCGCGATTAATGCGCCAACTGCGATGCCAAGTTCGGAAAGCACGGAACCGATGGCGAATAAAAGGAGGGTCCAAGTAATTAGGTTGCTAAGCACTGAGCCCATTGTTTTGGCGCGTTGCACAACGCGTGCCTTTGCAATTGGAGAATCTGACTTTGAAGTTCTGTGATTACGAGTGCCATCTTCGATGCCGCGGATAACGCGCTTGACGAGAATTAGAGCAATCCAACGAACGATTATCGTGCCAAGCAATATGAGAACAATGCGGATCGGGGTCTGCCATTGTTCCCAAAATGCCAAAAATTGTTCCATTAGATGTCCTTAGCGTCTCGAGCCTGTGCTGCAAGCGCGCGTTCAACTGCTGCAAGATTTTCCACCAAGATTCGTCTTAGCGCAGGAATCTCTTTGACCTGTGGTTTGGCGATCCATTCCTTGGTCTTGGTCACAAGTTCCTCGCCAGCCAGTGCCAGTGGGTAAAGGTTAACCAATAGGTACTCGGCAATCTTGAAGGTGTTTTTCTTCCAGATATGCAGCGCTTGGTCGAAGTACTGGTCGAGATATGGGTTGAGAATTGTCGGGTTGTTCACACGGACAAATCCGAGACTCGCAGCCTGCACCAATGCGTTTGAAAGGTCGTTACCGTCGACCAATTCACTCCAAGCCTTGGTTTTTGCTTCGGTGGTAGGAATGGCAGCCTTCGCTCCAGCCGCAGCGCGCTGCCCGTTGGCGGTGTTATCGGTTGCCAAGAGTTCGTCAATGTCTTTTTCACCCTTGCGACCGGCAACAACTAGTCCGGTGAGCAAGTCCCACTTTAGATCCGCATCGATTTCGAGCCCACTGATCTTTTCGGTTCCAGTCAGAATTGCTTCGAGGGCATCAAGTTGACTCTCGGTCCGCGCAAACTGCGGGAAGAACTTGAGTAGCTGAAGTTGCAGATCCGAACCTGGTTCAACTTTTCGCGCGAGATTCAACAAGCCGTCGCCAATTGCGACTAAGTACTCTTCACGGTGGTTAGCTGAAACATAAAGGTTTCCAGTGGTGATTAGCTGTCTTAGCAGCGTAAGAATCGTTGTCGATTCTGTTTCTGCAGAAATGTTGTTGAGTACCAAATGAATAAACTCACGAGGGCTCGTTTCTGCATCGCGAGTTGCGTCCCAAGCTGCTCCCCAAACCAAAGTGCGTGGTAGTGAATCTTCAAAGTCACCAAGATACTTAAGTGCGTTTGACCATGATTTTTCGTCGAGACGAATCTTTGCGTAGGCAAGGTCATCATCGTTTAGAAGAAGTAAATCTGGAAAATCTTCGCCGACTACCTGTGGTACTTCGGTTAGGTCACCATCAACATCAATCTCGAGTCGCTTGGTGCGCTTTAGTTGCCCAGCTACTAGATTGTAGAAACCCATAGCCATGCGATGTGGGCGAATAGTTGGATGTTCGGCAATTGCCGTTTGCGATATTTGCAGTTTGGCAATTTTGTTGCCATCTAGTTCGAGTAATGGGCGAAGAGTGTTTACTCCGGCGGTTTCGAGCCAGTTTGCAGACCATGACTTAAGGTCGCGTCCCGACTGCGCTTCGAGCTCACGAAGCAGGTCAGGCAACTCAGTGTTTAGATAGGCGTGCTTCTTGAAGTAAGCGCTAACACCGGCCATGAATTTCTCTTGACCAACCCAAGCCACCAGCTGCTTCAAGACCGAAGCGCCCTTTGCGTAGGTGATGCCATCGAAGTTGACCTGAACGTCCTCAAGATCGTTAATCTCAGCCACAATCGGGTGAGTAGAGGGTAGCTGGTCTTGGCGGTATGCCCAGGACTTTTCGAGGGCAGCAAAGGTAGTCCAGGCGCCATGCCACTCGGTAGCTTCGGCGGTAGCCAAGGTGGAGGCGTATTCCGCGAATGATTCGTTTAGCCATAGGTCATTCCACCAGCGCATGGTGACCAGGTCGCCAAACCACATGTGGGCAAGCTCATGCAAGATGGTGACTACTCGACGTTCGCGAGTTGCATCAGCAACCTTTGAACGGAACACATATGTTTCGGTGAAGGTAACTGCACCAGCATTCTCCATAGCCCCAGCATTGAACTCCGGCACGAAGAGTTGGTCGTACTTGTCGAATGGGTATGGCACATCGAATTGCTTCTCGTAAAACTCAAAACCTTGACGAGTCTTCTCGAAGATGTAATCGGCGTCCATAAATTCGGCCAGCGAAGCACGGCAGAAAACTCCTAGCGGAATAACTTTTCCACTGCTGGAAGTTAGCTGAGAGCGTTGTTCCACATATGGACCTGCAATTAGCGCGGTGATGTAACTAGAAATTCTCGGGGTAGCGCCGAAAACCCAGGTTGCCGAACCGTTGCCATTGGTTGAAGGAGTTGGGGTTGGCTGGTTAGAAACTACTTTCCAATTTTCCGGAGCGGTAACTGTAAAACTAAAACGAGCTTTTAGATCTGGCTGCTCAAAAACTGCGTACATGCGGCGTGAGTCTGGCACTTCAAACTGGCTGTAGAGGTAAACCTCATTGTCAACCGGATCTACGAATCTGTGCAGACCCTCACCGGTGTTCATGTAATTAGCGTCGGCATCGACGACCAGAATGTTTTCACCCTTAAGGTTTGGTAACTGGATTCTGATGCCATCAGAGTGAGTGGACACATCAAGTGATTCGCCGTTAAGAGTGATGCTGCGCACATTGTTGGTAATCGCGTCGATGAAGGTGCTAGCACCAGGCTCTGAGCAGTCGAATGTGACTGAAGTTTTGGAGCCGAAAACGGAGTCTCCCTTGGTAAGGTCGAGCTCAACTTCGTAATCGTGAACCTTCAGGATGCGAGCTCTGTCCTGAGCTTCGATTCTGGTGAGGTTTTCTCCTGGCATTTCTACTCCTGCATCTTTGCGGTAATTCGTCAACTAGCCTAGTAACCATGCGAATTCACATTGCCACCGACCACGCAGGCCTAGAACTAAGCCATTTTTTGATCGAGCAACTGGGCGAGCAAGGCCACGAAGTCTTCGATCACGGGCCTACTAGCTATGACCCGCTAGATGACTACCCAAGCTTTTGCATCAATGCGGCTCTAGCAGTGGTTCGCGACCAGCAGGCCGGTATTCAAGCGCTTGGTATCGTGCTCGGTGGTTCTGGTAATGGCGAGCAAATCGCCGCCAATAAAGTAGTCGGAATTCGTGCTGCACTTGCTTGGAATGAATCCACTGCGAAACTAGCTCGCGAGCATAACGATGCCAACGTAATTGCAGTTGGTGCACGCCAGCACAGCCAAGAAGAAGTTCTGCACCTAATTGAGCTCTTCATTGCTGAACCGTTCAGTAATGATGAACGTCACGTTCGTCGAATTGGCAAGATTGCCACTTACGAAGAAACCGGCGACATTCTCTAAGTGCCAGAGGGACATACCGTTCATCGAACGGCAAATAACTTCAATAAGTTGTTTGCCGGCAAGAAACTATCAGTTGATTCGCCTCAGGGCAGATTTGGCTCGGACGCACAATTGGTTTCCGATAAGACTCTGACTAAGGCCTGGGCTGTGGGTAAGCAGCTTTTTCTGCAATTCGGTGAAGATACATTTTTGCGCATTCACCTTGGTATCTACGGTAAATGGCAATGGCATGCGGTGGCTGAATTACCTGAAGTGGTTGGCGAAGTGCGCGCAAGGTTCTACGCGGGGGCAACGTTGGCTGAATTGCGCGGACCGACCGTTTGTGAAGTCATCGACTCAACTGAGTTACAGCAAGTTCTGAATCGACTTGGACCGGATCCGTTGAATCCAAATCGTGGCGGCAAAGAAGCGAACAGATTTATTCAAAAAGTATTGGCAAGTAAGAAAACCATCGGTGAATTGTTGATGGATCAATCTGTCATCGCTGGCATCGGAAATGTTTATCGCGCTGAATTGCTTTTTCGCGCAAACATCGAGCCGCATACGCCCGGTAATCGATTGACTTCCGAGCAGCTGATTGCACTTTGGGATGACTCGGTAAAGCTTTTGAAAGTTGGAGTAAAGACCTCATACATGATTACTCG
>JBEGSY010000095.1:0-7430 GCA_041179725.1 Actinomycetota bacterium | reverse complement strand
TGCCACATATGTTTGCCCCGGGCTGAAGGCGCCGCGGCCCATGTCGATAACCACCTGGTCGTAGGTCTGACCCTGTGACTTGTGAATGGTCACAGCCCAGGCCAGGCGAAGTGGAATCTGCGTCAAGAGCTCGATTGCCGCAGCTTTTGATGAAGTGCAACAGGCACCGGTGCAATCTCTATGACCATCCTTGCGCTTGGCCTCGCGCAAATCACTATTGAACCACTGCACCACAATTACGAAAGTCACCTCGATGAGTGTTTAGCGTGGCTTTGCCGTGCTTGACCTGACTACCAACTTTGCACTGGTCAAATAGGTTTCAGCTTTAGATTTCTTACCCTCGATTCGCTCTGCAAGATCAGAAACAGCGGCGCTAGCAAGCTCAACGGCATCTTGGTGCACTGTAGTGAAATCAAGGAAAGGTAAACGCGCGATTGTGTCGTCATACCCAATCACTGAAACATCTTTAGGAATTTTTACGCCTGCTTTTTGAAACGCATAGGCCAAACCGAGTGCTATCTGGTCATTTGCGCAAACGATTGCTGTGGGCAATTCGCCAGCTGACAAAAATAAGTTGGCAGCCTCGGCGCCGGCTGACTCAATGTAGTCCCCAGAAATTGTTTTTATCGAAGGCTTCAGCTTTGCGTCTTTCATAGCTGTCTTGTAACCCTGCAAGCGAAACTCATGATCAAACATTTCGTTTGCATCAACATATGCAATTGCTTCGTGACCAAGAGAAATCAAATATTTAACTGCGTCGAAAATTCCAGATTCCCCTTTAGAGGCAACAACCCCGCAATTCACACCGCTAACTCTTCTGCTTAAGCTAACCAACGGAATACTTGTCGCCAATTTCTTTAACCTTGAAATTGGAAGGCTACTTGAAATAAGAATCACGCCATCGCAGCGGTGGCCAATTATCTCGTTTATTGCCTCTTGGTCGTCACGGTCATGCGAAATTGCACTGAGTACCAGCTTGTATCCTCGCGATTCCGCTTCCTTATAAATTGCAGGCAAAAGTTCTTCGGTTGAACTGTGAGATGTGTGGTACGCAACGCCAATATATTTGGACCCCTCGCGCCTTAGTGCCTGGGCTGCAAGATTTGGTTGATAGCCAATTTCTTCGGCGGCGGCAAAGATTCGAGCGGCGGTTTCGGCACTTACACCGGGTGCATTTCGGAAAGCTAGGCCGACAAGCTGGCGAGAAACCCCAATGTGAGCTGCGACATCAGCCATGGTTGCATGACGATGCTCTCTTCGATTTTTATTACCAGCCACCTGATAATCCTAGGTTGCCCGATTCAAAACATTAGAAGTGGGCAAGAATGTCCTTCGTCCAGGCCACAGCTGAGTCATTAGGCAGCGTGCCAGTGTGCGCATCGTGGCGACCATATTCGCCTACTCTCTTAGCCCCTAGCTCCGACATCTTATTATCGATGTGTTCGCTGCCCTTGCTGTAGTGCTCATAGCTGCTGTCGCCTAGGCCAAACATTGCATATTCAACGCCAGTCAGGTCCGGAGCATCATTCTCAAGTGCCTCGAACATTGGCATGGCGCCACTCGGCAGATCCCCTTCGCCGTGGGTGGAACAAATTACCAAGTAGAAGTTATCGGCAGTGAAATCAGACACGTCAAAGTCCGTCATGTCTACAACTTCAACTTCGCGACCGGTCACCTCGGCCGCCATATCCTCAGCAGCAAATTCAGCATTGCCCGATTCGGTGCCAAAAAGAATTACAACTTTCTTGCTCACGGTTAACCCTGTTCTTTCTTTATTTTCTTTTTTTCAAAATCTTGGATGATGCTTTCGGAAACCATCTTTGCGTCTGCACGGTTCGCTGGGATTGTGCCACGAGGGCCGCGTCGCAGCCATCCAACGCAGTAAAGCCCATCATCTAGAAAGCCACGATCGAGATCCGTCGCTTCAGTCAAGTGCGCATCAAGTTTGACAGCGGCCGCTTCAGACTCGGTAAATCCGATTGCCGTGAAAATTGCGTCAGCATTGAGTACTAAGTCTTTTCGTTCGTTGTTCGCAGTAAATCTAATGCTGCTTACTTTTTGATTCCCCGAAATTTCAGAAGGAGCCCAACCAAAATGAAAGTTTACTTCACGTGATGCCTCAGCAGGCGACCCGCTGACTAAAGAATCGATTGCATCAATTCGCTTTTGCGTTTCGACATCAACTTCGCTAGGTTTCAATGCATCTGAAGTGAATCTAACGTCTGAAATTTTTGCTAGCTCTTTGATCATGGCTACGTCGAACTTGGCGTTTTCAATTCCTGATCGGCCAACTACGTCAACACGCTTCAAGTTGCCCGAGGAAATCAAAGTAGCAACTTCTTTGTCAACACCAAACTTAACTAGCTCATCGGCACGAGTCAGGCTTAGGCGAATTAAATCAATGGCTACATTGCCCTGCCCTACGATTACAAGGCAATTGCCTAGCTCAATGCCATTTATTGTTTCGTCTGGGTGCGCGTTTATTAGGCGGGTTAGACGACCAGAGCCGTAAATACCACCAAGACTGTCACCATTTATGCCTAGTGTGCGATCGGCACTTAGGCCGGTTGCTAAAACCACAATGTCGAATTCTGTGCGAATTTCAGCAAGGGGCCTGTCTTTGCCGATTTCTGTGTTGCCAACAAACAAAACGCCGTCGCGTTCAAATAGGCGATCAAATTGCTGAGTGACAGCCTTGGTGCCGGCGTGATCTGGTGCAACGCCAAAGCGCACCAGTCCATATGGCATCGGCAAGCGATCAAAGATTGTGATTTTTGAATCGGCAAAACGCTTACGCAGAAATTGAGCGGTGTAGCACCCAGAAGGACCGCTGCCAATGATGGCAATTGAAGGGCTGTCTGCGGAACTCATCGGGGAGCTTTCTTGATTGAATGGTAAATGTTGACAAAATACTAGCACGTGCTAGTCTGTCTGCAACGTCAGTTTGAAAGGAACACCGCGATGGAAAACGAAATCCGCGACGCCCGCATTGAGCACCCGGTAACCCAGCCACCGGCTGGCGCAAATGTCTTTTACGACCCACTTTCATACGCTGTTTATGATCACCCATATGACATTTACAAGCAGCTTCGTGATAACGCTCCGGTTTACTACAGCCCTCGACTTGGGGTTTACGTGCTATCGCGTTATGAAGACGTCCAGGCTGCATTCAAGAACCACGAACAGATGATTAGCGCATTAGGCAACGATATTGACGGCACCCACGACTCGTACGGAAAAGGAAACCTGGTTGCCCAAGACCCTCCTCGCCACACTGCTCTTCGCCAATCGGTTCGACGCGTATTTGCCCTGCGCGAGATTTTGGCTAAAGAAGATGGCGTTCGCGAAGTTGCACGCCAATTAATCGCCGACATGCGCGCAAATGGCGGCGGCGACTTTGCGGTTGATTACGCTCTTCCTTTTACCTTCGCAATGTCAACGCGCTTGATTGGTTTACCCGGAAGCAAAAACGACATCATGTGGTTAGTTGATCACTTGGCTCGATCTATGGAGCGCACAGTTGGTGAATTCGGTGTTCCAGAAGATGCATCAAAATCCAATGCAGAAGCTGAAGAATACATTCACGAAGTTGTCTCTAAGCGCCTCGAGTCACTTGCTGCCGGAAGCGACCCGAATGCCTCCGATGTGATCACGCAGGTTGCCGCTGCCATGGAAAAAGGCAAGGTTGAGGCCGACGAGATGGTTGGCTTGACCCACTTGGTTTACTCTGCCTCAACGGATGCCCCG
The DNA here is from genome assembly GCA_041179725.1 of Actinomycetota bacterium. GTDB lineage: Bacteria > Actinomycetota > Actinomycetes > Actinomycetales > Microbacteriaceae > Rhodoluna. Next base: position 3,683 of record JBEGSY010000095.1, on the reverse strand, counting down.
TCTGCCTTACTCACCAACTGTGTTGCGGTGCTAGACAAGTACCCTCAGTTGCAGGTATTCCTTCGCGAGCACCCAGAGATGATTACAAACTTTGTTGAAGAAGTTTTGCGTTATGACACTCCGGGCCAAAATGTGTCACGTCAAACCACTGCAGAAGTAACCTTCGCCGGCGTTACTATCCCAGCTGATTCACGTGTAATGCTTCTTCAGGGCTCGGCAAACCGAGACGAACGCGTATTCGAAAATCCAGATCTGTTCGATGTCACTCGTGACTTCACCAAGGCGGGAAAAATTATTTCATTTGGCGAAGGTATTCACGCATGCATGGGCGCACCGCTTGCCCGCTTGATTGCACGTGTAACTATTGAGGAATTGCTTAAGCAGCCAGACGAAATTCGCATCGTCGGTTTTCCAAAGCGCTGGGTAAAGCAACTAGTGCGCGGTTTTTCTGAATTACCAGTTAAGTTTGTGCCGGCTGGAACAAACTTCGATAAAGAGTAATTAGTTCAGGGCATTTGCCACAGCGCGCTCAATTGCATCACTGATTTTTAGGGTCAGACCTTCGGCAGCCTCCGGCTTGAAATTACGAGGGTCTGGCCCGAAAACCCCCCAAAGAACATGCTCTGGGTCATGTCTGTGTAAGCCATATGGGTCACCGTCAGGGTCATCAGCCGGGGCGTCTTCGATGGCCGGCAACTGAGAGATATCAATTGTGTCTGGCTCGAAGCGAGACAAAACGGTTGTTTCAAAGAGACCAGCGTGATCTGGGCTAGGTGCATCTTCAAGCGGCATGTTAATTGCCAAAGCTAAAACCTTCATGGCGTTTCCGGCAGCAGTCCATTCTTTAGCAATAGAATCAAGCATCTCTAGCTGCTCTGGCGCAAAATGCCCGGTGAAGAGCACTGCTAATTTAACTTCGAATTCTTGAAGTCGGCTCAGTGACTTTTCAAGTTCAGCGCGAATCTCTTTTTCGTCATCCATCATGATGGTCCATGGATAGTTCTTGTGGCTTCCGCCAGTGCCGTAATAAAGCGGAGGCAAAACTATTCCACCAAATCTTGCTGCGGTAAGGCAGGTTAGCCCATGTGCGTTAAGGGTGTCTAAGCCAAGAGGCAAGTGCTCTTGGTGAAACTCGAGCGCGCCGACAGGAATGTAGACAACTGATCGTTCAGCAAGGGCAGCGCGAACCTGGCCTGGTCGTAGCAACTCTGCCTGAACGTTTCTGAAATTTTGCATTTGATCTCCTAATTCGTTTTCATGATTAAACTGGCGAGCCGAGTTTGTAGAAATTACGTGGCCAGTTGTAAGGCGCGAGTTTCTCTATTAGTTCTTGAGGGAATGGCTGTCCATCGCTGTAAGCAACGTTTCGATCAACACTTCGTGAATTGCTCATTCCAGGAATGGTTGCTGAAACAGCGGGGTTACTTAGCGAGTAGCGCATTGCTGCTTCAGCAAGCGACGGATAGTAAGGAGCTACTACTTTTTTGAGCTCTTCAACTTTTTCATAAACGGTAGTAAAACGATCGCCACCAAACAACTCTGATTGCACTGACCCCTTTAGCCAACTCGCAGGAGTCTCCGGCGTCCACAAACCGGAAAGTGCTCCTGAATCCATTGGCACGCGGGCTATCACTGCAGTATTCGATTTTTCACAAGCGGCAAACAAACCTTCGGTGGCTGGGCGTTGTTCGAAAATATTAAAGATAACTTGCACCGATGTAACTAGGTTCAAGTCTGCAGCAATAATTCCTTCGTTTGGTCGGTAGTCGCGCAAGGAAACACCAACCTTGTTTATTTTTCCTTCGAGTCGAAGATCGTTGATTGTTTCTAGCCAGTCGAGTGAGTGTGCTAGGTCTGGAGCCCAGCAGTGCAACTGCAACAAGTCGAGTTGCTCAACTCCAAGGCGCTTTAGTGAACCGGTGATGGTTTCTCTCAGGTACCAGCTTGGGTAACGGCCGCGCATTGTGGGGGCATCATCATCTGGGTCGGGCCAGCGGATAGGGCGCACCTTGGTGGCCACATAAACTTTGTCGCCCTTCCATTCCTTGAGCGATCGACCTACAACTGATTCGCTTCTTCCCTCGCCGTAGAGCTCAGCGGTGTCAACAAAGTTGATGCCTTTCTCGTAGGCGTGCAAGAGGGTCTTGACCGAATCATTGTCGTCAACCTCACCCCAGGTTCCGCCTAACTGCCAACCGCCAAATGCGATTTCACTTACTTTCCAACCGGTGTTGCCGAAACTTCTGTATTGCAATTAACTTGCCCTCCGAAATAACCACTGAACTTGCGATTACTCTAGCACGTGCTAGTACTTTAGGGGACGGCCAAATCTTTTGATAACTGCTGGTGCTTATTTGATGGTTGCGCCTAGTAGGCGAATGATTTCTTGACAAACCCTAAGGTTTGCAATCGAATCTGCGTGGGACTCGAACGGCGATTCTTGCAAGCCGGCGTCTAGGAACGATGCCATTGCTGTGGTTTGGTAGGAAAGTCCCTCGTGCCCAACAACACCAGATTCATCAGTCCAGCGAGAAACCGGCGCATAGAATTCCTGAGCACTAAATTCGATACGACTCGGAATGCAAAATTCTGGTCCAACATTCATCTTGGCTTTTGTGCCACTCACCTGACCAATTGCTGGAATGCCTGATCGGCCAGAAACCAAAATATAGGCCCTGGAGCAATTTGAATATCTCAATTGCACCGAAACCTCTTCGTCAATGCCATCATCGTTTAAAATTCCTTGCGCCGTAATGCTCACGGGGTTACCAAGAAATGTTTGGCAAAAACTAACCGCATAGATTCCCATGTCAAACATCGGGTCACCGCCATTTTTAGAAAACATGCGAGTCATCCAAAGATTTGATTGACACATTGAAACGTTGACCATTTCAATTTCTCCAAATGCCTTCGAGTCTAAAAGCTGTCGAATAATGTCATACTGCGGCAAATAGCGAGTCCACATTGCCTCCATTGCCAAAACTCCAGCAGCCTTGGCTGCTGCAAAGATCTCCTCAGCCTCAGTTGGGTCTAAAGCAATTGGTTTCTCAATCAACACATGTTTGCCAGCAGCAATTGCTGCTAATGCATGGTCTCGGTGTTGACTAGGCAGGGTGGCAACATAAACGACATCAATGTCTGTTCGAGCCAATAAGTCTTCGTAGTTGTCATGCGCTTCAATATTAAATTTTTTTCCAAAAATCTCAGCTTTGCCGAACGTTCGAGATGCCACAGCAATTACATTTTGTTTCGAATGCTTTTGAACACCAGTCACAAACAATTCCGCAATGCCACCGGCACCTATCACGCCCCATCGATATGGGGTAACGCTGGCTGGGTCAATAATGCGAGAGGCAGGTAGTTCCAAAGACATAGGGAAACTATAGGACTGCATCTAGGTAATGCCAAATTAATTATTAGCGCGAGTGTCTGGTTAATAAATTTACAAAATTGGCATTGTGCCTATGCAACCTAACGTTAGTTGAAATCCTGAGTAGTACAGAAAAACGCGCCTCCTGACAACAACATGCGTCTAGATTACCGCTAGAAAAGTTTCTCGATTGGTGCCTGGCGGTGCCCCTGCATGAAGCGCAAAACGTCACTGTCGACCATGATGTCGTTCATGCGAATGGCGCGAGTCAAATACAGGCCTTCGAGTGAGCGCACGCGCGAAAGTGCCACAT
>JBEGSY010000094.1:0-11585 GCA_041179725.1 Actinomycetota bacterium | reverse complement strand
GCGCAAACATCGAGCCGCATACGCCCGGTAATCGATTGACTTCCGAGCAGCTGATTGCACTTTGGGATGACTCGGTAAAGCTTTTGAAAGTTGGAGTAAAGACCTCATACATGATTACTCGCGATGAGCTATTCACCAAGCGACCAGGTAAAGCCGATCGAAACTGGGTATACAAGCGTGAGGGTCAGCCATGCAGGGTATGCGGAACAAAGGTCAAAATTGAGTTGATGGCTGCCCGCAAGTTGTATTGGTGTGGCAGCTGCCAGAAGTAATTACTGGAGCGGATGACGGGAATCGAACCCGCGTCATCGGTTTGGAAGACCGAGGCTCTACCATTAAGCTACATCCGCGAAGTTGGTCCGTAAAAAACGGACAACCTCACCATTCTATGGGATAAGATGGGGAAGTTGTCTGCTCGTTGACGAGCGAACCTCCGGGATGTGGCTCAACTTGGTAGAGCACCTGTTTTGGGTACAGGGGGTTGCAGGTTCAAATCCTGTCATCCCGACCACTGTTACAAAAAGTGATCGATAGTAGTAAAAACCCAGCTCACGTTTATGACGTGAGCCTTTTCAGGAGAAGGTCCATTGAAATCAACCGTTGAACGCATTACTCCAACTCGCGTAAAGCTAAAGATTGAGGCGACCAAAGTTGACTTGCAGCCAAGCATCGATCACGCCTACGAGCACATCGCCGAAGACGTTTCAATCCCTGGTTTCCGTAAGGGTAAAGTTCCACCAGCGATTCTTGAGAAGCGCGTTGGCAAGCCAGCTATCATCGCTCACGCAATCAACGACGGCCTGGACAGCTTCTACCGTGCGGGCATCGAAGAGCACAAGCTTCGCCCACTTGGTCAGCCAAAGGCCGACATTCTTAAGGCTCCAGACGAGAACACCTGGGAAGGCACTCTAGAGATCGAGATCGAAGTCGAGGTTCGCCCAGAGATTAAGCTTCCTTCTTACAAGGGCTTGAAGGTAAAGGTCACCGACGTAAAGGTTGACGCAAAAGACGTTGACGCTGAGCTAGACGCACTTCGCGCTCGCTTTGGTTCACTAAAGACCGTTGAGCGTGCTGCTAAGAAGGGCGACTTCACCTCGATTGACCTCAAGGCAGAAATCGAAGGCAAGGTTATCGACGAAGCTAAGAACATTTCTTATGAAATTGGTTCAGGCAATCTGCTTGACGGCATCGACGAAGCGCTCGACACTCTTACTGCTGGCGAGAGCACAACTTTCAACTCGAAGTTGGTTGGCGGCGACGCAGCAGGTAAAGAGTCACTCATTTCTGTGACTCTAAACGCGGTGAAGGAGCGCGAGCTTCCAAAGGCTGACGACGAGTTCGCCAAGTTGGCATCAGAATTCGACACCATTGCTGAATTGAAGAAGTCACTCGAAGAGCAGCTTGCTGAATCGAAGAAGTGGGGTCAGGGTCTCGAGGCTCGCGACAAGGTTACAGACGCACTTCTTGGCATGGTTGAAATTGCTATTTCAGAAGAATTAATCAACGACGACGTAAACCGCCACCTCGAAGGTGAGGGTCGTCTTGAGGATGAAAAACACCGCGCAGAGGTCAAGGAGCAGAGCGAGAAGTCATTCCGCGTGCAGATGCTTCTTGACGAAATTGCGCTTGCCGAAGACGTCAAGGTCAATGAGAACGAACTAATGCAGTACTTAGTGCAGAGCTCACAGCAGTACGGCATGGACCCAAGCGAATTCATTAAGATCATCGACCAGAACGGCCAGATCCCGTCATTCGTGGGAGAGGTTGCTCGCCGTAAGGCCTTGGCAATTGTGCTTGAGCACGCCGACGTCAGCGACAGCAAGGGCAAGGTTGACCTTGAGGCATTTACCAAGAGTGACGCTGAATTGGCGATCGATTCACACGCTGGTCACGACCACGACTAGCCATACAGAACCGAGTCCATTACTCGCTCAGCGAACACTGCCAAGCATTTCGATGCTTGGCAGTTAGCCTTTAAGTCGCACCAAGGAAAGAGGAATTCATGGCTGAACATGGCCCAGAACGCAATGGCACATTTGAGCGTTTGCTTCGTGATCGCATCATTTGGCTAGGTAGCGAAGTTCGTGACGACATGGCAAACGAAATCTGCGCAAAGATTTTGCTGCTTGCCGCCGAAGACTCGACCAAAGACATTTTCCTCTACATCAACTCACCTGGTGGTTCGATTACCGCCGGAATGGCAATCTACGACACCATGCAGTACGTGCCAAACGATATCGTCACAGTCGGTATCGGTATGTGCGCATCGATGGGGCAGTTCCTTCTCTCATCGGGCACCAAGGGTAAGCGTTACGCGACTCCTAACACCCGCGTACTTCTGCACCAGCCTCACGGTGGATTTGGTGGAACCGCAGCCGATGTTCAAACTCAGGCAGAGCTCATCATGTCGATGAAGCGTCAACTTGCTTCAATCACCGCTGAGCAAACCGGAAAAACTGTCGAGCAGATTATGCAAGACGGAGACCGTGACCGCTGGTTCACTGCTCAAGAAGCTCTCGAGTACGGCTTCATCGATCACATTCAAGAATTTGCTGGTTCAGCAACCGGAGTAGGGAAGAACTAATGAAGAACTTTATTTCACCTGAGTCTCGTTACATTCTTCCGAGCTTCACTGAGCGCACCTCATACGGTTACCGCGAACAGAACCCATACAACAAGCTTTTTGAAGACCGCATCATATTCTTAGGCGTTCAGGTTGACGACGCATCTGCCGATGACATTATGGCGCAGCTACTTGTGCTTGAGTCGCAGGATCCAGATCGCGACATCACCATGTACATCAATTCTCCAGGCGGTTCGTTCACCGCGATGACTGCGATTTACGACACCATGCAGTACATCCGTCCGCAAGTTCAGACTGTCTGCCTCGGTCAGGCTGCCTCGGCTGCTGCCGTTCTGCTTGCTGCCGGTACCCCTGGAAAGCGGTTGGCTCTTCCTAACGCTCGTATCTTGATTCACCAGCCAGAAACCGGCGGTGGTCCAGGTCAGGCATCTGACATCGAGCTCCAGGCAAAGGAACTATTGCGCCTGCGTAGCTGGTTGGAAGAGACCATCTCGAAGCACACCGGTAAGCCAATTGCTGAAGTTAACAAGGACATCGACCGCGACAAGATCCTCACTTCATCCGAAGCGCTGCAGTACGGACTTATCGACCAGGTGCTTACCTCGCGCAAAAACGCATAATTAGCCGTCTTTTCGGGTCACCCCGATATAGGGTTTTTCTATGACTAAGTTGGGCGAATCGAGCGACCTGCTCAAGTGTTCTTTCTGCGGGAAGAGCCAGAAGCAGGTGCGCAAGTTGATTGCTGGCCCAGGCGTCTACATTTGCGATGAGTGCATCGAGCTTTGTAATGAAATCATCGAAGAAGAACTCGGTGCGGTGGTTAAGCAGGTTGAAGAAATCGATCTTCCAAAGCCTCGCGAAATCAAGGGTTACCTCGACGAATTCGTGATTGGCCAGGACCAGGCCAAGAAGGCACTTTCGGTTGCGGTCTACAACCACTACAAGCGCATTCGTTCGCGTGGCACTCTGACCGCCACAGGTAAAGAACACGATGCAATTGAAATTGCGAAGTCAAACATTTTGATGATTGGTCCAACCGGTTGTGGCAAGACTTATCTTGCTCAGAGCCTTGCTCGTCGACTCAACGTTCCGTTCGCTGTTGCCGATGCAACCGCATTGACCGAAGCTGGTTACGTTGGCGAAGATGTAGAAAACATTTTGCTGAAGCTTCTACAAGCCGCCGACGGCGATGTGAAGCGTGCTGAAACGGGAATTATTTACATCGACGAAATTGACAAGATTTCTCGAAAAGCGGAGAACCCATCAATCACTCGCGATGTTTCTGGCGAGGGAGTGCAGCAGGCACTGCTCAAGATTCTTGAAGGCACCGTTGCTTCGGTTCCTCCGCAGGGTGGACGCAAGCACCCGCAGCAGGAATTTATTCAGTTAGACACCACCAACGTTTTGTTTATTGTCGCTGGTGCTTTTGCTGGCCTAGAGGAAATCATCTCTGCACGCTCAGGTAAAAAGGGAATCGGTTTCGGTTCTCCAGTATTCGCCAAGGGTGATGTTGCCGAAATTTTCAGCGAGGTGCAGCCTGAGGATTTGCGCAAGTTTGGCTTGATTCCTGAATTTATTGGTCGTTTGCCAGTTATTGCGACAGTCAAAGAGCTTGACCGCGATGCGTTGATTGAAATTCTTACTGTGCCGAAGAACGCACTGGTCAAGCAGTACCAGCGAATGTTTGAGCTTGATGGCTTCGAGTTGGAGTTCGATCAGGACGCACTTGAGGCTATTGCCGACCAGGCCATCGGTCGCGAGACTGGAGCCCGAGGGCTTCGTGCAATTCTTGAGGAAATTCTCGGTTCAATCATGTTTGAGATTCCTGGCAGTGATGTGCAAGGTGTGGTTCGGATCACCAAGCACGTGGTTGAAACCAAAGCAACTCCGGCCATCGTTCCGTTCAAGAACAACAAGCAAGAGAAATCTGCCTAAAGGCGATGTCTCTGCGCTTTAGCGATATCAAGGCGCCGGTCCTTGCTGGAACTGTTGCATCAATCACTGGTCAAGCGGCTTCGACCGGTGTTGTAATTGCTGCTACCACCGCACTAGGCGCGACACCTTCACAAATAGTCTCAGTGGTTTTCGTGATGCTTCTGCTTTATGGAACACTTTCGATCGTTTTGAGTTGGCGTTACAAAATGCCAATCAGCATTGTTTGGAGCACGCCAGGGGCAGCGCTTTTGGTTTCGGCGGGTGGCCTCAATTATGGTTACCAAACAGCGGTTGGTGCTTTCATGGTTTCTGCAGCACTGATTGCACTCACCGGATTATGGCCTGCGCTTGGGCGACTAGTGAGTTCGATTCCTAAACCGATTGCTAGTGCGATGCTCGCCGGAGTAATTTTCTCGTTCTGCATCGCTCCGTTCAAAGCCGCTGGTCAATTTCCTTGGATTATGTTGCCGGTTATTTTGGTTTGGCTAGTGCTCTATAAATTCGCACAGGTGTGGGCGGTTCCGATTGCAATGGTGCTGCTGTTCACTCTCACTGCTATCGCGCAAAACATTTCGGTACCAATCGAGTCGATTTGGCCGACGGTTGAATTGGTTACTCCGCAATTCTCCATTCCGGCCATTATTTCCATCGGTATTCCGCTTTACCTGGTCACGATGGCTAGTCAAAATATTCCCGGCATCGCAATCATGAAGAGTTTCGGATATGAAATCCCATTCCGCCCGATCATGCTGGCAACCGGATTCGGTTCAATCGTTGCCAACTTCTTTGGTGGATTCGTAACAAATATGGCGGCTATCACGGCTGCGCTGAATGCAAACGAACATGCGCACAAAGATCCCGGTAAGCGTTGGATTGCTTCGGTGTTTGGTGGATTCATCTACTTGCTGATGGCAGCAACTACCGGTGCGACTATTAGCTTCGTAATGCAGGCACCTAAAGAAATAATTTTGGCCGGAGCCGGGCTGGCTTTGCTCGGAACGATGATAGGCGCAATCACTTCAATCGTGGAAGATCAGGCACTGCGCGTACCAGCCGTGGTTGCCTTTTTGGTTGCCTCATCGGGCTTTGCGGCGTTCTCGGTTGGTTCGGCCTTCTGGGCGCTTCTGATGGGTGTCGCGGTTTGGCTTTGGCTGAAAGCTAAGCAGTAACTTCTAGCACCACATCGGTAACCGAAACCTCATCAGCTTCTGCGTAGCTGAGCTCAGCGATGCGACCAACTGCCTTCAAGTCACTTTCAAACACACGAACGCTGGTCAGTGCTGCAGCGGGAGCCTGAAGTGTTGCAGAGATAACTTCAGCCTTCATCGATGCCTTGGCATCTGATTTGGCTTTGCGCAAACCGAAGAGTGCTACCGATGCGAGCTCCATCAAGCCGTGGTTGCTCGCATCCAAGCCAGCGGTGAGTTCCTCGGTGATAGGCCAAGATGCTCGGTGAATCGATCCAGCATTCTTTTGCCACCAGCCCCAGACCTCTTCGGTTGCGAATGGTAGGAACGGAGCGAATAGACGAAGCATCACGTGTAAAGCTTTGCGCAGTGCGAGAGCTGCACTGGCCTGAGTTGCGGTGGTTGCTCCCCCCTGACCATAGGCGCGTTCTTTGACAAGCTCTAGGTAGTCGTCGGTGAAGTTCCAGAAGAATTTCTCGGCAAGTTCTAGCGCCTTGGTGTGATCGTAGTTTTCGAAAGCAACAGTTGCATCTCGAACCACATCGGCAAGAGCAAGCAACATGGACTGGTCGATGGCTTCGGTAACTTCAGTTTGACCTGCAGGTACTTCGAATGACAGTGCGAACTTAGCGGCGTTCAAAATCTTGATAGCAAGACGACGACCGATTTTCATCTGACCGGTATCGAATGCGGCGTCTGTTCCAAGGCGAGCAGAAGCTGCCCAGTAACGAACAGCATCGCTACCGTGTTCTTCGAGCATGTCACTCGGAGTTACAACATTGCCCTTTGACTTTGACATCTTCTTGCGATCCGGATCAAGAATCCAACCTGAGATGGCAGCATTGCTCCATGGCAGTTGTCCGTGCTCTTGTTCGCTGCGCAATACCGAACTAAACAACCAGGTGCGAATGATGTCTTGACCCTGTGGGCGAAGGTCATATGGGTAAACCTTGGCAAACAATTCAGGATCATCAATCCAACCACCAGCTAGCTGAGGGGTAAGCGAAGATGTCGCCCAGGTATCCATGATGTCCATTTCGCCAGCGAAGCCGTTTGGTTGGTTGCGCTGCGACTCGGTGTAACCGGCGGGCACATCACTAGATGGGTCAATCGGAAGAAGTAAGTGATCAGGTGTGATTGGGGAATCAAAATCTGTTTCGCCATTGGCATCGATTGGGTACCAAACCGGAATGGGTACTCCAAAGAAACGCTGACGAGAAATCAACCAGTCACCGGTGAGCCCGTTAACCCAGTTTTCGTAGCGAACACGCATGAAGTCTGGGTGGAATTTAAGTTCCTTGCCAAGCGAGATAAGTCGGTCGCGAAGGGCGGCATCGCGCCCACCATTGCGGATGTACCACTGGCGGGTCGAAACGATTTCGAGAGGCTTGTCGCCTTTCTCGAAAAACTTCACCGGGTGAGTGATTGGCTTAGCATCGCCAACCATATCGCCTGATTCCTGCAGCAATTCAACTATGCGCTGCTTGGCAGAGAACACTGTCTTACCAGCAATTTCAGCAAATACTTCGAGTCCGCGAGCGCTGGTAATCGCCTCAGGTGCATCAGGAAGGATGCGACCATCCCAGCCGATGATGGCTCGGTTTGGAAGATCGAGTTCACGCCACCAGATGACGTCGGTAACGTCTCCGAAGGTACAGATCATCGCGATTCCGGAGCCCTTGTCGATCTGCGCCAAGCGATGGGCAACCACTGGAACCTCAACGCCAAATAGCGGAGTAGTCACTGTTTTACCGAATAGCGGCTGGTAGCGCTCGTCGTCCGGGTGAGCAACCAGAGCCACACAAGCTGCTAGTAATTCTGGACGAGTGGTCTCGATGTAAATCTTTCCGTCGGGCCCATCAAAGCCAACTCGGTGATAGGCGCCAGGCTGATCGCGATCTTCGAGTTCGGCTTGTGCCACAGCAGTGCGGAAGGTGACATCCCAAAGCGTAGGTGCCATCGACTGGTATGCCTCACCGCGGGCGAGGTTGTTCAAGAATGCTTTCTGCGAAACAGCCTGAGCACTAGGCGCAATAGTCTGATAGGTCTGGTTCCAATCAACCGATAGTCCGAGTTGTCGCCATAATGATTCGAATACTTTTTCATCTTCAACGGTGAGTTTCTCGCAGAGTTCGATGAAGTTGCGGCGAGAAATCGGAATCTGATCGGCAGCCTTGCTGCTCTTGTTATCGCCACCTTCGAATGGTGGCTTGAAGTCTGCCTGATACGGCAAAGTCGGGTCGCAGCGCACGCCGTAGTAGTTCTGCACTCGACGCTCGGTTGGAAGCCCATTGTCATCCCAGCCCATTGGGTAGTAAACCTCGTGGCCGGTCATGCGCTTGAAGCGCGCGACTACATCGGTGTGGGTGTAGCTAAAGACGTGACCCACGTGAAGTGAGCCGGATGCTGTAGGTGGAGGGGTGTCGATTGAGTAGACATCCTTGCGGTCTACCTCGCGTCGGAAGCGGTAGACGCCCTCGTTCTCCCAAACCAAGCCCCACTTAGATTCGAGACCCTCGACTCCAACCTTTTCAGGGGCGGTAGCGGTGGCGAGCAAGTCTGTACTTTGGGCAGGCTGATTCACTAAAGGTTCTCCAATTGGGCTTTATAAAAGGTTAACATTGATGGAGTGTCTTGACCCCCTAGAAAGCCCCGTATGTATCCAAAGGTTAGTGCCGCCGGCGACGGCGTAAACCCGAGCCCAAGCTTCCCAAAGCTAGAAGAGCAGACCCTTGAATACTGGGAGACGGACGGCACCTTCCAGGCCAGTATTGATCAACGTCACGGAGCGGACGAATTCGTCTTTTACGACGGTCCTCCATTCGCCAATGGACTCCCGCACTATGGGCACCTACTAACCGGCTATGTCAAAGATATGGTTCCTCGTTTCAAGACCATGCAGGGCTACAAGGTCGAGCGTCGATTTGGCTGGGATACCCACGGTCTACCTGCCGAGGTAGAGGCAGAGCGACAGCTGCAAATCTCGGGTCGCCCGGAGATTGAGAAATATGGCATCGATAAATTCAATGACTATTGCAAGTACTCGGTGCTCAAGTACACAGAACAGTGGCGCGAGTATGTGACTCGTCAGGCACGCTGGGTCGACTTCGACAACGATTACAAGACTCTAGACACACCATTTACCGAAAGTGTGCTCTGGGCGTTCAAGCAGCTGCACAACAAGGGCCTGATTTACGAGGGCTTTAAGGTGCTGGCCTACTGCTGGCGCTGTGAGACCCCTCTGTCAAACCACGAGCTTCGTATGGACGATGAGGTTTACCGCAATCGTCAGGATCAAACCCTTACGGTAACCTTCCCAATCTCGGCAGGGCAGAAGTACGAGGGAGTCAACCTTCTGGCCTGGACGACAACTCCATGGACACTGCCGACCAACTTCGCGCTCGCGGTAAACCCAACCATTGAGTACGCGTTGGTTGTGGCAGCCGATGGCGCAAAGTACTTCATTGCCAAGGCACTTGCCGGCGGGTACTCCAAGGATTTCGGTTACGAATCGGCTGACGAAATCAAGATTGAAAAAACAGTCTTGGGTTCAGAATTGGCCGGCATTCGTTACGAGCGACTGTTCGACTACTACGCAGACGAATCCAAGTTCGATGTTGCAAATGCCTGGCAAGTTTTAGCTGCCGAATATGTTTCTGCCGAGGACGGCACCGGTATCGTGCACCAGGCTCCTGCCTATGGTGAAGATGACCAAAACGTTTGTAACGCAGCGAATATTCCTACTTACATTTCGGTAAACGAGCGCGGTCAGTTCAACAGCATCGTCACCGACTTCGAGGGGCAGCATGTCTTCGATGCCAACAAGCCGATCTCGCAGCACCTCAAGGAAACAGGTCGCGTGCTGCGTCAGGCATCTTATGAGCACTCATACCCGCACTGCTACCGCTGCAAGAACCCGCTAATTTACAAGGCTGTATCGTCTTGGTTCGTGGAGACCACCAAGCTTCGCGAGCGCATGTTGGAGCTAAACCAGCAGATTGACTGGACTCCGGAGCACACCAAGGAAGGCTCTTTCGGCAAGTGGCTCGACAACGTGCGCGACTGGGCAATTTCTCGAAATCGCTTCTGGGGTGCGCCGATTCCGGTTTGGAAGTCAGACGACCCAAACTATCCGCGCATCGATGTTTACGGATCTCTCGAAGAACTCGAACGTGATTTCGGGGTTCGCCCGAGTGATTTCCACCGACCGGTGATCGATCAACTAACCCGACCTAACCCCGATGACCCGACAGGCAAGTCGACGATGCGTCGCGTGCCAGAGGTACTGGACTGTTGGTTTGAATCAGGTTCGATGCCATTTGCTCAGGTGCACTATCCATTCGAAAATCAAGATTGGTTCGACACTCACAACCCGGGTGACTTTATCGTTGAGTATGTTGGTCAGACCCGTGGTTGGTTCTATACACTGCACGTTTTGTCGACAGCGCTATTTGACCGCCCGGCATTCAAGTCCGCGGTATCGCACGGAATCATTTTGGGTAACGACGGCCAAAAAATGTCTAAGTCGCTGCGCAACTACCCGGATGTTAACGAAGTATTTGATCGCGACGGCTCAGACGCGATGCGTTGGTTCCTTTTGTCATCGCCAATTCTTCGCGGTGGAAACCTTGCGGTAACCGAGCAGGGTATTCGCGAAGGAATGCGTCAATTTGTTCTTCCGCTTTGGAACACCTATTACTTCTTCACTCTTTACGCGAACGCAAGTAACTACGAAGCGAAGATTTCATATGGCAGCACTGATGTACTAGATCGCTATCTGCTTTCAAAGACTCGTATTTTGATCGAAGAAGTCGAAGCAGACATGAACAAGTTCGATTCGTACTCGGCAACCAACCGACTACGCGACTTCGCTGATGTGCTTACCAACTGGTACGTGCGCCGCAGTCGAGATCGCTTTTGGGTTGGCGACGAGCAAGCTTTCGACACTCTGTACACAGTGCTCGAAACCCTTTGCCGTGTAGCCGCACCGCTGGCACCAATGGTCACCGAGCAGGTATGGCGCGGACTAACCGGCGGTCGCAGCGTTCACCTAGCCGACTGGCCTACTGCTTCGCAAGTGCCTGTAGACCAGGACTTGGTAGCGGCGATGGATGAGGTTCGCTCAATTAGTTCGGTCTCGCTAAGCCTTCGTAAAATCAATGGATTACGCGTCCGTTTGCCGCTAGCCACCTTGACTGTGGTTACCAAGAACGTAGACGCACTAAACGACTTTGCGGATTTGATTGCAGACGAATTAAACGTGAAGCAGATCAAGTTGGTTGAACTTTCGATGGAATCAACTGCCGAGTTCGGCGTAGTCAAGCGATTGACCGTGAACGCACGCGCAGCCGGTCCTCGTATCGGAAAAAATGTTCAAGCAGTTATCCAAGCGGCGAAGGCTGGAGATTGGTCTGATACCAACGGCGTAGTCATTGCTGGCGGGGTTGAGCTGGTCGAAGGCGAATACGAACTCGATTTGGTAGCCGACCTAAGCGAAGGCATCGACGATGCAGCCGAGAAAGTCGAGTACATCGGAATTCTGCCAAGCGGCGGCTTCGTCATTCTCGATGGCAAGGTAACTCCTGCACTTGCTGCAGAAGGATTAGCGCGAGACGTTATCCGTGCCGTGCAGCAAGCGCGTAAGGACGCCGACCTCGACGTAAGTGATCGAATCAAACTTGCAATAACCGCAAGCGAAGATGTGATCGAAGCCGTCAAGAATCACGCAGAACTCATCAAGGGTGAAACTTTGACACTTGAACTCGAAACTTCAGTTGGAAATGCGCATGGCGGAGTAGAGGTTGGCGACAACCAATTGGTTTCTGTATCGGTGGTAAAGCATTGAGCGAAGCGACCTACTGGGCCGCTAGAGCCGA
This sequence comes from Actinomycetota bacterium, assembly GCA_041179725.1. Taxonomy (GTDB): domain Bacteria; phylum Actinomycetota; class Actinomycetes; order Actinomycetales; family Microbacteriaceae; genus Rhodoluna. The sequence continues at coordinate 3 of JBEGSY010000094.1, read as the reverse complement.
CGA
>JBEGSY010000093.1:0-46074 GCA_041179725.1 Actinomycetota bacterium | reverse complement strand
TATTCAAACTTCGTTGATCGCGGGTGCGACACTGCTTTGGACCGGCGTGACCAGCTGGTCTGGCCGCGCAGAATCTAAAGCTCAGGTAATTGTTCGGCTTGCTGCAACGGCTTGCTACATCTTGGTTTCCCTTGCCTATAACCTGCTGCTTCGGGGCACCGCAAACGACCCGCGCGATGGCAATTATGACTGGCCGGTTTTGCCAAATGAAATCATTCACGTTTGGGCACCGCTTGCGCTAACCGTGGGGTGGTTGCTAGTTCAAGGTCAGGTGCGCCTCAAGGTCGGGGCGGCACTTTGGGTGGCAGTTTATCCTCTGGCCTGGCTCATCTTTTCTGTGTTGCGAGGCTTGGCAACCGGCTGGTGGCCGTATTGGTTCATTGACCCAACCGGCGACGGCGGCATTGCCGGCATGTTCACCTACATCGGCGCCATCACCGTGTTTTTGATTTTGCTGGGGATCATTTTGATAGCACTGTCGCGGATTCCAATTGGTCGCAAAATACTTCGATAGACAAACGGATAGGCGGCACTCGTGTCAACCTCTATTGCAGCCATGCCTGAAATTGAGGACGACGCAGAAAATGCACAGCAGTTGACTGCGCTTTGGGGCATCGGCCAGTGGACTGTAGACATGTTCATGATGCATGAGCTGGGTCGCCTGGATGTCTGGCCGGTCGGTGACTTGGGCGTGCGCAAAGGTTGGCAGAGAATTTATGACCTACCCGAGACCATTGAACAAAAAGCTATGGCGAACGAGTGAGGCCACCTCAAGCCGTATCGAAGTGTTGTCGCCTGGTATTGCTGGAAGGCGCTCGACTGAAGACCTAGAAATGCTTAGAATTTGGGCGTTCATAGCATCGTCTAGATGCAACTACTGCTTGCCCTAACCACCAATTCAGGTCGAAAAGTCACTTGTCTGTGCTCGTGAGTTTCAAGATTTTCAATTTCATCAAAAAGCAAATCGACTGATGTCTTTCCGATTTCCTTAGCAGGTTGCCTGATTGAAGAAAGACCTACGATCGCAGTTTCAGCAAAGCCGATATCGTCGTAGCCGATTAGCGCAATTTCCTCCGGAACTCGAATTCTTGAATTGAACACAAAAGACTGCAAAAGGCCAATTGCAATTAGGTCATTCGCAGCAAATATTGCATCTGGTCGAGACTTTGAATCTTCTGCAAGCAGCCTGTCTCCGATTTCCCTGCCGGCAAGTACAGTCATGCCGGCACTTTCAATAATTCGAATAGTGGCACCTGCGGTTTCATTCACAACTTCACTAGCGCCATTTAGGCGATCTCGAACTTGCTTGATATTTAAAGGGCCGCCAACAAAGGCAATTCGCTTCCTACCTTGGTCTATGAGGTGCTGCGCTGCTAGCTTTCCACCAGCCATGTCATCTACGCCAACTGAACAACCCGAGTTATTTGGGGCAGTTCTGTCTACAAGAACTGCCCTCAGGTGTTTGCTTCTAAGTTCATCCATTAGTTGAGCGTCGCTGCCGGCTGGCGAAACTAGCACCCCTGCCATACGCTGCTCTTCAAATAGGCCGATGTAGTGGTTCTCGCGATCTTCATCGTTGCCCGAATTACCAACAATAAGCGAATAGCCCAGGCTAACGGCTCGGTCCTCAGCACCCCTAGCCACCTCTGAGAAGAATGGGTTCGAGGCGTCTAGAACTATAAGACCGAGGGTTTTACTCTTGCCGGCTTTAAGTTGACGAGCGGCGTCATTTCGAACAAATCCTAGATCTGAAATTGCTTGCTGAACCCGCTCAGCGGTGGCGCGCCTAACCACTCCAGGATTATTCAGCACATTAGACACTGTGCCGAGTGAAACGCCTGCTAGTCGGGCTACATCCTGAACACTAGGTCGCAAATTCTTTGCCAATACAACTCCTGGGATTTACGGTTCGGTCTCATTCTAGGGAGCACCGAGTCTCCGGGCTCGCAGCCAATATCCGCCTCTGGGCCATCCGGCACGCTCTAATTTCAAAAAAATAATCACACCTTTCAAGAGAAATTGTTTAAACAAGGCAAATGATGGTTAGATGTTTGAAACGATTCAAATATTCTGATGCGCAGTTAGGAAAAACTATGTCGCTGAGTGTTGCCAAAAAGACTGATTTGTTTGCCCAAATGGATCACCAAGCCATTGAGTTGCCGTCGTGGGCCTTTGGTAACTCAGGAACACGTTTCCGTGTTTTTGGTAGCCCAGGTGCACCTCGCGACCCCTTTGAAAAGTTGGCGGATGCTGCGCAGGTTCATAAATTCACAGGAATTGCGCCATCCGTTGCACTTCACATTCCATGGGATAAGTGCGATTACTCAGCGTTGCGCAAACACGCCGAAGACCTCGGAATCTCGCTCGGAACGATAAATTCGAACACTTTTCAGGAAGAAGACTACAAGCTCGGATCCATCACTCATTCAGATGACCGAATTCGCCAAAAGGCCATTGATCACCACCTTGAGTGCATTGAAATCATGCACCAAACCGGGTCGCAGGATCTAAAGATTTGGCTTGCAGACGGAACTAACTATCCGGGTCAAGACGACATAAGGGGTCGTCAGGACAGACTTGCTGATAGCCTTCGCAAAATTTACGCGGCACTTGGTGACAACCAGAGAATGGTGCTCGAATACAAATTCTTCGAGCCAGCTTTTTACCACACTGATGTTCCGGACTGGGGCACGAGTTATGCGCAGGTTGCTCTGCTCGGAGATAAGGCAATGGTTTGCCTAGACACAGGTCACCACGCACCTGGGACAAACATTGAATTCATTGTTATGCAACTATTGCGACTTGGGAAGCTTGGGTCGTTTGACTTTAATAGCCGCTTCTACGCTGATGATGATCTGATTGTTGGAGCTGCCGACCCATTCCAGCTTTTCAGAATCATGTACGAAGTGGTTCGTGGTGGTGGCTTCGGAAGGCAGAGCGGGGTCGCATTCATGCTTGACCAGTGCCACAACATCGAAGATAAAATTCCAGGCCAAATTCGAAGCGTTCTCAACGTGCAGGCTATGACAATTCGAGCACTGCTAGTGGACCGCGAATCTCTCGATAAAGCCCAGAGGGATGGCGATGTCCTAAAGGCAAATGATATTTTTATGGACGCTTTTTATACCGATATTCGAGAGCTAGCCGCAGAGTGGCGCGTCAGCCGAGGCCTTCCAGCCGACCCTATTCAAGCATTCGAAGCGAGTAAATATCTGCAAAAGATTGCCGCCGATCGCGTTGGGGGAACCCAGGCAGGGTGGGGTGCTTAAAGAAATGACTAGTGGAAACGCTAAAGCGCTTATCGAACGAAGCAACCGCCTGGGGTCTGATCGCAAGAATACAAATTATGCGGGCGGAAACACATCTGCTAAAGGTGAAGGATTTGATCCGGCAACGGGCAAAGCAATAAATCTTCTCTGGGTAAAAGGTTCAGGTGGCGACCTCGGGACATTGACGGAGTCCGGCCTTGCAGTTCTACAGCTCGACCGGGTTCGCGCACTAAAAAGCGTCTATCGAGGAATCGATTTTGAAGATGAAATGGTGGCTGCATTCGAATACTGCATGCACGGCCAATCTGGTGCGGCTCCGAGTATCGACACCGCTATGCATGGTCTCGTCGACGCTAATCACATAGATCACCTTCACCCTGACAGCGGCATTGCTATTGCCACCAGCAAGGATGGCGAAAATCTAACCAAGGAAATTTTCGGGGGCAAAGTTCTCTGGGTTCCTTGGCGCAGACCTGGATTCCAACTTGGGCTTGACATTGAAGAGCTAAAAACCGCAAACCCGGGGGCAATTGGATGCATTCTCGGTGGACATGGAATCACCGCCTGGGGGGAAAGCAGCGAAGAATGTGAGCAGAATTCGCTTTGGATTATCAATACTGCTCAAGAATTTATAAACGCAAAAGCCGATCAGTCAACAGGGCACGCTTTTGGCAAGGTATTGAGCGGCTTTGAGCCATTAGAAAAGTCGGCGCGTCAAGAGCGTGCTTTCGAGATCAGCGCTCTAATTCGAGGATTGGCAAGCACTGACAAACCGATGGTGGGCCATTATTCAGATGCTCCAGAAGTTCTTGATTTCCTCAGTAGAGAAAAGATGCAAAAACTCGCTGCAATGGGAACAAGCTGCCCAGACCACTTTTTGAGAACCAAAGTCAAGCCAATGGTTCTCGATTTACCTGCAACGGCTGACCTCGATGAAGTCAAGGTTCGCCTTCGAGAACTACACGCGGCATACCGTGCGGATTACGGCTCTTACTACGAGGCTAACGCTAAAAAAGATTCACCTGCAATTAGAGGAGCCGATCCGGCAATTGTCCTTGTTCCGGGTGTGGGCATGTTCAGTTTTGGTGCTAACAAGCAAACTGCGCGCGTTGCCGGCGAGTTTTACATCAATGCGATAAACGTAATGCGCGGAGCAGAAACCATCAGCTCATACCAGCCAATTAGCGATTCTGAGAAGTTCAACATTGAATATTGGTCTCTCGAAGAAGCCAAGCTTCAGCGCATGCCAAAGACAAAAGCACTTTCAGGCCGAGTTGCTTTTGTAACCGGCGCGGCCAGTGGTATCGGCAAGGCTATTTCTGAACGAATTGTCGCAGAAGGCGGATGTGTAGTAATTGCAGATCTGAACCTAGAAAATGCCGAAGAAGTTGCGAGGGATCTGGGCGGTAGCGACCGCGCCATCGCTGTCCAGATAGACGTCACAAATGAAGCGGCAATTATTGAAGCCCTTAAGGCAACAACGATCGCCTTTGGTGGCGTTGATCTAATCGTGAACAATGCCGGCCTGAGCCTAAGCAAGCCTCTTCTCGAAACCTCGCAGGGCGAATGGGATCTCCAACACAACGTGATGGCACGCGGTTCATTCTTGGTATCTAGAGAAGCCGCTCGAATAATGATTGAGCAAGAGATGGGTGGCGACATCATCTATATCGCTTCGAAGAATTCGGTATTTGCTGGCCCGAACAATATTGCCTATTCAGCCACAAAGGCAGATCAAGCGCATCAAGTGCGTTTGCTGGCAGCTGAGCTTGGCGAACATCAAATCCGGGTAAATGGCATAAATCCTGACGGGGTTGTGCGCGGCAGCGGAATTTTTGCCGGCGGTTGGGGCGCATCCCGAGCTGCTGTCTATGGCGTGAAAGAAGAAAATCTTGGTGAGTTCTATGCGCAGAGAACCTTACTTAAGCGCGAAGTGTTGCCAGAGCATGTAGCTAATGCCGTGATTGCGATTACAGGTGGTGAATTGACCCACACCACCGGCATACATATTCCGGTTGATGCGGGAGTAGCTGCTGCCTTCCTGAGGTAAAAAGGCTAAAAACTGACCATGGGAAAGCAGCTTTTTGGGGCGATTGACTTAGGTGCATCTTCTGGGCGCATCATGGGTGCTGTAATTGGCGACGGTGAATTTGATCTTGTTGAAATACATCGTTTTCCAAATCAGCCAGTCCAAGTTGACGATGAGCTTTTCTGGAATTACGAAGAAATCCGGCGAGAAATCTCTAAGGGCTTGACCGCGTTGGGCGAATGGGCCCAAAAGCAAGATCAGACAATTTCATCAATCGGAATCGACACCTGGGCAGTGGATTATGCCCTTCTGGATGCCGAGGGCAAAATAATTGCACGGCCGAGGCACTATCGCGATGAGCGCAACCACCTAGGCGTTGCCCTTGTAAACCGAATCGTTTCTCCAGAAGAACAATATTCAAAAAATGGGCTCCAGTTCTTACCTTTCAACACGCTTTATCAACTAGCCGCCAATGCCTCACAACAGCCCGAGCACTTTAGTCAAGCCGACGCAATGCTCTTAATTCCAGATCTGATAACCCACTGGCTCACCGGCGAAGTGAGCACCGAACGCACAAATGCGTCAACTACAGGCCTGTTAAATGCAACCACCCGCGAATGGGATTGGGAATTGATTGATTCTCTTGGATTGCCACGAAAAATCTTTGGAAAACTCGTCGACCCTGGAACGGTTATAGGCAAATTGCTGCCGCAGCACATAAGCAGTCCGGCGCTTCGAAATACCGTCATAACAGCCGTTGGGACACATGACACCGCATCGGCTATCGCCGGTGCGCCTATACAGGCTGGTGCTGCATACCTAAGCAGTGGCACTTGGAGCCTGCTCGGCCTCGAATTAGACCAGCCTGTCTTGACAGCTCAGGCGCGAAAACACAACTTAACAAACGAGCTCGGCGTGAATAACAAAATCAGGTTTCTCAAGAACCTTTCAGGCCTATGGTTGCTTCAGCAATGCCTAAGTGAATTCAAAATTGTCGGAAAAACTTCTGACATAACTTCGCTTCTTGATGAAGCTTCTGAAATTTCTACCTCGGCGCGAATAGATGTGAATGATCAGGAATTTGTTGCCCCCGGCGACATGCCCGGAAAAATCCGTACTCATTTGATGAGGAAAGGTTATTCATCCTCTCAATCGCCCGCTGAATTAGTGCGAATCATCCTCGAGTCTTTGGCGGATGCATACGCTCAAGCACTGAAGGGGCTAGAGCAAGTTACTCAAAAAAAGGTCGAGCGCATCAATGTCGTTGGCGGAGGTTCTCAGAACGCCTTGCTTTGCCAACTGACAGCAAATCGAACGGGCGTGCCTGTTCTTGCTGGACCGATAGAGGCAACCGCTATTGGAAACCTCATTACCCAAGCTGGCACAATGGGGGCCGCTCCAAAAAGTCTCGAAGGCCAGCGTGAGGTAATACGATTTATCTATAGCCCGACAGTTTATATTCCAGGCACTCAGACCCTCTAATTAGGATAAAAAATGGCAAAAATGGCACGTCGCTTCCCAAATCCCAAAAGCCTTGCAGAACTCATGGTCTTCAAGAAGCCACAAGTAGGCAGGCAGGCACGACTTAATCAGGTCTATAACCTTTACGAGATGCGCGAACTCGCAAAAAAGCGCACGCCTACAGCGCCATTTGACTACACGGATGGTTCAGCAGACCAAGAGATTTCTTTAGCTAGAGCCCGTCAAGCCTTTGAAGACATCGAGTGGAACCCCTCGATCCTAAGAAATGTGGCCGATGCCGATCCTTCGATTGAAGTTCTTGGCAAGCGCTCTGCTCTCCCTTTCGGTATTGCGCCGACAGGATTTACCAGAATGATGCATTCTGAGGGGGAAATCGCCGGCTGCCAGGCTGCAGAAGCCGCTGGTATTCCTTTCTCGCTCAGCACTATGGGCACTCGATCGATTGAAGAAGTTGCTGCCGCTGCTCCCAATGGTCGAAACATGTTCCAGCTATACATGTGGAAAGACAGGGAGCGTTCAATGAACCTTGTCGACCGAGCAGCCAAGGCTGGTTTCGACACCCTCCAACTCACAGTTGACGTTCCAGTTGCAGGAGCCCGATTGCGAGACAAGCGGAATGGCATGACGATTCCTCCGGCCCTAACTTTAGGTACGGTGATCGATGCTCTTCCGAGGCCTGAATGGTGGATCAACTTCTTGACCACCGACCCACTCAAGTTTGCCTCACTGGGCCACTGGAATGGAACCGTAGGGGAACTGCTTGACAGCATGTTCGACCCGACAGTTGATTTTGAAGACCTGAAGTGGATTCGCCAACAATGGAAGGGCAACCTCGTAGTAAAGGGGATCCAGAACGTTGCCGATGCAAAGCGTGCGGTTAATGCAGGCGCCGATGCTGTCCTACTTTCGAACCACGGTGGTAGGCAGCTTGATCGTGCACCTATTCCATTTCACCTTCTGCCTGAAACCGTCAAAGAGGTTGGAAAAGATGCTGAGGTCTGGGTAGATACAGGAATCATGCACGGCCAAGACATAGTTGCCTCTATAGCTAAGGGGGCAAAATTTACGCTCATTGGCCGCGCCTACTTATACGGCCTGATGGCTGGCGGACGCGAAGGAGTGGATCGCACGATAGAGCTGCTTAGAGGAGAGATCGTGCGAACAATGAAGCTTCTTGGGGTGAATTCTATAGACGAACTAGAACCAGGACACGTAAAGATTCTCGAGCGATTGCAAGAACGTCGCCAATAAAAAAGAGGGTTCGCGAAATGCGAACCCTCTTTTTTTGGCCTTTTATACGACCCTGAAGTCAATTCCTAGTAGATCGGCGGCAGCGCGATAGTCGCCGATTCTATGCCCCAGCGACAAAGACCAGTGATGGCCAATACCAGTCTGACTCCATTGATCAACCCAAATTCCAGGGTCTCTATTGAAATCAACTCTGCTCGAAGTGTTACCGATTGAAAGTATCGGACCAGGCACAACTTGCCCTTCAGAGGCGACAAGGGCTAGTGAGCCATCCCGATCCTGCCCTAATCCAAGGAGAGTGACTGGGCCATGCTCCACATCAAATTCGACGCTGACTCCATACCCACGCTTTCCGTGGAAAACACCTAGCCCGCGAAGAATTGGTGCCGACGAACTAACAGCCAGGTGGGCTGGGCCATCGTGACCCATCTCCACTACATTGTCTTCGAAGTTCAAAGCCTGTATTTCTGTAAAAGACCCTCCGGCACCTGCAACCTGCGTAATCAGTTGTGCGACAGTGGTTCGCAATTCATACTCACCAGTCGCAGGGATTCCCCGTGCGGTCAGGAGTGAGGCACCGAGGATCATACCCGCGCCCAATCTTTCGTGAAGTTCTCCGTCTAAGCCGCGGTGGTAATAGGCAAGGCTGTCTAGGTCGAAATCTTCAGCTAGTCGATCAAGGCCAACAGAAACTTGTGCTGCCCATGAGAAATCATCCTCATCCACAGTGTCATCAAGTCGGAAAATAGATCTTGCGAGATCTTTTCTATCTGCGATTTCACTTTCACTAACTGCTGAAACCCTCTGGCGCAAATCATCAAATTCAAGTACCTCTACATGAGAGCCAAACGTTGCCGGCAAAAGCGTCAAGTCTGTTGAAACATCCAGCATGCCCGGATAAACGTGCCCCATCAATCCATGTCTGGCCTCGCGCAATGCCGCACGAATTTGAGCGGCAGTGATCCACTGACTGATTCTCTCCCACGCACTTTCTTGACCCAACCAGCCAGAAACTGAGCGGAAAGGAATTCCGGCCCGGCGGAATACATTTCCTACTTCTGGCACGGGGCATTGGCCGCAGTAGGCCAGCCAATCACCGGTGTCAAAGTTTGCGTGATCCATTTTTTCTGTTGGCTGAAGGTCAATCAACAAAACTGGGGTGTTTGCTTTTTGAGCAATTGGAAGAACCATTGAAGAGGTTAGGTAAGTGGTTAAGAACATGACCAACAGGTCACAGTCTGCAACGCGCAATTTTTCAGCAGCCTGGTTTGCCTCTACTGCGTCAGAAATGAATCCAACATCGATTACGTCGGCATCCATTTGCTTAAATCGGTTCGAGACATATTCTGTCGACTGTTTCAACTGCGGCAATAAGTTAGGAAATTGTGGCCAATATGTGCCCAGTCCACCAGCAACCAAACCAATACGAGCTTTTCTTCGTACTTTTGGATTAGGTATCAATCCAGGCGCGCTTTTGTCTAGCATTTTTTCTCCCAACTACCCGAAATGTTGAATTTCGATTATCTGGCTATCCCTTTGATGCGCCTGAGGTCAAGCCGCTAACGAATGCTTTCTGAAGCATTAGGAACAGGATGACGATAGGCAAAGTAGCTATGAACATGTAGGCGAATACCGATCCGTAGTTTGCGGTGTATTGCCCCAGGGTTCTGTATAGACCCGCCATGATTGTGGTTCCGGTTTCAGGACCAAGAAGAATAAGTGGGTTTACGAAGTCGTTCCAGATCCAGATGCTCACGAAAATGGTCACGCTTGCAGCCGCTGGGCGAAGCAGCGGCAAAATAACAGTGAAGTAGGTTCTCAGAGGCCCGGCGCCATCAATCGCTGCGGCTTCATCGAGTTCTGTAGGAATGCTTCGAACGAATCTCGAAAAGAGCAACATCGAGAACGGAACGAAGAAGGCAACGTTATAAATAACCAAACCGAAATATGTGTTCAAAAGACCGACTGACTTCAAGACCTGACTAACTGGTATCAGAAGTACCTGAGATGGAATTGCCAGGCCAAGTAGCAGAGCTACGGTCAAGAATCGCTGGAAAGGTCGGTCGTTTCTGCCGATGTAGTAGCCCAGCATCGAACCTAGAAGCACAATCAAAAGAACACTTGATGCCGTAATAAGAGCTGTTCGAATCAGCGTTCCCCAAATGTCTGAGTCTGGGTTAGTTAGAACATCAAGAACGTTTTCCATTGTCGGCGGATCAGGTAGCGATGCCGGTGAAAGCGTAATTTGCTCGTTCGTTTTAAAGGTGTTAATAATCGAAATCGAGAGCGGTGCAGCATAAATTATCACTGCCAGTGTCGCGATTATCCGCCTAAGGAAAGTGGCGTGATTATCACCCTTGAACAGTTTCTTTTTGTTTTTTACGGTGTTCACTTTTCGTCTCCCCTAGCAGAAATAGCTGTGCCGATTATCGAAATGAGCACCAAAACAACAAGCAGGATTATTGCCTCGGCATTCGCATAACCAGCTCGATTTTCAATAAAACCGTGGCGCAAAATCTGCAGTGCCGGGGTGTCGGTCGCACGGCTAGGGCCACCACCAGTCAAAATCATCGACACGTCAAATGCCTTGAATCCACCGATAACCATCATGGTTGAGGTGACAAAGAAAGCCGGCGACAACAGTGGCCAAGTAATCGCCCAGAAGGTTCTTGTCGGGCTTGAACCATCAACCGCTGCCGCTTCAAGTAGCTCCTTAGGCACAGACTGAAGGCCAGCCAGATAGATAATTGCTCCGAATCCAATAGATGGCCAGACTGTGACGAAGATAACGCTAGCCTGCGCTCCAAGCGGCGAACCCAGCCAGCTTGTCTGCAAACTTGTCAGCCCGATGCTGCCTAGGATGTTGTTCAAAATTCCGCTGTCGGTCAAAATGTTTGACCAGATGTAGGCAACGACAACACCCGCTAGAACCGAAGGAATGAAGGTCACACTTCTTAGAAAGTGAAAGAACCTATGGTTCTTGTTCAAAACTACTGCCAACGCAAGGCCTGCTGCATTTGCGATGAGCACACAGAAGAAGGTCAGAATAGTAACGAAGGTGATTGCGCTCCAGAACTCCGGATCGGAGAACACATCGATGTAGTTCTGGACTCCGACGTAGTTTCCGATTCCACTCAATAGGTTGATATCAGTGAGTGAGAAATTGAGGGCAAGCCCTAGCGGAGTAAGTACGCCCAGAAAGTACATCAGCAAACCTGGCAGAGCAAGCACTAGAAAAACCTGCGATGAACGGTTGCGAAGTCTGCCGCGTCGACGACCTCGGGCTTCATTTTTCGGCGCCTCGGTTGAGTCAGCAATGTCGCTATTGCTTTGAACTTGGCTCACGCCAGTCTGGTCTGTCTGCATTTGTGCCGACCGCACTTTCATCTAAATAGACAACTTACATTTAGGTTTAAGCGAATCCGATTTTGACCTAAATCTTTCAACAAGGTATTCGAAACATTAGATGTTTGTCAATTTTTGTGACACACGGATTTGATTTCCTGCCACACTTTAATTTATTCAAAAAATCTGCATGCAGGCAAGTATTGATTTGCCTTAAGCCCAGATTTCAATTGAAAAACTAAAATTTGACTAATTATTTTGCGTTACGAATTCGTTACAAAAATCACCCTAAATGTAGCCATTTCGTAATCATCTCAGATTGACAAACATCGGATGACTACCTAGTCTTCTTGGCATGGGTGGTTCGAAATTCCACGATCACTCGCGGCTCTTCAGTAGGAACTTTTAGCAGTTTATGAAACGTTTCACTTATGGGTCAAAATTATAAAAATGAAAACAAGGAGTGGTTTTGAAATTCACAAATAGAAAGGGCCGCCTAGCTGCAGTTGCTGCAGTTGCGTCTCTTGTGTTGGGCGCAACTAGCTTCGCAACAGTGGCAGTTGCTGCGCCAAAGAAAACTGAGGTGTCATTCCTCACATTTACTAGCCCAGCTTTGACCAAGTCTTTCTGGCAGGCTCAGGCAAAGGCAATCGAGAAGGCCAACCCAGACATCTCGATCAAGGTTCTATTCACCCCGACTCTCGACCGTCACGGTTATGCAAAGCAACTGCTTGCTAGTGGCCAGCTTCCTGACGTTGTGTGGGATGTACCTCTTACTGACTTCGTCAAGGCAGGCGCACTTCTCCCATTCCCTAAGTCTTACTACTCAAAGATCAACGTTCCTTCAGACTTCGGTGCGGTGAACGGCAAGCAGTACAGCCTAAGCTCAGGTGCTTTCATGATGAACAACATGTTCTACAACATCGAAGCATTCGCAAAGGCTGGAGTTTCAGTTCCTAAGACCTTCGCAGACTTAAAGGCTGCTGGTCCAAAGCTGAAGGCAGCTGGCTACACTCCGATTCTTATGAATGCTGCTGACCTTTGGGCAGATGAGTATTTGCTAGATGGCTTCGTTGCGAGCGATGTCCTAGCAAAGTCACCAAACTGGTTGAAGCTACGTAAGGGCGGCATCGTCAAGTTTGACAGCCCGAACTTCCGTTCAGCAGTTCAGAAGTTTGTTGACATCATTGATGCAGACATGATCAACTCTGACGTCATGAGCCTTGACTGGGGCAAGGCTGTAACTGCTTGGTCTTCAGGCAAGTACGCAATGTGGCCGATGGGTGGCTGGGGCGGTGGCGCTGGTTACAAGACCAATGGCTTCACTGCAGGCTTGTTCCCAATTCCAGGAAACAACCAGGTAGTAGCCGTATCACCTGGTCCATCGATCTACGTCTCATCAAGCACCAAGGTAAAGAATGCTGCGCTTAAGGTTGCTCTAGGACTTGCAAACTCAAAGGGTTATGCCGAGTCTGTAATGATCAACGACGGCCAGCTTTCAGTTATCAAGGGAGGCATCAAGCCACCAAAGGGAACCACCAAGGCAACTTTGGCTGCAATTAAGTTTGCAAGCAGCAAGAACGTGAAGAAGGTTTGGCCTTTCCCAACCACTTCTTCAGGTGATGATGCTCCTCCAAGCGGCTGGGTAGGCGAGTACCAGAACGCAATCCAGGGTCTACTGACTGGCAAAACCTCAGTAGATGCTTTTGTGAAGACACTTGACGCCAAGTGGGATTCACTGAGCAAGTAATTAGTTAAAAATAAGAACGGTGTAGGGGCTCTCCCCTACACCGTTCTGCTAACTAGGAGAGTACTTTTGCCATCGAAGTCAAGCGAGCTAGCCTCACTACGAGCCAGATTTGCGAACCCGCGGCCTTCCAGTCGCCCAACGCCTTTGTATTTTTGGAGCGGTGGCGATCTTGACATAGATCGAATGATCTGGCACCTTGACCTTCTAAAAGACAAAGGCGTTGGCGGAACCATTATCTGCTACGCCCACAAACCAGACGGAAGCATAGACCACGGGTCTCCGGCGCCATTTTCTGAAGAATGGTGGGTATTACTAAAGAAATTTGTTCAAGCGAGTTCCGATCGAGGTCTATCCGTCGGCATTTGCGACTATCAAGTCATCGGAACAGTGCTTCTAAACGCTGCTGAATACACAACAGGCTTACACAGCGGAAACCTAAAAAATACATTTGAATTTGTGGTCGGACCCGGAGAATTTTTGCGCCCACGAAGTTCTTCGAAAATATTAAGTCGGCGAGCAGTTTCAAAAGATGGCTCCATAGTCCTTGATGCGGCAAAAGAAGACGATGACTCGGTTATTTGGAGCTTGCCCGAGGGCGAATGGATCCTGAGCACCGCCGCTATTGAGCCTGGTCAGATTTATCTATTTGAATCAAAATTTGACCCGCTTCACCCAAATTCTGGTGAATCTGTCAACAAGCTATTCTTCGACAAATTCAAATCAGAGCTTGGCGAGCACCTGGGGACTACTTTCACCATTTTCTTCCAAGATGAATTAGAGCTTGGACTCACCACACCAATGTGGAACTCTCTAGTCGGCGAATCTCTGATAGCGCGCTCACTTGAACCAGAAGATGTCATTCACTTGCTTTGGCACGGGCAATCTGATCAAGCAATGCAGGTGCGAGGGCTGTATAGAGACATTGTCGTTCGTTTGCTCCAAGAGCATTTCTTCAAGCCGATTTTCAATTGGCATGAGCGAAATTCAACTTCTTTAGTTATGGATCAACTAAGCCGCGGTGACTTGGCACTCGGTCACGAGCACTACAGCGATTTCATGGAAACAATGGCCTGGTATCAAGGGCCAGGCAATGATGATCCTGATTTAACTGCAGACAGAAACATAGCTGCCTTCAGAACAAGTTCGTCCATCGCCCACCTAAATGGTCGCCCATACGTTTCAAATGAGGCCTTCCACAGCAGTGGATGGGGCGTGACGCCTAACGACGTAATAGCCGGACTGAACACAGATTTTGCCGCGGGAGCTAACCAGGTGATCCTGCACGCTTTGGACTACACGCTGGAAGCTGGTTGGTGGGAGTGGGCATCTCCAGACTTCCATTTCCGCCAGCCTTGGTGGGAGCACTCCGAACCAATGTGGACATATCTAACGCGCATCAGCGAAATGCTGCAATCTGGCCAATCAGCATGCGAAATAGCAGTACTTGACCCAACCCCCGAGCTGGACTTTTACGCGGATTCTAATGCGCCGTCTTTCGCGTCAAAAATGATGGAGCACCTCAGTCGTTCAGCTTTAGGGGTGGATTTAGTTCCACAGGCTTATCTTGCCGACAGCCACTTGAGCTCAAATTCACAAACAACCTGGCTTTCAGTCCGCAAGGCTCAATACTCTGCAGTGGTAGTGCCGTCTTTGAAAATAATTCGATCGACCGCACTAGACGCGTTACAGTCATTCGTAAATGCAGGAGGCGTAGTAATAAACCTTGGCGCCTTCCCAATTAGAAGTGATTCTCGAATTCTCAACTCTGTCGACTTCATGGGTTGGCACCAGGTTTCAAACAATGGCGATCTCATTGCAGAACTCAGAACTCGAATTGAAGTTGATTTCGAGATCGACCAGAGTGTTGGAGAATTGCTCCAATCCCATAGACGCATAGATGGGGCAGACCTCTATTTCGTCGCAAACCCAAGCAAAATTACCGTGACGCAAATCTGCAGCATCAGGGGTGACTCTCCGCTCCAGCAGTGGGACGCATGGTCAGGCGAAACCAAACCGATGTTTTCGGAGTTGGAAACAAAAGGCGATGGCGCTTGTCGAAGGATCATCAAACTCACACTTGAACCTGGCGAATCGATCCTGATTCTTCAATCGGATGACTTCCAAGAGGTGCCGATTTTGACCACGGCTACTATTACTGAGCAAATTGACTTATCAAGCGATTGGAACATAGAACTAAAGTCAATTCTGGACAATCGATACTTTGACTATTCAGATGAAAATCCAGAGCTCCCAGTAGCTAGCTACTATGTTGATCTAGGCGAGACTCCCCAAGGGCCATGGATTCAGGGATTAGTTGATCATGGCGTTCGATTCTTGGTATCCGGGCCAATTCAAGCATCGTCAGCAGATGCTTACGAGGAAGCTTTATTCAACGAAATCGAGAGCGGTCAGCGACCACAGTCGGGCACATGGTGCGGGTATGCGGTCTCCTTGGCTACCGGGATTCCCCAGGATGCATACCTTCAAGACCGCATGACTGGACCTCATGGCCTAAAAGGCGCACCCCCAGAATTTCTTGACCCCGCTGCGGTTTTCAAAGATCCTTCAACTGACGATTACTACTATTTCTGGTCGACAATCGAATCAGCCGGAGGTTCTTCATTACTCAGATCTTGTGGTCGAGCCGAACACCAAATATGGATTAACGGAAAATCGATCAAGACCAGTTCAGAAATTGCGGCCGTGCATTTTCCACCGTGGAACTTGCGCGATATGAGTTCAGAGATATTTGAAACAGCCGTAGATCTAAAAAATGGCACCAATCATGTGCTTGTCCGGGTAAAAATTAGTGATGCACAGCCTTCTCGAATAGGTCTAGCTATCGGAGGTGAACTGTCCGCAAGCCCATCCAAGTCTCGAATGATTTGGTGGCAAGGTGAGCGCCCTGCACTTGAGTTTGCCGTGCCAGATCTATTGAAGACACGCTGGCTTAAGTGCAAGATTCCACCAGGCGCAAAGACGGCGATTATCAAAACCTATGTGCAGGTTCACTGCCCAAATGGCGAAAGTGTTTCGAAAACAATCGACGGATATTCAATATCGCTAAAAAGCGACATCAGCGAATTGTTGCTGGAGCTTACTTCGAGCCAAAACGTCAACCAATCGCTCGACGCAAGTGCGCTTTTGGGGCCGATTGTTTGGATATGCCAGAAGGCTCGCATTTCCCTGAGTGCTTGGGAAGATTTAGGGCTTAGAGATTTTTCAGGTCTTGCAATTTACGAAAAAATGCACGATTTTGGCGAAGAAGTTCCTGCATTTGTCGAACTAGAAATCAGCGGAATTGAAGGCTCGTTGAGGGTTCTGGTCAATGACCGATTAGCGGGCTATGCACTAGGACCAAAAATTAGTATTCCTCTTGACGGCCTTCTTGTCACCGGGGTGAACAAATTCGCTGTCGAGTCGGCTAACACACTCGTAAATCTTTTCAGCCGACTTCCATCGCCCTATTCAACAATGCAAAAACCAAGCGGCGGATTCACAAAAGCAACTTTGAAATTAGGTATTAAAAACTAGTATTCATCCGATGAATATGGGTATTATTTGAGGGATACTAGTTTTTTTTGCGCATTTTTAGCTTTTTGATTTGACCTTTAGATATTTCATTAGTGGGAGGAGGGCTCATTTGAAACAGGACCAGAATTCGAGCCTTCGCGACCTTATGTGCTTGGGCTTGGGCACTGCTCAGCTTGGCAACCTCTATCGCATCACCACAGATACTGAAGTTGCCGAGACGATTAGTACAGCCTGGGACTCAGGAATTCGGTATTTTGACACAGCACCCCACTATGGCCTGGGGCTCTCAGAATGTCGGGTTGGCGAGGCGCTGAGGAAATACCCGCGAAACGAATTCGTCATATCAACAAAAGTTGGACGGCTCCTAAAAGAAAGCCCATCTACAGCAGACCAACGCGACTCGCAGGGTTTTGACGTTCCTGCTGCGTTTATCCGGGAGTGGGATTTTAGTCGCGATGGAATCTTGAGGTCAGTTGAAGATTCCCTGAACCGAACCGGTTTGGATCGATTCGACATCCTTTTTCTGCATGACCCGGAGAATCACTTCGAACAAGCCTCTAGCGACGGAATTAATACCCTAATCGAATTACGCGATCAGGGGATAGTTTCGGCTGTTGGTGCTGGAATGAACTTTGCCTCACCGCTCGCTGAATTAATTCGACGAGCAGACATAGATCTAGTTATGTGCGCGGGTCGATTCACTCTCTTGGACTCTGAGGCGTTAGAGGAACTTCTTCCGATCGCGCAAGACAGAGGTGTTGGAGTGATTGTCGCGGGTGTTTTTAACTCTGGCCTCTTAAGCACTGACCGGCCGGACCCTAACGCAAAGTTCAATTACGAGGCAGCGCCGGCCGAACTGATTGACCGCACTATCAAAATTGCTGAAATCTGCGCTGACTTTGAAGTGTCTCTTGCCGAGGCGGCAATGGGATATGTGAAAAGGCACCCTGCTGTCACGAGCGTGGTAATTGGCGCTCGCGGAAAAAACCAAGTTTTACAAAACGTAAATCGATCTCGGGCATCAATACCTGATGCTCTTTGGGTTGAACTCGAATCAAAAGGACTCATTAGGGAGTTTTAAATGGCAATTATCACCTCAGTAGCAGCACACGATGTGCGTTTCCCAACCTCACTGACAATGGATGGCTCCGATGCCATGAACAAAGATGGTGACTACTCGGCTGCTTATGTTGTAGTTCACACGGATGATCCAAACCTGAAAGGTTACGGATTTACATTCACTATCGGTCGCGGAAATGATCTTTGCGTAGAAGCAGCTCGTCAACGAGGTTTGCCGCTGGTCGGGATGAATGTTGAGTCGACTGTAGCTGACTTGGGGGGGCTATACCGCGAGTTGTCGTCGGACTCTCAGCTTCGTTGGCTTGGTCCTGAAAAGGGTGTCATCCACCTGGCAATGGCAGCCGTAATGAATGCGATGTGGGATCTGGCCGCTCGCGTTGCAAACAAACCGCTTTGGCTAATGCTGGCTGACATGACACCTGAGCAGCTGGTCAATGCTGCGGACATGCGCTACCTCTCAGATGCTCTTACGCGAGATGAGGCTTTAGAAATGCTGCGCGCAATGCAACCAACACGAGAAGCAAGAATTGCCACTTTGACTGAGCGTGGTGGCTACCCTTGCTACACAACCAGCGCTGGTTGGCTTGGCTACAGTGATGAAAAACTTAGGGCTCTTCTTCAAGAGGCCGTTGATGAAGGTTACCGACATGTAAAACTGAAGGTTGGAGCCAACCTTGAAGATGACATTCGACGCCTGCGCATCGCTCGCGAAGTTATCGGCTGGGATGCCAACCTTATGATTGACGCAAACCAAGTCTGGGATGTGCCGCAGGCAATCGAATGGATTGGGCACTTGGCTGAATTCAAGCCGATGTGGATTGAGGAACCAACCAGTCCTGATGACGTTCTAGGCCATGCGGCAATCCGCAAGGCAGTGGCGCCAATGGGTGTGGCGACTGGTGAGCACGGCATGAACCGCGTTTTGTTCAAGCAAATGTTCCAGGCCAATGCAATTGACTATTGCCAACTTGATTCAGCCCGACTTGCTAGCGTGAACGAAATTATTTCTGTATACCTAATGGCAAATAAGTTCGGTGTTCCGGTTTGCCCTCACGCAGGAGGCGTGGGCCTCTGCGAATTGGTTCAACATTTGTCGATTTTTGACTACGTTTGCGTTTCTGGAACTCTAGAAAATAGGGTTACTGAATTTGTAGACCACCTGCACGAGCATTTTGTAGATCCGTGTATTGTCAGAAACGGTTCTTATGTTTTGCCTAATCAACCTGGCTACAGTGCTGAGATGTTCCAGAGTTCATTAGATGAATTTAGCTATCCTGCTGGTTCTTACTGGAGTCGTGGCTAGGCAAAACTGCACCCTCGTCAGGGTGTGTTGCGGTGAATTCTTCCATGCCTAGCAAGTGACTTGCCATTCGAATTCGAGCCCTATCAGGAGCATGATTCTTAAGCTCGAGAAATATGGCCTTGTGGTCGGAGTGCGCTGCCTCAATTGCTCCCTGTTCGCTGATTGCGCGCCATAGTCGAGCCCTGTGTGTTCGCCCGCCCAAGGATTCAATCAAAGCAGCGAGGGGTTCATTGCCGCATGCACGGGCAATCATGTTGTGAAAAGCAATGTCCGCACCCAAAACTTGGTCTAGATCCAGAGCGGAACCGCTTTCTAGAATCGAGTCGACTTTTGAGAGCAACTGCGACATTTCTTCGATCTCATTGTCACTCAACCTAGTTGCAGCCAGTGATGCGCTCTCTGACTCTAATACTCTTCGCACGGAGAGTAAATCGGCCGCGTTGGTTGGCTGTTGACTGTCTGCCAAAAACCTGAGTGGACCAAGCAATATGTGCGGATCCAGCGAAGTTACATAGGTTCCGTCGCCTTGCTTTGTTTCAACAATCCCTAAAGCTGCCAGTGCCCTCATACCTTCACGAAGCGAACCGCGAGATACACCCAGCTGCGTCGCAAGGTCTTTCTCAATAGGCAATCTGGATCTGGCTGTGAGCTCACCTCGGGTGAGCATGTCCTTTATGCCTTGTATTACTACTTGCGTTTGCGACTTATTGATTTCAGACAATGGCAGCTCCGGGGACGACATATACTCAATATAGGTCTGATCTTTAGAATTACTTGAAGAATTCCAAATAATTACCATTTTGAAACCTTATGAGAAAAGGCGGCTAAGGAATGTCAGCTCAAAACCATGGTGGCAAATCAATTTTGCGCGTCGGCTCTGTAATTAACCTCGCCGATGGTGCTGTTGAAGAATATGAAAGACTCCACGCGGATGTGTGGCCTGCAGTGCTTGATCAGATTTCCAAGAGTAACATACGAAACTATTCGATTTTTCGAATGGATTTAACTCTGTTCTCCTACTTCGAGTATGTAGGTGATGATTTTGCCGCTGACATGGAGGCAATGGGCGCAGACGAAACCACTCAAGAGTGGTGGAAAGTTTGCATGCCGCTGCAGCGTCAGGTTCCTAATACGCCAGAGGGTGAGTGGTGGAAGACCATCCCAGAGATTTTTCACTGTGACTAGCTTGGTCTAGCCCGACAATCAGTTGACGAGAGTCAGCACTTGGTCCTTGATTTCGCCAGTAAGCGGCGATCCGTCGGAATCATAGAGCTTGAAGCTCAGAGCTAAATCCTTAGGTAGCTGTTTAGCTAAATCTGGCCTAGAGCAAATCTCAATTACCAATTGCTGAAGTGTGTTCAGGATGTTAGCACCATGGTCGACGTCTGGAACTGAATCATAGACTGGCCCCCACATTGCCGGAAAGGCAAAGCCTGGATTTGTAAGAGCCGAATTTTCGGTCAGAACCTCTAAGCACTCTTTAATGCGGCCAGTCATAGCCGCGACTTGGCCGTGATACTGCCATCCAGAAAAACTGGGTGTGCCTAATTTTTCGCCAATCACTGCCGGCCTGAAAGAACCGCTAACTGTCATTGCATGGTCCCAAGTGGCGTCAAGAATCTCATCGGCGATGTCATCTCGCAGGTCAAAAGGATAAATTGCATAAAGCTCGGGACTCTCGACGTTCATTCGAATTGGAGTATAAAAAGATGCCGGAGCAATATACTCTCGACCTTGAGGGTCGGAATCCATTGGCAAAGATGGCAGCCTAAATTTGAATGCTTCAATTTCACTTCGTGCAACCAAGGCTGATTCCGGAAGCGACAGCAAATCTTTAGTTAAACGTACGTAGCCAGCTACAATCGCGGTCGGATTAGTGCAGTCGAAGTAGGTCTCTAGTGAGTTTAGACTTCTAAACTCGATTAGACCCGACTCAGGATTGAAGTACTTAGAGTCGGCGAATTCCACCAAATCAAGAGCGTAGGGTAAAAGATCGTGGTGCAGAAACTCGTTGTCTTTTGTAAATCGCCAGTAATCGAACATCAACTTACAAAGCTCGAGCCCCGGAGAGAAGTTGATCGCACCACCCCAGCGATTTTTCGTCCATGTTGCTTCGACTCCGTTGCGATCTAAACCATAAATTCCCGGAGTCTGAAGTCCGCATGTCAGGGTCATTTCGGTATTCCATTGTCCGCCTACACCTTGATGCAGCCTTGCCCTTGCCCTATTAACTGACCAAAACCGTCGGTAATACTCAAATACCGGCCTGAGCGCCTCTGGCTCCCCACGAGAGAGAACCGAATAGTAAGGCAGCCTGAGATTTTGCCACAGCGACTCTAGCGACCAAGACCTCTCATCGGGATTTAGCTCGAGAGTAGGGCGAGTGCTTGGTTTCGAAGTAAAGGCTTTTCCGAATGAGTCCAACTTCACGTGACTATTCGCCCCTGGCATGGTGGTAAACAATGCACCGTTGTAAAGAATTGGCATTGCACCAGCGCTGCCACAAGCTGTCATGAACTTGGTAAGAATGTATGCGCGGGTCACTTGTGATTTATTGAAATTGGTCGCAGACGGCAGGCCGTTCTGAGATGCAAATCCAGCAACTTTGTCTGTTGCCTTTGATGTTTTTGCCTCATCTCCTGAAACGAAAATCCAACTTTTTTTCCAGTATTCATTCCACGCAGTTGCAGTTGCTGCTCTCCGTTCATCGATCTGAAGTGATTTTGGCAAGGCGTCGATTAGCGAAGACAGTGGCTGACCTTGGGCACTGAATGTAGAGACCCTAGCGGAGGCTTTCGTGGTTTGGACTGACGTTAGTTTTCTGCCGCTCACGCTCGCAATCGGATCAATTGTCGTCTTAGTGCCGAATGTGCGATTGATCAACAAATCTGGCACTTCGACATCTGCCGCATCGAGCCCGTGCATTTTTACGATTGCTGGCACGATCGAGTTCGAATTTTGATGATACGCAACCAGGGCATGCTCAGACTCGGTCACAATGTCCGCAGACTCGCGAATCGCTGCCAGGGCAGGGAAATCTTCGGGGTTTTCATCTCCCCAAAACATGTCTAACGCTGCTACAACGCTGTTGTTGCTATTCCTCCAGCAATACAACTCAACGGACATCTCAATTTTGGAACTTGATGTGACTTCGACAAACGCCTCATCGTATTCGCTGTCTATAAAAAAGGTCAGATCAAAAATGCCGTGTGCCCCTCTTGACTGAATCTTGAGATTGCCCTCGACCAAATCCAACTTCTGCACCACATCGCTGCCTCTTTGGAATGGATTTGGCTCAAGACGGACGACCCACTCGCCTAGCTTCACAGTTCTGTCGAATTCGGTTAGCGCATCAGATCTTGCTAGATAAAAGTGCAGGCCGTCTGTTTCAACCCAGGCATTTGCGCACAATTCTCCATTCCCCAGCGGGATTGAACCCCTGTCTGAATCGCCAACACCGACAAATTCAGGGCTGTATTCATCAAGCATGGCGAGAACGGCTGATTCATCTAGTTGCAAGGTGTACTCCTCAAAAAACTGCGCGGAATGAAACAAAGAAATCAATTCAAAGGGATTAGTTTTTGATCATGTTTGAGTAAATCGTATTATCAATTCGTTGAATAACTTAAAAATCTGTCAAATATCCCCGTCTTTATTGTTTATTCATCAGATGTATTTGGCGTAGAGTTTGTAAAAACGTTGAGTCGGTTTTCGAGCTTTGAATTTGAACCTCCTTGCCGAACAAATTTCGAGGAGTTTGCATGTCACTGATGGTGGTTGCGGTTTTACAGGCAAAACCAGGCTGCGGTTCAGCAGTTATTGACTCATTTAGAGAGGTGTCCCCTTTGGTCCATCAAGAACCAGGGTGTGAACTTTACGCTGCCCACCTCGAACAAAATGGTGACACAGTGGTCATGATCGAGCGCTGGTCTTCGCTCGATGACCTGAATCGCCATGCAAATGGAAAACCCCTTGAACGACTGAACCAGCTCAACGAGGACCTCCTGGTTAAACCATACGATGTATGGTTTCTCGATCCGATTGCCCTTGGTGAACACCAAAAAGGGCTCGTGCCGGCTTTCAATGCTCCAGCCTAAATAGAGCTCTGAATAGAAGTGAATTTCAAATTAGATAACAAATTCGATACCCATTTCAACATCCGCCGATTTTCAAATTGGTCAGGTGAATAATGCAAGCGCCTAATGCTTGGGTAAAACCAATTGAATTTGCGGCCAGCAAACGCCTGATAAGCGAAAATTACGGCCTATTTGTTCATTTTGTTCCTGAGCTTTCGATTGATTCGAATGGAAAACTCCTGGACATGGAGGCTTGCCTTGAATTTAACATTGATGATTTCGTCTCTGACCTTAAGCGTTTCAAAATCGAATACTTGAGATTCACGGCATGGCACAAAAACATGATCCCCCTTTATCCGAGTGCCGTAATGCAGCACTGGCGAGGCGATCACGCTTATTTCGAAAGAGACCTGATTGGCGAAATCATTAGGGCAGTTAGGCCATTGGGTATAAAAATTCAGCTTTACACCCACCCTCGCGATGGACATGACTTCTCGCTGGACGACCAGGTTCAAACTGGCTGGGGTGCAGTGTCTAAAGAGCTCAACCCCAACCCTGATCAGCAAATATTCGACTTTTCTAAGTGGAATGATTTTATCTGCGATGCCTATGCCGAACTTTTGCGAAATTACGGCAGTGAGATTTCGGCGATCTACTTAGATGAAGGCAGCGAGCTTGGTGATAGCGAATGGGTTGTTGATTATTCCAGGCTGCGAAAGCTCATAAAAACCCACGCCCCCAACGCCGTGATGATCCAGAACTATTACGGCAACCTGTACAGCAGTGACATGGGCGACCACGAATATGGCCGCTGGGGCGAATTCGCAGATTTGGATGGGGGCACTTGGCCTACATATAAGTATCAAAGTGTTTCTGCAGTTGTGGGTAGCACGTGGTGGGCTGGAACCGCCGCCGCTGATTTTGACCCCGGATATTCGGCTATTGATATTTATCGCTACCTGGTTATGCAGATAGCAACTTCAAAGATTGGTGGTGGGCTTGCACTTGCTGCAGGACCCTACTGCGAAGGCGGCTGGGAGCCAGGAGTAGCTAGTCGCTTGAGCGAGGTCGCGGACTATATATCCATAAATGCTCAGGGCATTTTCGGTGTTCAGGCAAGTGAAAAGTGGGCTTGCTCGCATGCCCAAAAATTTTCAAAAATCACCTGGGGTGTAGCAGTAGACAGTGGATCATATACATTTCTCCACGTTCTCAAATGGCCTGAAAATTCGAGACTCAAGCTGCCGGCACCCGCAGACGGTTCAGTCGTTGCGACCGTCACTGGTTGTTGGGACGAAAAAAATGTGCCTTTTTTGATAGGCGGCGACGGTGCGGTGGAACTGGACCTGAGTGCTGTAAGTCAATTCGAGATTGACACTCTCTTGAAAGTCACTTTTCTCGAACGCGGAATTGGCTGAAGCAAATTTATGTAGCTGACAGTCATGTTCAATTGAAAGGAATCTGATCATGAATAAACATTTCGAAGGTTGGGTTTTGGCCGGCCAATCGAATATGGAGGGCTATGGATTACTTGACGATCCTGGGTTGGACGTTGAAATTGATCCACGAGTGATCTCTCTAGGAAGCGATGGCGAGTGGCGTCTCGCAGAAGAACCCCTCCACTGGCTTTGGGAGTCTTACACTCCAGTGCACGCTTCAATAAACAAATCATTCATGGCTGATGAGCGTGAAAAACAACTTTCGACGATTGAACACGCCTCGAGGCATCGAGAAGCCCGAGTGAACGGTGCTGGTTTGGGTTTAACATTTGGCAAAGAAAGAGCTGATGCTATCGGTAGCAATGTGGCGCTGATCCCCTGCGCTCATGGGGGAACTGAAATTGAACTCTGGATGCCCGGTTTTTCGGGCCTGCCAGCCGATTCTCTCGAAACACTCTATGGATCAATGATTGATCGAATAAAACGCGCAAAGCAGCTATCGGGCTTCGAACTCAAAGGCGTTCTTTGGTATCAGGGTGAATCAGATGCTGACACTTGCCAGAGTGACTCATATGCGCAAAAACTAACGCACTTCATTGAGTCAATCAGGAAGGACGTTGGAGATCCCGACCTTTTGTTCGTCATTATTCAGTTGGGCAAATTCATAACATCAAATGACTCCGCAAGGCGAACTCACTGGAATAGTTTGCGCGAAACTCAGCGGATTATTGCGAATCAAACTTCTAACACGGGGCTAGTTACGACACTTGACCTATCAATCTGCGATGAAATTCACCTAGACACCCAAAGTCTTTATCGTCTGGGTCGAAGAATTTCTTCGGCAGTAAAGCGAGACTTTGCCACGCCTAAGATCTCTAGAGTTTTCTATGCAGGGCGAACCTCAAATGGCTATTCCTCGGTCAAGATAGAGGTTGAAAATGTTCATCTAGGATGGCGCCCCGGAAGCCTAAGTGGATTTGAAATCGTTCAATTGGAGGGCGAAAGCACAGCTGGCTATCGAATCTATGATGCTCGACGCGACTCGGCCGACCATAAAAAAATCGAACTAATTATTGGACCGCCTGGTGTTGATTTTTCTTCAGATTTAAAACTCATGTATGGCCAAGGTTTTACTCCGAATTGCAATGCACTTGACATGGACGACCAGGGTCTGCCAGCATTTGGCCCCATTGATATTGAATTTGAAAATTAAGCTAAACCTCAGCTAGCTGAAATCGAGCTTTACACCCTCATGGTCCGATGAATGATATGCTGCCTCTACTGCTGCCATTGTTCTAACAACATCTGATACCGACGTCGGCAGCTCGGCAATTGAGCCTTCAAGATAACGCTGAACTACGCCCATTGAACCCATAAAAGCATCTGGGAACCATGAGCCATCAAATGAAACTGACTGCCAATCTTTTTCAGGTTCAGAGTTTAGATACATCTCCAAGTAGTCCGGCCCGCCCTTTGGGTAGTCAAGCAATAATCCCATCTGAATCTTTAGCGCACCCTTAGTGCCTTGGATGAAAATCCCGCTCTCTTGATACTTAGTACCGAAATTGTTGTCGTGATTTGTGTCAATTAGAACGCGCAGTGGTCTGTCTTGATACCTGAAGATTATGTTTGAGCGGGTCGTCGCAATATTTGTTTTTTCGGGGTGCCTAACAGTGATTGCGCTGACTGAGTCTGGGTCACCAAAAATGGACCGAACAAGGTCAACGTAGTGCACCGAGTGCATGCTGATTTCAAGCCTCTCTGCACCAAACACATGTGGGAACAATTCCCAAGGAGTATTTACAGATATGCGAATCTGAAAATCGAAAACGTCACCTAGGGTGCCGGCCGCAATAATCTGTCTAGCTTTCTCGATGTAGGGCGCGAATCTCAATTGGGTATTTACTGCCGCAACGAGTTTTTTTCTTTCACAGATTCGACTCAAAACTCGAGCCGACTCCAAGTCATTGCCGAGCGGTTTCTGAATTAGAACAGCAGAACCATCGGGCAAAGACTCAAGTGTGGCTTCGTACTGCTCTGGCATTAGGGCGATGTCAAAAACACAATTCTCCGGCGCCGCCATTACGGCTTCTTTGAGATTGTCAAAAACATTTTCAATCCTGTATTCAAAGGCCAACTTTTCAGCACGATCTTTAGTGCGGTTCACGATGCCCCAAACATTGAATCCGGCCTTCTTGTAGGCCGGCAAATGAGCATCTCTAACAATTCCGCCGGCGCCAATTATGCAAATAGGACGATTCGATTTGGGAAGTGCAAACGAATATGCTTCAGCGGGTTTCATTTCTGGCCATAGAGGCATCTTGGTCTCCCTTTTTTAGCTGGGCTTTGAAATTCTTGAGCTAGGCAGACATTCCTAGTCTCGTTGGCGTAATTTTGTAGAATTCCGCGGCTGTTCGGCCAAGAATTTGTTCTCTATCGGCACTTGAAAGGGCATTGAAAAGTGGCAGTAGTCCATTCCAAACCCTCTCGTAGCCTCCGGCAATTAGAGCTACCGGCCAATCCCCGCCATACATAAGTCTTTGCGGCCCAAATGTCTCTAGGGCAAAATCAAAGTATGGACGAATCTGTTCTGTCGTCCAGGCTGCTGGATCGCTGGTCGCAGAATAAAGACCACTTATCTTTGCGAAGACATTTGGGTTTTGTGCAGCCTCAATCATCAGTTTTCTCCATTCACGATCGTCTGAAAGGCCGATCGGAGGTTTCGACATGTGGTCGATGACCATTCGAAGTTCGGGATGACTATTTGAAATCTCGCTTACGGCGGCAAGCTGTTCCGGAAGAACTGAAACGACATCAAATGTGTAGCCTGCATTTGCAAGCAATGCGAGACTCTCGTTGACATCGGCTCGCAGAAGCCACTTTGGATCTGGTTTTGTGTGAATCAGGTTTCTAACACCCACCATGAGATCGTCTTTTGCCCACGATTCGATTGTTTTTGCTGTTTCTTCTGGATTGTCAAGGGGGGCAAAGCCGACGATAGCGGCCACTTCTGAGTATCTTGAGGCGCAGTCTCTCATGAGGCCTGTATCCTCGTGATTATCTGCAGACTGCACTTGAACTGTGTAGTTGATTCCCAACTTCTCAAGCTGCGGAAGCAACTCGTCTATTTCAAAGACTCTATTTAGCTCTGCGAAATCTGGGCCCAGCCAGTCATACTTTGCTTTGTTTGGGTCCCAAATGTGTTGATGCGCATCAATTACTGGAAATGACATGTGTGGCTATTCCTCTTCGTTGAGTTTCAAATCGACTCTTGATTTGTAGCTGATTCAAGAACAGTAAATCCTTTTATCCAAACCTTATCAGAGCTCGAACGCGAGCAAAGTGTTTTTAAAGGTCTGCCCGTATCGTTTAGTAACGATTTCTACTAGAAAACCAGTTTCTCCGATTGAAGCTCGATCCAAAGGTCTTCAGGCACATTCGCCTTGAAGCGTTCGGAATTTTGTCGAACTTGTTCCGGTGTCCGTGCTCCCAGCACAACTGAACTCACCGCCACATTCTTTTTCGCATACGCTACAGCAGCTGTGGGCAAATCCACACCGTGAGCTTCACAGATTTCAGCTATGTGATTCGCTCTGTTTATTAGCTCATCTGGCGCGGCAGCGTATCCATAATTCGAATTGGCTGATGCCCGTTTAGAACCGAGAATTCCAGAATTGAAAACTCCGGCGGCCAATATCCCGACATTCTGCTCAATAGCCAAAGGGACCAAGTCTTCCAAGGCGTCATGTTCCAAAAGAGTGAGCCTTCCGGCGCACATAACAACATCAACGTCGGCCCGGCGGATTAGTTCGGCGAGTGGAGCCGCCGCATTCATACCTGCTCCGACTTTGCTAACGACCTTTTGTTCGCGCAACTCAATTAGAGCGGCTATCCCTTCGGTTGAGGCTTGTTCAAAATGGTCATCTGGGTCGTGCAGCAGTAGGGTGTCAATCCTGTCCAGATCAAGCCGTTTGAGCGACTCCTCGACAGAACGGAAAATTCCATCCCGGCTAAAGTCCCAGATTCGACGCTTTGAAGTTTCAACGGCAAAGCCCTGGTCATCCAATCGAATCTCGCCTTTCGGATCCTCAACCAGAAGTCGACCCACCTTGGTAGAAATTTCATAATCGTCTCGGTTATATCTCTTTAGGGCCTTTCCTAGTCGAATTTCAGACAGCCCCAGTCCATAGTGCGGCGCTGTGTCGAAATACCGCAATTCCTGATCCCAGGCGGCTGCAACGATGAGCTCTGAATCCTGATCAGACATAACTCGGCCTAGATTGCCAAGTTGAGCGCAACCTAGGCCCAGGGTTGGCAAATGCTGGTTGATTAGTTTCATTTAGATACCGTGAGCTTCCCGCTTATTGACTAGATAAATGTGCTGGAAGAACATCACAACGTCGCCGCGTTGGTTGATTACCGAGACATCCTCTAGCAGGATGCCGACATCCTGGCGACTTTTGTGCGAGGACACATCGCTGATTTTCGTCTCTGCTCTAATTGTGTCGCCTATGAATACTGGCTTGATAAAGCGAACTCTGTCATACCCATACGACATCGCCTCAGGGTTAACATCAGATGCCGTCAAGCCAGCTGCAATAGAAAGGATCAGGGTTCCGTGAGCGATGCGTTGCCCTGCGGGCTGTGTTTTCATCCATTCGGCATCCACATGATGCGGGAAGAAATCACCCGTTTGCCCAGCGTGAATGACGAAATCTGTTTCAGTTACAGTTCTTCCCAGAGTTTGGCGAGATTCTCCGACTTCGTAATCCTCTAGAAATCGCGGTTCGACTCGCATTAGGCAAGCCACTTTGATACGCCGGAATTCAGTGCTTTCTCTAGCTCGTCTAGGCTCATTTTGCCTACCAGGGCGTCAGTTACTAACTGAGATAGTTCATTCTGCAGTTCGATGTAGTTAACGTGTCTTGGCCGCAAATAAGATCCCTCGAGTGAAGCTCTTGTGTTTCTGAAGAAGTTTTCACTCAGTGCGTTGATTCGTTCATCTTCCCATGCTTTTGAGTTGCCAGGCTGGCCGCCACCGTCAAAATAAACTCCAGACTGCACATCGGCTGACGAAAGCCAGAACGCATAGTCGATAGCCGCCTGCCTGTTCTTCGAATGCGCTGAGACGGTGATTCCGGCGCCACCCAAGAGAGATCCGCGTACACCGTTCTTAGATTCAGGAATATCCGTGAAAATCAGCTTGTGCTCTCGGTATCCGTCGCGACTGTAATTTGTGTATCCAAAGAGCAAAGGGCAATAGGCGAATTCGTTTCCTTGACTTAGTCGATCAGCCGCTTGAATTGGATTCCAGTCTTGATTGTCGCTAGGAACTAGTTTGGCCAAGTTTGTCATTAACTTGAAGGCCTGCTCGAGAGCGGGGCGCGTCAGGAACAGACCCGGTGTGCGCATTGGCTCTTCTCCGTTACCAGAGGCAATGGTTATAAGACTGGACCAAGAGTCAACTGGCTTATAGGGCCAAAGCACTTTGCCTTCTTCGGCTAGTGAGAGCACTTCTGTCCAGTTTCTAGGTGGCTGCTTTATTAGGTCTGGCCTATAGGCGGCAACCTGAGCGGCGGCGTCACTAGCTAATCCCCACTGTTGGCCGTTATGAGAATAAGACTCAAAAGATTTGCCGACACTTTGGCGGGCAAGTACCGCCAGATCGGCGTCGTGGCCAAAGCCATCAAGAGGCGAAAGGATGCCTTCTTCAGCTGCATGTGGAATATGTGGGTGATCAATGACGAGAAGATCATATTGTTTGGCCATTACCTCCAGAGGCTGATCTGCAAAGGCTTGAAGAGAACGATATTCCCAGCGAACTTCAATGTCGGGATTTAACGCGGAATATGCCTTGGCGGCCGCCACCACGCTACCGTATCCGCGCTCGTGCTCCCATGTCATTCCCTTTAGGACTGTTTTCGACAATTCGAACCTTCTTCTCTCGAGTAGATGCCTGAAATGCTATAATAAGTAAAAGGTTTTATCATCTCAACTCTAGTACTGAATCAATAAGACATGTAAGGACTAAATGCGTTCTGCAAGCTACGTCGGTGACGGCAATATCACAGTTTCTAACTACACTGCTTCTGCGCCAAATGCGGGTGAGGTTCAGATCAAAGTCGCGTTCACGGGGCTTTGCGGAACAGACATCCACATTTTGCATGGTTCGATGGATCAACGAGTAAAGCGCCCATTGACATTTGGTCACGAGATGTCTGGCACGATCGAGGCGGTCGGGGCTGACGTTCAGGGCTGGAACGTTGGTCAAAAAGTCACAGTAATGCCTTTGGACTGGGACGATACTTGCCCCGCTTGCCTTGCTGGCAATCAGCACATTTGTCACAATCTAAATTTCATCGGTATTGATTCACCTGGCTCGCTCCAAACCAACTGGAACGTGCCGGCAAAGACTCTGGTTGCACTTCCGGAAAGCATTTCACTTCAGCATGCAGCTCTGGTTGAGCCGGTTGCCGTTGCTGTGCATGACGTAAGAAGAGCAGGCATCAAGCAGGGTGATAAGGCTGTCGTTATTGGTGGCGGACCAATTGGAGTTTTGGTCGCAACCGTTGCCAAGCATTTTGGAGCCGAAGTTGCAGTAATTGAGGTTGATGCAACAAGAAGGTCGCAGGTTCAAGAACTTGGCTTCAGGACTATTGACCCCATCTCTGAAAACCAGGTTGAGGTTGTTGAGCAGTGGACTCAAGGCGTTGGAGCAGACGTTGTCTTCGAAGTTTCAGGTGCGGCAGCAGCAGTTCTGGGTGCAACTTCGCTAGCAAAGGTTAGGGGCACGCTGGTCGTCGTTGCCATTCACCCAAAGCCTCGTGAAATTGACTTGCAAAGAGTTTTCTGGCGAGAACTTTCAATTCTTGGTGCCCGCGTATATCAAAAGCAGGATTTTGAAACTGCAGTCGAGCTAATAGCAAACCAGGTAATTCCTAGCGATTTGCTTATTACAAAAGTTGTGGATATGCATGAAATCATGTCGGCGTTCGATGAATTGGCTTCTGGTCGCGCTATGAAGGTTCTAGTTGATGTGGCAGGACAAAAGTGAAGGACTACTTCTCACTCAAAGGAAAGTTAGCTGTAGTCACTGGGGCTCGACGAGGTATCGGCTTTGGCATGGCCAAGGCACTTGCTGAGGCAGGAGCCGACATTATCGCCGTGAGCGCACAGCTAGAGTCTCAAGGTAGTGCCATTCAACTTGAGATTGAAAAACTTGGCCGAAAATACCAGGGCTTTCAATGCGATTTCAGTAATCCCGCTGATGTTGATCGACTCGCAAAGGAATTTGCCGGGTTTGAGATTGATATCCTCGTGAACAATGCCGGGATGATTTCCAGGGCGCCCGCTCTAGAACATTCGATGGATATTTGGAATCAAGTGATTGAGGTAAATCTCAACAGTCAGTTCCGGCTAACTCAGCCAATCGCGGATGGAATGCTCAAGCGCGGACACGGAAAAATTATTTTCACCGCCTCTCTACTTAGCTTCCAGGGTGGAATTAATGTTCCTAGCTACACGGCGTCAAAATCAGCCATAGCTGGCCTGGTCAAGGCCCTTTCTAACGAGTGGGTAGGCAAGGGTGTCAATGTAAATGCGATTGTTCCGGGATATTTTGCAACTGACAACACCTCTGCGCTGCGCGCAGATGCAGATCGTTCTAGGGCAATTCTTGACCGAATTCCCGCTGGTCGCTGGGGTGGGCCCGACGACATCGGTGGAGCTACTGTATTTTTGAGCTCAGGCGCATCTGACTACGTTTCAGGCGTCTGCCTTCCAGTCGATGGTGGATGGCTAGGACGTTGATCACTTTCGAGACCCTAGAACAAAACGGCCTGGTGCCGGTTGTGGTCAGTGATGACCTGAGCGTTGGCATTGATCTACTGAAGCTGCTGAAATCAGCTGGAATTACATGTGTCGAGATTGCTCTTAGGACTTCGGCCTCCGTGGAGCTCCTTGGCGAGGCCAAGCAGATTGATGGATTGATTATTGGCGCCGGAACAGTTCTTAACAAAGCGCAATTGGATCAAGCCCTCGAGGCTGGCTCAGACTTTATTGTCACACCTGGACTTTCCGATCAAGTTATCGATAGTTGCGTTAGCCAGCGGGTACCTGTTATTCCCGGAGTTGCTACAGCCACCGAAGTAATGCGCGCCATCGACAAGGGTTTGTCTCGTGTGAAATTATTTCCGGCAGAAACTCTCGGAGGTTTGGGATACATAAAGGCACTGTCGGGCCCATTTCCAGACCTTAAATTCATGCCTAGTGGTGGTTTAAACGGTAGCAATTTTGCCGCCTACATGAAACACCCGAACGTTTTCAGTGTTAGCGGTAGCTGGATGCTCCCGAAAAACGGGGATATGGAATCAAATCTCGAATCCCTAAAGTCTTTGGCTTTAGAGATCGAAACTTTGAGGCAAGCAAAATGACAATTCGAGTCTTTACTTTCGGAGAAAGCATGGGCTTGGTTCAGGGTGATGAAATTAACGCCATCGATCAGCTATCTTCAGCTCGAATTTCGACTGGTGGCTCTGAAGCAAATGTGGCAATCGGGCTCTCGCGCTTAGGTTTAGATTCGACCTGGTTGAGTCGTGTTGGCAATGACGGTTTCGGCAAAAGAGTGGTTGGCGACCTGAGGTCAGAGGGCGTTTCGGTTATTGCAAATATTGACATGGAATCACCGACTGGACTGATGGTTAAGACCACACCTAGAGCCGGAGTGACTGCAGTGGACTACTACCGAAAAGGCAGTGCTGCAAGCAAGTTGTCAATGAATGACTTTGCAGATGTGAACTTCAGTGATTACAACCTTGTGCATGTAACTGGCATAACGCCAGCCCTATCGGCCCAGAATCAGGCAACTTGGCTTGCGGTTGCCAAAGTCGCAAAGGCCGCGGGATGTCTGGTCTCATTCGATGTAAATTACAGGTCGAAACTATGGTCAAAGGAAAAAGCCG
Organism: Actinomycetota bacterium; assembly: GCA_041179725.1. Lineage (GTDB taxonomy): Bacteria > Actinomycetota > Actinomycetes > Actinomycetales > Microbacteriaceae > Rhodoluna. Next base: position 12,559 of record JBEGSY010000093.1, on the reverse strand, counting down.
CATCGGTTTTTAAAGACATGTTGCTGCTTGCAGACATTGTTATCGCCGGCATAGATGAAGCGCAACTAATTCTCGATGACGACTCAGAAGACCCTTTGGCATTGGGACGCAAGATCGAAGACTTTGGCCCAAGTGTGGTCGCCATCAAGTGCGGGGCTGACGGTGCAGCGGTTGTTAGCAAGGGTCAGACGCACCGAGTAAAGGCGCTGTCTGTTTCCGTTGTGGATACCGTTGGCGCGGGTGATGCCTTTTCGGCCGGTTTTATTGCTAAGTACCTTGAAACCAAAGACTCGAATGCTGCTCTAAACTTGGCCAATGTCGTTGGCGGATTAGCCTGCACCCACCCAGGAGATTGGCAAGGATTGCCAACTGCAGTTGAGGTTTCGCAATTTTTATCAAACGATCCAGTGCAACGATGAAGGGAAAATAAACAAATGAAACTTTGCCGAATTGGCGAACGCGGAAGTGAAGTGCCAGCACTTTATGCAAACGGTAAATACTTTGATATCAGTGAAATAACCAGAGATATAGACTCAAGTTTTCTGTCAGGAAGTCGCTTTTCTAAAGTCCTCGAGGCATTTGAGCAGGGCAAACTACCTGTTCTGGAAAACGTCGATTCACAGAGAATCGGCGCTCCGATTGCCCGTCCAGGAAAAATCGTTTGTATCGGCTTGAACTACAAGGATCACGCGCATGAGACAGGCGCCGCAATCCCGTCGGAGCCAGTTGTTTTTATGAAAGATCCCTCAACGGTTATCGGGCCGTTTGACCAGATTCGAATTCCTCGGGGATCAGTTAAGACCGACTGGGAAGTTGAACTCGGCATTGTTATTGGCAAAGAGGCACGATACCTAGATAGCCCTTCTGAATCTCTGGACTGCATCGCCGGATACGTACTCTCGCATGATGTTTCGGAACGAGAGTTCCAATTGGAAAGAGGAGGTCAGTGGGACAAAGGCAAGAGTTGCGAAACTTTCAATCCACTTGGGCCTTTCTTTGTATCAAAGGATGAGGTCGCTGATCCTCAAGATCTAAATCTGCAACTTTGGGTCAATGGGCAACTAATGCAAAACGGCTCGACCAAGAATCAGATATTTTCTGTTGAGCATGTGGTTTGGTATTTGTCGCAGTTCATGGTTCTTCACCCTGGCGACTTGATTAATACTGGCACTCCAGCCGGCGTAGCGCTTGGACTTCCGGGAACTCCTTATCTTCGCGCCGGTGACTATGTAGAGCTAGAAATCTCTGGACTAGGAAAATCTCGTCAAGAGGTAATTGCCTAGTGAACAGGTTTGCTGGAAAAAAAGCGATTGTGACCGGTGGTGCTTCCGGCATTGGCCTTGCAATTTGTCAAGCGTTGGCAAACGAGGGCGCTCAAGTTGGGGTTTTGGACTTGAGCACCGAAGTTTCCGATTCGAGACTTTTGGCATTCAAATGCGACGTGTCTAGTCAAGAATCTGTTTCATCAGCTGTGGCAACTGCCGCTGATGCAATGAACGGTATCGATATCGTCGTGAATTGCGCTGGAATTAGCTCAATTGGAACTATCGAAGAGACTCCAGATGAAGACTGGGCGCGTGTGTTGAACATTAATGTAACTGGTACGGCGCGAGTGAGTGCCGCCTCACTGCCGTGGTTGCGTAAGTCAGACTCGGCTTCGATAGTAAACATTTGTTCAATTGCTGCCTTGAATGGGCTTCCGCGCAGAGCGCTTTACTCGGCGTCTAAAGGTGCCGTTCTTTCGCTCACTTATGCCATGGCCACCGACCATGTTAGGGAAGGCGTCAGAGTCAACTGCGTAAGCCCTGGAACTGTGTGGACCCCGTTTGTCGACAAATTCTTGAAGACTTTTGATGACCCAGCCGCAGAAAAAGCTGCTCTAGATGCTCGTCAAGCGACCGGTCGAATGGTAACTCCGGAAGAAGTTGCGGGTGCCGTCTTGTATCTAGCAAGCCCTGATTCTGGCTCAACAACTGGTACAGCATTAGAAGTCGATGGTGGCGTCACTCACCTTAGGGTTCGCTCTTAACTGAACTTCAGCTCTGATTTGGAACTTATTACTATCCTGAGATTTTCCAGGACTGACCAAGCTCATTGATAGCTTGCCAGTTCCAGTCAATGCCAAGGCCTGGGTCTTCTGATGGGTACGCCGTGCCGTTTTCAAGCTTCATTTTTGCGTTGACGATCTTGTCAAGCTGAGGAATGTATTCGAGCGTTGACGAGGCTTGAACTGCGCAAACCAGAGATACATGGAGTTCCATCAAAAAGTGTGGTGCCACGGCAACGTTATAGGCTTCAGCTAAGTGTGCGGTTTTGAGCCATGGGGTAATTCCACCGATTCTGGCAACATCAACCTGGACAACGCTGGCAGCATTTCTGTGAAGATATTCCCGGAAGCTGGTAAGGCTATACATAGATTCGCCTACTGCGACCGGGATGCTGGTTGAAGCAGCTAGGCGTTCGTGGCCAACAACGTCATCGGCAGGCATTGGCTCTTCAAACCATCCAATCGACAAATCTTCGAAAGCCTTTGCGCGTCGAATTGCCTCTCCGACTGAAAAAGATTGATTAGCGTCGATCAGCACAGTCCAATCTGGACCCACTGCATCACGAACTGCAGATAGTCGACGAACATCTTCTTGCAACGTAGGCTTACCGACCTTGATTTTTGTACCGGTGAAACCTGCTGCCTTTCGCTCAAGCGCATCTTGCACTAGCTGATCTTGAGAAAGGTGCAGCCATCCACCTTCAGTACTGTAAACCGGAATAGACTTCTTGGCCCCACCAGCTAGTTTGTAGAGAGGCAGACTAACCTTTTTTGCGCGAAGATCCCATAGAGCAGTGTCTATGACTGCTAGGGACAGCGCAGCAACTGCACCGACCCTAAGGGCGTTTATTGACCTGGCTAAGTCAAACCAGATTGACTCGATTTCGTCTGAATCTCGTCCTAGTAGTTTTGGTAAAAGGTGGTCTTTGAGCAAAGCCACAATAGAGGATCCGCCGGTTCCAATTGTGTATGTGTAACCCACGCCCTCTCGTCCATCCGAGTCTTTCAAGACGACGATTGGGGTTTCTTGTGATTCAAAGGCCTGAATGGCATCACTTCTAGGCACCGTAGGCTTAAGGTCTACAAGGTGGATTTCAGCCGCAACAATTTTGCTCATTTGCTTTCCGATTCTTATGTCTCTTTTATGCCGATTTACTGGATTCTTGCTGTTTCAGGGTCGCGATATTTCACAGTCTGCAGGTGCTCGCAGTAAAGAACCAGCTCTTCGTCATCGGCTCGAAAAACTTCGTAAGCCACTTTGAAAAGTCCCATTTCTTCATATTTCGGAGTCTTCTCAAGGAGAGTTCTCATCACATAAATAGTGTCTCCGATAAAAACGGGCTTGATGAAGCGCAGTCTGTCATAGCCATAGCTAAATGTTTGAGTATTGTTGTGCGCCATCAGGCCTAAGCCATAGCTGAACACCATTGCACCCGGCACAATCCTCTTCTTAAATAGGCCCTCTTCACGAGCAAAAATTTCATCAGCCACATAAGGGTGCATGTCTAGCACCATGCCATTGAACATCATGACTTCACCCTCAGAAATTGTGCGCTTGATCGAACGGTCGAGTTCGCCCACTTGGTAATCCTCATAAAATTTCGTGTCTTGATTCCACGGTTTTACTAGGTTTCTTTTCTCAACATCTGGATTGGGATTACGCATTGCTCTGCTCCTTTAAGAATTCATTTCGAATTAGTTGTGTATGTTCGCCAATTCTCGGCGCGCCTTTTGAAACCCTAAGAGCTTTGCCATCGATGCGAATTGGCGATCTCGTCGTCTTAATCTCAATGACTTTGCCGTCTTCTTCGGATATTCGAGTCATTGGCTGAACAACGCTCAACTCTTTAAATCCGTCGTGTTCAACTAGTTGCGGCAATTCGAGCACCGGGGCGCACCAAACGTCTGCGGCATCTAGAAGCTCAAGCCAATGCTCGGTGGAATTTGAAGTTAGATGATTGGCCAGTTGGTTAGTTATCGCAGACTGTTCAGACCACCATGTAGCAGGGTCCTCATACTCCTCAAGCGACTCTAGGCCTACCAATCTTCCAAGCTCTGGGACGGAGGTCATAGCTATAGCAATGTTGCCGTTAGATGTTTTATAAATCCCGTATGGAGCTTGGAGGAATGGGTGGGCGGTGTGCGGTACACCACGCTTTACAGTGACGCTAGGGTCGGTCAAGTGCGCACTCAACAGCTCAAACTGAAGATCAAGCATGGATTCCATAAGGCTTGTTTCAATTCGGGCGCCCTTGCCGGTCTTTTCTCGTCTGTAAAGCGCCGCAGTGACTCCGTGCGCTGCGTGAATTGATGTGATGATGTCGGCAAGAGCAATTCCAACTGCGATCGGTGGATCGTCGCTGCTGCCGTTTAGGTTTGGCAAGCCTGACATAGATTGCGCCAACAAGTCTTGACCTGGGCGCTTGCTCCACGCCCCTTCTGGACCGTATCCGGTGATGCTCAAATAAATAAGCCGGGGGTTGATAGCAGATAACGTTTCGTAAGAGAGCCCCAGTCTTTGCATTACTCCAGGCCGGAAGTTTTCGATGACGACATCGGCCTTTTCGACTAATTTCAAAATCTCAGCGAGGTCGTTGGGTTGCTTTAAGTCCGCTGCAAAACTCTCTTTGCCTCTGTTCATAACGTGGAATGAAAGAGTGTCGCCGTCGATCTCAATACCGGCAAACGCAAGGCCTCGACCAATGTCGCCGGTTCCTGGGCGCTCGACTTTGATTACTCGTGCACCAAGGTCAGACAAGCGCATTGCCGAAACGGGACCTGCTAAGAACTGTGAAAAGTCAAGGACCACAACTCCAGTTAAAGGTTTGTCTTGCGCACTCAGCGACTGCAGCTCAGGCATTGAAAAGCTCCGTTCAAGATGTTGGCCATTTCGAAACCCCGAATTTGAAAATTCAAAAATTCGTATGACGATACCTAATAATAACTAAATCCTTTTACCAAAACTACCTAAAAAGACGAAAAAGATACCGATTAGTTATTTTTGATTTAGTGCCCGGCGAATCAGTTGATTTTTGCGACAGACTCTCGAACATGTAGCTCTGGGGCTGGGTCTGTTATCAGCACGTGTTCGACCTCGCCCTTTCCGGAAAATAGCATTTCAACACCCCTACGCCCTAATTCATAGAAAGGCATGGCGATAGTAGTCAACGGAGGCCAAGTTGACTCAGCATAAGGAACATCGTGAATTGCAATTATGGACAAATCGCTTGGCAAGGATTTTCCTAGCCTGTGGGCCTGGGCAATAAAGCCCATTGCTGCGTTTACGTTTGCGACAATTACAGCGGTTGGCCTGTTGGCTAGGGCGAAGAAATATTCCGCGGCCTTGGCGCCATCCTCATTTGTTAGGCCGATCTCAGTGAACCACTCGGTTTGAGATTTCAAGCCTTTTAGATTCGTGATTGATCTAAAGGACTCTGCGCGACGTTTTGCTGGGTAGTGACTCGGAAGACCACCGACGAATCCAATATTCACATGCCCACATGAGGTTAGGTAATCGTGAGCTATTCGGATAGCTGCATCATCGTCGAGCACAACTGTTGGCAGGGCACCTTCTGACACTGAGTTTAGGATGACCAGCGGAATTGAAAGCTCTTCTAGTTCTCCGTAAATAGAGTCTGGAATACTGTCTGGAATCTGAAGCAAGATACCGTCGGTTCGACCCTCGCGGATGAATCTCAAAACTCTATCCATGCCTTCTTCGAGAATTTCAGCTCGGAGGATGTTCACACCAAGGTCTTTGCTTCTCGCTCCGTCTTCAACGCCTTTGAGCAGATTGGCATTCAATGTGCTGGTCGTGTCTGGCAAAAGTAGCGAGATAACACTTGGGATGTTCATCCTCAGCGAGCGGGCAGCATAGCTGGGTACGTACTTCAGCTCTTCAACTGACTTTAGAACTCGCACTCGCGTTTCAGGCGACACCCGGAGAGTTTCGTCACCATTCAGGAGCCTCGAGACAATAGCCGGAGAAACCATGGCATGCTTTGCCACTTCGATTATGGTTACCAAAGCCACCTACTTTCAACGAAGGTTAATTATCCTCTCAATGTTGCAAGTTGAGTGGTATTAGTTTCGTCTCCTGCTGCATTTATAGCTTGCTAGAACCAACTAGCTCTTTACGGCTCCGGCCAAGATACCTCGAACTAACAATCTCGAAGACGCAAGGAACACAATCAAGATCGGGATTGCAACCATTAGTCCGGCGAGAGCGATCTCGGGGCGTCCGATTACGCTGCTCTGAGCACCATTCAGTGGGTTTAGCGAAGGTGTTGAGCTGAAAAGCAAACCTAGGCCAACGGGCAAAGTGTAGTTTGACGAACTCGAAAGCAACACATATGGCAAGAAGTAATTAGTCCATGCGGCACTGAAGGCAAAGAAAGCAAGCATTCCTAGCAGGCCCTTAGAGAGCGGGAAGGCGATTTTGGTAAAGGTGGTGAATTCACCTGCACCATCGATTTTCGCTGCCTCATAAACATCTTTTGGAATAGATGTCGAAAAGTGAATGTAAGCCAAGAAGACGCCGAATGGGTAGAACGAGCTGGGCAGAATTACAGCCCAAGGGGTGTCGAACATTCCAGCGGCACCCACTTCAATAAAGAGTGGCAACACAAGTGCAACCGAAGGAATGATCATTGCAATCAAGGTTGTGATGAGCAGTGACCGTTTGAATGGAACGTCAGTTGAAGCCAACGCGTATCCACCAAGAAGAGCAGTCAAGCTTGAAATAAGAACAATAAGGGCGTTGTACCAGAGTGAATTTCCAATCCAAGTAACTAGAACTCCTTCCTCGAAGGTCATCAGGTTGTTCCAGGCATTGATGTAGCCATCCCATGATCCAAATGCCATCGGAGCAAAGTTGACTAACTGCTCGGCATTCTTTGAAGGCGCGATTATTAGCCAAATCATCGGAACTACGCTGAAAACTGAGTAGGAAATCAGAATAAGGCCGACAATTATCGAACTGAATTTGAATTTCTTTAGTCTGGTCATGTTCTGTATTTTCGATTTTTTAAGCTCTAGTGTGCTGCTCATCTTTACTTCAACCTCTTCTTTGGCTTCTCAAAAAAGTCCGTCTTGAAAACAACGAAAACTGCAGCAATTGCACAAAATACGAGCAAGAGAATCGAGAGTGCGGCAGCGCTAGACAAATTGTTCGAGGCAAATGCAAACGTGTAGCTGAGTTGATTTAGAGACCAGTCAGCTGCAAGACCAGGGAACACCGATCCGGAAATCAGCTGTGGCTCCACAAAGATCTGAAGTCCAGCAGCGAATACCAATACGGCCATGTAAACGAGATATTTGCTGATCAGAGGTAGCTTGATTCGGAACGCAATCTGAGTTTGTGACGCGCCATCAATCTTGGCCGCTTCGAGAATGTCATCTGGAATCGATTGAAGTGATCCATACTGCACGACAATCCAGTTGCCGGCACCGGTGAAAAAAGCCATCATAACGAAAATGAAAGCAAGGTTTCCGGTGCGCCATATTTGGCCACTTTCGGTAAGACCGAGTCCATGCAATAAGTCGCGGTATGGGCTTAGTGATGGTTCAAGCATGATGTACCAGATCAGAACTGAGAGTGATCCGGTGAGCGCTGCTGGGACGATGTAGCTGAGTCTCAGTGGCAAGTTGAGCTTTGGCTTGATGTTGTCGAGCAGGAGTGAGATACCCACTACAACAATCATCATTGCCGGCAAGTAGATGCCTAGGAATGTAAGGACGTTGATAACCGCTGGCCAGAATCTGAATTCGGTCACTGAATAGATGTAGTTTTCAAAGCCTCCGTTTGGGGTGACCATCGAAGGCTGCAGTGATGTCACGAATGCAATAACAATTGGTGCGATTCCAAAGAGCAAAAGGAGCACTAGATAAGGGAGAACCATCACAGAGCCGGCTATTGCCGATCGATTGATGCGCATTCGTTTTGACATTTGAACCTTTTCAAATCTGCTTTCTAAAGATGAGTATTCAAGCGGGAGAGGACCAAGGACATATCCACTCCCGCTTGAACCTGTTACTCGTCTTACTTAGTTACTACCTTGTAGCCAGAAGCCGGTGCGATGCTCTGGATTCCCTTTGCAAGTGAATCTAGTGCTTCAGCTAGTGGCTTTCCTTCGGTGATCTTTGAGGTCAAAGAAGTTCCGACCTGAGCAACGAATGGGAAGCGAACTGGACGGTTCAGCTGAGATAGCTTCTTGGCAGCATCATCCATTGCTGGATATGGGTCAGCTGCGAAGTAGTCGTCGCTCTTTAGAGCCTTGTGCCACAATTCGCGGACTGGGCCGAATGCTGGGTAACCAGTTGCCTGAGACTGAACAGTCTTGTTAGTTGCTAGGTAGGTTGCTGCTTCTAGAGCCAACTTAGGGTTCTTTGAGTGTGATGAAACGATGAACACACCGCCACCCCATGCGCCAGAAGTGTTGGTCTTTGCGCCAGCCCACTTTGGCATTGGTGCTGCAGTCATGGTTCCTGCTGGCATGTTCCAAACATCCTTAGGCTGGATAACGAACTTTCCGTACCAGGCTGGGCCTAGGGTCATAGCAACCATGCCCTTGTTTGGGTATTCCTTCATGAATCCCGGATCGAAAGCCGAACGCTTGTCGATAACGCCAGCATCCATAAGAGGCTGAAGTAGCTTAGCCACGCGGGTACATGCAGGTGCAGTCACAACGGTGCGAACAGTGTTGTTGTTCGGAGTTGCGATCAGCGGGCACTCGCTTGACTGAAGGAATGATGCGTAGTAGTTGTGGTCACCATAACCACCTGCGGTATAGCCAGTTCCCTTTAGCTTCATTGCAGTAGCTGCGAACTCGTCCATGGTCTTTGGAACAGTTAGGCCAAGCTTCTTGAAGACTGGAACGTTGTACCAGAGAACGGTAGCTGCAAGGTCGTTCTTAAGACAGAAAACCTGACCCTGGAAGATACAGTCGCTGTTACCGTTGCCGTACTTTGCGTAACCATCAACGATTGACTTTGGAAGAACCTTAGTTAGGTTCGCTGCGAAACCGTTGGTCGGTGCAGCAAACTGAGCGGTGTCCTGTGGGTCACCGAAAGTCACATCTGGCCAACCCTTTTTGGTGGTGTTTGCTAGCTGGATCTTGGTCTGAATGTCGCTCTGTGCGATGGTGACAATCTTGACATCGATCTTGCTTGCAACTGCTTTCTTGTATAGCTCAGCAGCGTAAATACGTGGTGTGTCAACCCACAGTGTCAGTGATGGCTTGGCTGCCAATGCTGGTGCTGATGCACCGGCAATTGTCAGTGCCATTGCGGCCATAGTTATCGCCGCAACAATTTTTTTCTTCAACTTAACTCCTTTGAGCACTTATTTGAATTTTGATTTATGAGTTTCGCAGGCCAAGGCTCCCCGGTCGAGCTCAATCATCCATAAAAGGATTTACCAAAGCTAACATCAACGATTAGTTGAAAAAAATAAAAGTTCAGTTTTTTGGTAAATCGTTTTATAAACGTTACAGTTTTTGCCATTTATGACATTTCGTTTCACAAAGCACATGGCCTAGATGGAAATTATCTGAGGGTTAGTCACCCTGAGGTTGTAGGTACCGTAAGAAACGACCTGCCCGTTGCCGATAGGCTCACCGTTGCTGAAAATCTCGCTTTGATCGGTGATAGGTAGCGAAAGATTTGCCCGAGATCCGAACGGTAATTCAAGAAGTGCCTCGAAATCGCCGTTTTTTCCGATACTCCAATCCAGCGACGTCATTCCTAACTGGGTTTCAATCCGACATTTCGCGAAATGAATGGCGCTCGAGGGGCGAGGGGCGATCAATACTTCGGTGAACCCTGGTGCGGTGAGTTGAGGGGCGATTCCGCCGACATTGCGGTACATCCAGTCGATAACTGCACCATAGGCGTAGTGATTGAAGCTAATCATTGACGGTTCATCCATGCTGCCCGGTTCAGTGGCCATTTCGCCGGTGTGAATCGAGCCATCCTCGCGAATTGCATCCCAGCGCTCCCATATTGTGGTTGCGCCCTTATCAATTGCGTAAAGCCACGAACGAAATTCTTGACGCATTAGCATCATGTAAGCCTCGCTAAAATGGCCATTTTTTGAGAGAGCATGAAGTATCAAAGGTGTAGCTAAGAATCCGGTTGTAATCATGCCCTTATCGCGGCGAACCAAGTCGGCCAATTTCTTCGCGACCCGCACTCGCTCTGCATCTGGCACGATGCCGAATTCGAGGGCGATTGAGCAGCCAGCCGTTGTATTGCTTGCTGCCTCGCCCATCTCAAGCCAAATGTCTTGCTTCAGCTGAGAGCAAATGTCCCTATACCTTTTTGCATTAGCAGCGTCGCCAACCAGTAATTCCACTTGCGCTAGTAAGTCTGCTGTGTGAGCGAAAAAACTATTGGCAACGAAATCTGCGGGTACTTTCGACTCCCATGGCTTATCACCCGGTGCATCAGGGTCACACCAGTCACCAAATTGAAATTCCGTTGGCAAAAATTTTTCGCCCTTGCGCCTAGCATCAAGGGCGTCAGCCCATCTGCGCATTGAATCGAGTTGGTTTTGCAGGACTTTTATATCTCCGAAGTACTCGTAAAGAGACATAGGCACTATCGTGGCGGCATCTGCCCAGCCGGCACGACCGTTCATGTTCCAGCCGGGCACTCCATTTTCAGGCTTAAGTCTCAGTAGATCTGGCACAACCGGACCAACGTCTCCATTTGGATGTTGGTCAAGAGCAAGATCGATAAGCCAGCTACGCCAGAATCTTTGAGTGTCAAAAAGCGTGTTGCTGGTGGCTGCAAACGCCTGTGCATCGCCTGTCCAGCCAAGTCTCTCATCGCGCTGCGGGCAGTCAGTCGGAATCGAAACGAAGTTATCCAGTTGCGACCAAATTACATTTTCATGCAACCGGTTTAGCTTCTTATCCGAAGTCTCTAGCCAACCACGCCGAGCAGTTTCAGAACTGATGGCCACCGCAGTTGCTTTCAAAATCTCAGCATCGGTCACAACGTCGGCATGCTGAAAACCATGGAAGGTGAACTTGGGTGTGAGTGTCTGCAGGCCATCTTTAGCAAGTATGTAGGCGTCGGTTGCCTTGGCCTCTCTAAGGGCTCTGGTGTGGAGCTGGCCATCTTGCTCGAGAACTTCTGCGTGTCTGACGGTTATTTTCTGGCCCTTTTTGCCCCGGACTGTTAGTTCTACCCAGCCAGAAATGTTTTGAGAGCCCCGCAGGAGTGATCGGTCATGATGCTTCTCTATCTCTAAATCAAAGCGAGCCACTTCGCGCACCGGCTCTGCAGTTCTCGGTTTTAGAGCTGATAAATCATGGTGCTTCTCTACCGCATAGCTCCAAGTTGAATCATCAAATTCAGGCAGCTGCCACCCGGGTTGCGATAAATTTTGGTCAATTAAGCAGCCGTCGTAAATCGAACTTTGTCTAATTTCTGCGGCCGATACTTTCCAAGTTGAATCGGAGTTTATAGTTGTGGCCAAGTCGCATTCATCAGTAATTTCAAGCTGCGCAAAAAGGGCAATTTCTGTTCCGTAGTTCTCGATTTGGTTCATGAATCCAAATCGACCACGCCACCATCCATCTGACAATTCAGCCGCAATAACGTTTTGGCCGACCCTAAGAAGGTTAGTTACGTCATGTGTTTCTAATAGAAGGCGCTCATGATAGGCAGTCCAGCCAGGATTCAAGAAGGAATCACCGACTTTTGTACCGTTTATGTAAATGTCGTAAATTCCAAGCGCTGTGGAGTAAATACGAGCATTTTTAGGTGCATGAGAAAGCAGAAATTGCTTGCGAAGAATTGGTGATGGTTCGCCGGTTATGGAGTTGTCGCCAATAAATTTGGCTGAGAAGTCTGATTGGTGTAGCAAGCCCGTCTCAACCTGGATTGGATTAGACCATGTAGTCCAACCGTTTTGAGTTCGAACTGCTACTCGAAAAAATCGGACTTCACGAGATTTGAGCTCAGGGCCCGGACAAGAGATTCCGAATTGCGACGAACCAGACTGCTCAAATGTGTCTCCGACAATTCGCTTGAATTCAGGATCACTTGAAGCTTGAATTCTGTAGCCGATTTGTTCCAGGCCAGAAACGCTTGAGCGCAACTTCCATGAGACCTCAACAGGCCCGCCATCGACGCCGATTAATTTGCCATGCTGTGTTTTAAACTCAAGTATTTGAGTAGAGCTGTCGTTTTCTGAGAAATTGTTCATCGACTCGGTTCTTGTGTTTGTTCTGCTGAATTGGCAGCAACTTATGCGTCAAGTGGTTGATTGACCCTTGCTGGTCACTTAATACTCTAGGCAATCCTTTTACCAACGTCTTTAGCTTGAGGCCGCAAACTGTGATTTAAGCACAAAAATGCCCCGATTTCTCGGGGCATTTTTATTTGTGCGCTTGGAGCGAGCACGGGCACGGCGTGATAACAAAGTTTGCGACAGCAGACTTTGCACGACGTGGCGTGCGAAGGCGAACCCGAAGGGTTCGAGTACTCCCATGAGTTAAATGA
>JBEGSY010000092.1:0-4313 GCA_041179725.1 Actinomycetota bacterium | reverse complement strand
ATGAAAAAGTCAGAAGGCGGCACCGGAAAAGTTCCTGATGCTTGGTACGAGATTCCAGTTTTCGTTTTCCAAAACCCTTGGACCATCACAGCACCAAATGCAGACATTCCGATGCCACCAGATTGCGAACGACTCGACTACGAGTTGGAAATCGCGGCAGTGATTTTGAAGAAGGCCAAAGACGTTTCTGAGGCAGAGGCCCGCGAATACATTGCGGGTTACACAATCTGGAACGACTGGTCTGCACGTGATGTTCAGAAGCGAGAGATGGCAGTTGGCCTTGGCCCATCAAAGGGCAAAGACTTCGCCAACACTCTCGGCCCATGGATCGCAACCACCGATGAATTCAAGCCAGAGCAGTACGTTGATGGTCGCTTGTCACTAGACATGAAGGTCACCGTGAATGGCGAGCTATACGGCCACGACAACTCAAAGATGATGTCTTGGAGTTTTGAGCAGTTGCTAGTACACGCATCGCGTGCATCAGTGGTTGGTCCAGGTGACATCCTTGGTTCCGGAACTTCTTCAAATGGAGGATCACTAGCCGAGCAGTGGAGCCGCAACGGTGGTCCAACTCCTGCGCCACTAAAGGTGGGCGACGTGGTCGAGATGGAAATCGAAGGCCTTGGTAGCATCAAAAATACAATCGTGGCAACCGATTCACCGAATCACAAAATTCCACGAGCAGTTCGCACCTATTCAGAGGATCAACTTTGAGCAAGCAAGTACTAACCGTAAACCCAGCTACCGATGAGGTAATCGAATCCTTCGACGCCATGGAATGGAACGAAGTTTCAGGTTTGATGGATGCAGCAGTTACTGCACAAGCTGCATGGCGCAACTCTCCGCTGGAAGAGCGCGTTACTAAATTGCGCAAGCTCGGACAAATACTTCGTGACGATGTAGAAGATCACGCGACACTTATCTCACGCGAGATGGGTAAGCCAATTACCGAGGCACGCGGCGAAGTTCTGAAGTGTGCGCTTGCTTGCGATTACTACGCAGACAACCTCGTTGAATTCTTAACTCCAAAGCCAGTGAAAACCGAAGCGGTTAACTCATATGTTTCGTACGAACCACTCGGCGTTATCTTCGCGGTTATGCCATGGAACTTTCCTTACTGGCAGGTAATTCGTTTTGCTGCTCCAACTCTTGCTGCCGGAAACGGTGGCATGTTGAAGCACGCATCGAACGTAACCGGTTCGGCAATTGCGATTCAGCACGCGATCGAAAAAGCTGGGTTCCCTAAGGGCCTATTCACATCTCTTGTTGTGGCTGATCACGCAATGGTTAACACCATCGTTGAAGACAACCGCATCGCTGCAGTAACACTTACCGGTTCAGAAAAAGCCGGTGCATCGGTTGCTGAGGCGGCTGGTCGCGCACTTAAGAAGACCGTGCTCGAACTCGGTGGCTCAGACCCATTCGTAATTCTTGAAGATGCTGACAGCGAGGCAATCGCGCCATTCGCCGTGAAAGCCAGATTCATTAACACTGGCCAGAGTTGCCTCTGTGCCAAGCGCTTCATCGTGGCCGACAACCTGGTTGACGACTTCGAGGGACGCATCAAGACTCTCGTTGAGGCGCTCAAGATTGGCGACCCCCTAGACGCCAACACTCAGCTTGGCCCGCTAGCCAAGAAGGCTTTTGTGGACGACATCGACAAGCAAGTGCAGGACTCGATTGCCATGGGCGCCCGCCTAGTTACCGGTGGCCACCGCATCGACGGTCCGGGAAACTTCTACGCACCGACCATCCTGGCCGACGTAACTCCAGACATGCCGGTATTCAACCAGGAGACCTTCGGCCCAGTGCTTGCCCTAGTTGGCGCAAGCAGCTCTGAGCAGGCCATCAAGTTAGCCAACACCACTCAGTACGGTTTGGCTGCCAGCATCTGGACCAAGGATCCAAGCATCGGTGTCAAGCTCGGTGCCGACATCTCATCTGGTGCGCTTTTTGTTAATGGCGTTGTTGCCTCAGACCCGCGCTTGCCATTCGGTGGAGTCAAGCTCAGTGGGTACGGACGCGAATTGTCGATTGAAGGACTGCACGAGTTTATGAACGTACGTGCCGTCTGGATCGGCAATATGCCAACCGTATAGTTAACGCATGACCGATTTACGAAAAATTGACGTAAATCTCATTGTCGTACTAGACGCAATTCTGAATGAGATGAATCTCACCCGTGCGGGTGATGCCATCGGCATGTCACAGCCAGCGGTTTCTGGAGCGCTTGCACGTTTGCGCACTCAGTTTGATGATCCACTGCTGGTGCGCAATGGAAAAATTTTTGAACCAACCGAGCGCGCATTAGAACTTAGGCCGGTAGTTGCCCAGGCAATGGTTGAGATCAAGCGCATCTTCGACATCTTGCCCACTTTTGATCCGGCAACATCTACCAGAACTTTTTATGTAGCGGCATCCGATTACGCACTTGCACAATTAACCAGTCCATTGATTCGCCTAATGAAAGAAGAAGCACCGGGCACGAGTGTTTCATTTGAAACTATGCCTTCACAAGGGGAAGTGAGCGCGATCGATTTACTGCGTCGCGACGTAATCGTGGCGGCAACCGGAGTGGGTATTGCTGGTAAACACCAGTCGTTGTTCAGCGACAACTTTGTTTGCATCGTTGACAAAAATAACCCGCGACTCAAGAATGGCAAACTCGAAATAAGTGATCTTGCTGAGTTGCGTAAGGTCAAAGTCTCGTTTGGAGATTCGGTTAAAGTGCCGACTGACATTGCCATGGCTGAATTGGGCATTGTCCCGAAGGTGGGAATCATGGTTGAAGGATTTCTCCCAGTTCCATTTGCGGTTTCCAATACCGAAATGTACGGGCTTATCCCTGAGCGCGTGGCAAATGAATATGCGGAAAAACTCAATCTAGCTATTGCCGAGACTCCATTGAAGATTTCAGTACTGATTGAGTCGGTGCACTGGCACCCTTCTAAATCAGGCGATCCAGCCCTGAAATGGCTGATGGGCATGCTGCGCAAGGCGGCAGAAGAAATCGAATTCGGTAAAGCTGAATGAAGCTAGTCGGCTCTTCGAATCTGCCGCTCGAGCAACTCGAAGGTTCATCAAAAGTTGTAATTCTCGGCCCCAGTTTCGGTACTACCGCAGATGTTTGGGACGTGGCGCAGAAGCACTTCAATCCAGAAATGAAGTACCTGCGCTTTGATTTGCCAGGTCATGGATTATCACCCGCGGTGACCGAATCTTTCACCATCGAAGACCTTGCCGATGCCGTAATCGAGTTGGCTGATTCATTAGGCATCAAGAATTTTTGCTATGCCGGAATCTCGATCAGTGGAGCTATCGGATTGGTTCTGGCTTTGCGTTATCCGAAGCGGGTAAAGGTAGTTTTGCCTATTTGCTCCGCTCCGAAATTTGGAGACGAAGTCGCGTGGCGGAATCGAGCAAAACAGGTGCGTAGCGAGGGCACGAATTTTTTGGTGAACTTAAATTCGAACCGATGGTTCAGTGAGAGTTTTCTTAAACGCAAGCCTGAGGTAGTCGAACAAACTGTTTCAATGATTCAAAAGGTCGATGCTGAGAGTTACGCTCTTGGCTGTGAAGCTTTAGGAAAATTTGATCTTTGGACTGAATTACCAAAAATTGAACCGCCGGTAATGGTGGTCACGGGGGAACTTGACCCCGGCATTTCAGTTGAAACAGCCATCGAATATTCAAAAAAATTGCAAAATGGCTCAATAATCGAAGTACTTGGTGTCGCACATCAAGCGGTTTTAGAAGCGCCCGAAGTGCTAGCCAAGCACATCAATTATTCAGTTAGACAAAACAAGTAATTACTGTTCGCCGAAAGTCTCTTCGATCCAGTCAGCAATGTAACCAGCCACGTAAGGCATGTGGTCGATGCTGATGTGCTCGGTGCCGCCTTCAGGCTCATCAAAGATGCGTAGTTTCAACTTTGGTGAGTTGACTGCCTGCTCTGCGGTCTGCAGGGCGTACTTCACGTTGATCTGACGGTCGTTGGCACCGTGGGTAACCAGCAGCGGACAGGTGATCTGCTCGGCAACCCCGTTGAGGTGCATGTTCTTGGTGACCTCGATGAAGTCCTCCATGTTGTCTACGCCCCAAACCCAGAAGACGTGCTTCCAGTAGTGCGGCACTGGGTTCTCACCCTCGCGGTTGCGGCGACCCTCCTGGACCTCGGCCCAGTTGTGGTTTGCACCCCAGGCCACGGCCAAAGCAAGACGCTTTTCAAATGCTGCTGCACGAGGTGCGTAGTAACCACCGAGTGACCAACCAACCAAACCGATTTTCTTCTCGTTGAACTCGCCGAGTGA
>JBEGSY010000091.1:0-5429 GCA_041179725.1 Actinomycetota bacterium | reverse complement strand
TTCGTCAGACTCAACAACTCGAGTGCCGGGTCCAAACGGTTCGGTAATTGTGTTACTGGGTGGCTTCGAGTCGGGCAATTTGGATGCAATCCGACATGCTGGAGGCACTATTGGTCGAAATCTAAATGAATTCCGTCAGGTGTACTTCGACATAGCCCTACGAAACGAGGACGAAGCACAAGCCCTGCTTGAGGGCTACGCAATCGGCCATTACAGTTACGACTCTTACAAAACAGGCGCAAAGAAGGCTGCTTCGCAAGGCTGCACTTTGCTGACCAAACTCAAGATCAAACCGGCAACATTGACCCGAGTTGAAATACTCAGCTCGGCGGTTCACGACACCCGGAACCTTGTGTCAATGCCCGCCAACGACCTCTACCCGCAGAGTTTTGTTACTGAGGTAAACAAACTTGTCCGAGGCGCGAAGTTGACCGTAACTGTTTTGGATGAAAAGAAGCTCGCTGCCGGCGGGTTTGGCGGCTTGGTTGGCGTAGGAAAAGGTTCAATCCGCCCTCCTCGCTTGGTGAAGCTTGAGTACAAGCCTGCTGGGGCAAAGTTTAAACTGGCACTAGTGGGCAAAGGAATCACCTACGACACCGGCGGGCTTTCCTTGAAACCTGCCGCCTCAATGCTCGGCATGAAGTACGACATGACGGGCGCTGCCACCGTACTCAACGCCATCATCGCGATTGCACGCCTCAAAGTAAAAGTTCACACCACCGCTTACCTGTGCCTGGCTGAAAACATGCCTTCAGGAACAGCTACTCGCCCAGGCGACGTTATAAAGGTACGAAATGGAAAAACCGTTGAAGTCACGAATACTGACGCTGAGGGGCGATTAGTTCTAGCTGACGGGCTGGCACTGGCTAGTGAGGCTTATCCGGACCTAATTGTTGATGTGGCAACACTCACCGGAGCACAGCGCATCGCCCTTGGAGCGCGATACGCGGGACTCATGGGCGACGAATCCGCGGTCAACAAAGTTCTTAAAGCTGCAAAAGCCGCAGGTGAACTTGCTTGGCACATGCCCATGCCAGACGAACTTCGAAGCCTCATGAACTCGGATATTGCTGACATGCAGAATGCGAAGGTAGGCAATACTGCTGGAGGGATGCTATTTGGTGGCATCTTCTTACGTGAATTCATTGGCAAGAGATCTGCAAACTCCAGCCAAACCATTGACTGGGCGCATCTAGACATTGCCGGACCCGCAGACAACGATGGTGCTGGCTACGGATACATTCCAAAGGGTGCATCCGGTTCATACGTGAGAACACTTATTACTATCGCCGAACAAAGCGCTAAGTAGCCGATTACAGGCGTTAGCCTCGCCAATCTCGGTAGTAAAGTTGGAATGTTCGCTTAATTTCTGTATGGGAGTCTGTCTTGGCCGAGCACAATTTTGATCTAGTAATTCTCGGTGGCGGAAGTGGCGGTTACGCCGCAGCTCTTCGTTCTGCACAGCTTGGAAAATCTGTTGCGCTAATCGAAAAAGACAAACTTGGCGGCACTTGTCTTCACCGCGGATGTATTCCTACCAAGGCACTGTTACACGCTGCCGAAGTTGCTGATGTCGTCAAGGATGCTAGTCACTACGGTATCCAGGCTCAATTCGGTTCAATCGACATGAATGTGGTCAACACTTACCGCGATGGAATCGTGGATCGTTTGTTTAAAGGACTAACTGGACTAGTCAACTCAAAGAACGTAACCGTAGTTCACGGTGAGGGAAAACTTGTCGGACCAAAGACTATTCAAGTCGGCGGAGACACCTACACCGGTGCGAACGTAATCTTGGCTTCAGGTTCTTATTCTCGTTCGCTACCGGGTCTAGAAATTGGTGGTCGCGTAATCACTTCTGAGCACGCACTCCAGATGACGTTCGTACCGAACAAGGTAATCGTTCTCGGTGGCGGAGTTATCGGTGTTGAGTTTGCATCAATTTGGAAATCTTTCGGCACTGAGGTAACCATCATCGAAGGGCTCCCTACCCTCGTTCCAAACGAAGATGCATCGGTAAGTAAGGCTCTAGAGCGTGCCTTCCGTAAGCGCGGCATTGACTTCAAGACAGGCGTTAGATTCTCAGGAGTTGAGCAGCACGAAAACGGCGTAGTGGTTTCACTTGAGAGCGGCGAAAAGCTTGAGGCAGAACTTCTCCTCGTTGCTGTTGGCCGAGGACCAAACACTACTGGCCTCGGTTATGAAGAAAACGGCATTTCAATGGATCGTGGTTTTGTTCTAACCAATGAACGACTACAAACCAGCATTCCTGGTGTTTACGCGGCCGGCGATATTGTGCCTGGCCTGCAGCTTGCCCACCGCGGTTTCCAACAGGGTATTTTCATCGCTGAAGAAATCGCTGGCCTAAACCCAGCAGTAATTGATGAGAATGGTATCCCTAAGGTTACTTACTGTGAGCCAGAAATCGCATCTGTAGGTTTGACCGAAGCTAAGGCTGCTGAAAAATTTGGCGCAGACAACATTTCAACCTACGAATACAACCTTGGTGGAAACGGTAAGAGCCAAATTCTTGGTACTGCAGGTTTCATCAAGCTGATCCGTCAAAACAACGGACCAGTTGTAGGAGTTCACATGATTGGTTCACGTGTTGGCGAACAAATCGGTGAAGCACAACTCATCGTCAACTGGGAGGCATACCCTGAAGATGTTGCAACACTTATCCATGCACACCCAACCATGAACGAAGCGATCGGCGAAGCGCATCTCGCACTTGCCGGTAAGCCACTTCACGCACACGCTTAAAAACAGGAGCAAACGAATATGAGCGAATCAGTAGTACTTCCAGCGCTTGGCGAAAGCGTTACCGAAGGCACTGTAACCCGTTGGTTGAAGAAGGTTGGCGACACCGTTGCCGTTGACGAACCACTGGTTGAAGTATCGACCGACAAAGTCGACACCGAGATCCCTTCGCCTGTGGCTGGAACCATTGAACAGATTTTGGTTCAAGAGGACGAGACCGTTCAGGTTGGTGCCGTACTTGCCATCATTGGAAGTGGTTCTGGTAATGCCGCAGCACCTGCTGCCCCAGCGTCAGCTCCAGCTCCGGTTGAGACTCCTGCGCCAGTTGCAGCAGCTCCAGCACCGGCTCCAGCTCCAGCACCCGCACCGGTTGCAGCTCCCGTTGCAGTTCCGGCTGCAGCTCCTACCCCAGTTACTGCTCCTGCGCAAACTAACAGCGACGCGGGCTACGTAACTCCTTTGGTTCGCAAGCTGGCGAATGAAAATGGAATTGATCTACACAGCGTAAACGGCACCGGTGTTGGTGGACGTATTCGCAAGGAAGATGTTTTGGCTGCCAGCAGCGGTGCACCTGCAGCAACTGCATTTGCAGCACCTGTTGCCGCACCAATCGCGTCCTCTGCACCACATGTAGCAGCGGCGGCGTCAAGCCTGCGCGGAACTACTGAACCAATGTCTCGACTACGCAAAGTTCTAGCGGAGCGCGCTGTTGCATCAATGCAATCGACTGCTCAGCTGACCACTGTTGTGGAAGTTGACGTAACTCACATTGCTAATCTACGTGCAGCCGTGCAGCCAGCTTTCGTTGCGGCTACCGGCGGCAAGCTGAACTTCATGCCATTCTTCGCGCTGGCAGCTGCAGAAGCACTGCGCGCGCACCCTAAGCTAAACGCAACTATCGATGGTGAAAACATTGTTTACCACCCAACCGAGAACATCAGCTTCGCTGTTGACACCGAGAAAGGTTTGCTCACCCCGGTAATCCGCGATGCTGCTTCGCTCAACATTGCTCAAATCGCTGGACAGATTGCAGATCTAGCTGCACGTACTCGCAACAACCAGTTGAAGCCTGATGAGTTAGGTGGAGGTACTTTCACGTTGACCAACACCGGTTCACGTGGAGCACTCTTCGACACCCCAGTGGTATTCCTACCTCAGGTCGCGATATTGGGTACCGGCGTTGTTACCAAGCGTCCAGTAGTTGTGCCTGGTGCAGATGGTCAAGACACCATCGCTATCCGCAGCATGGTTTATCTTGCACTTTCATACGACCACCGATTGGTTGACGGCGCAGATGCAAGTCGCTTCCTA
Source organism: Actinomycetota bacterium (assembly GCA_041179725.1). Taxonomy (GTDB): domain Bacteria; phylum Actinomycetota; class Actinomycetes; order Actinomycetales; family Microbacteriaceae; genus Rhodoluna. The sequence goes on along the minus strand of JBEGSY010000091.1, from coordinate 1,358 downwards.
GTCGATGTAAAGACTCGCCTTGAAGAGGCGAACTTCGCAGCAAATCTAGGAATCTAAGTCAAGTACTTAAATTGACCCTCACTCATTCGGTGGGGGTCAATTTTTTTATTTTCTTTTCCCCAGCGTCGTCACTTAGAAGCAAGACACCAGTCCATTTTTGATCTCGACATTTTGCAACGGTTTGGTATTCAGATAAGTTTCCGAGAGATTGAACCAGAACATTGGAAAACTGCCAATCAACAAAATTGCTGATTGGCATGCCGGAAACTAGTCGACTGCAGCTAGCGGTCGAAGGTTCAATATTTGGGTCAGGAATTAGATTCATGGAAATGATTGGCCAAGACGCTATACCCGCAATCGCTAAGCCCCCTATTAGCCAAGATGAATATCTGGTGCGCCGCTGTTCCTTATCGAGAACCAAGACAATGCGCTTTGCCCCCACTCGCAACGGCCTTACCGCTTGCCCCTGTTCTTCGACCTGCTTGAATTGCCGATACCAGTTGGTGAAAACGGGAGAAAATCTATGAAAATGGGTAACTCCAAGCTCATTGAGAATGCTTTTCAATGCCATGCTCCTAGCCAAGCTGAGATTCGTGCTTTTGATGTATTGAATTTAGAATCTGGGGAATAATCAGTGGGCTTCCAGATTTAAACTAGAACAATGCCAACTTTTGAAGTTATCGGGTTATCTCCCGACTTCGTAGATTACGAAGAAGCTTGGCAACTTCAGCGCAAAGTTCATGAGCAGGTGGCGCATGGGGGTGCAACCGACACTGTTTTACTGCTCGAGCACGAGTCTGTTTTCACTGCAGGCAAGAGAACCGAACCTGACGAACGGCCAATGGATGGCACTCCGGTAATTGACGTTGACCGCGGTGGCAAGATTACATGGCACGGACCAGGCCAGTTGGTTGGCTACCCAATCATGAAGCTTCCAGAACCCATTGACGTTGTCGGCTATGTTCGGTGGCTTGAGCAAGTACTAATCGATTCGATCGCAGAATTCGGCGTGACTGGTGAACGCGTAGGCGGTCGAAGTGGCGTCTGGGTAAATGTAGACGGTAACTTTGAAAAAGTTGCTGCCATTGGCATTCGAGTAGCCGAAAAAGTCACAATGCATGGCTTTGCGTTGAACTGCAACAATTCTTTACAGCCCTATGAGACGATAATTGCGTGCGGAATACGCGACGCCAAGACCACAACACTTTCACTACTCACTGGTAAAAACATAACTCCAGTGATGGCCGCGGAAGCCGTGCAAAGACACCTCGGTGAGATTGAAATGAGACGATGAACGAGAAACCTGAACGCAAACTTCTTCGTCTAGAGGTGCGCAACGCGTCTGTTCCAATTGAGAA
>JBEGSY010000090.1:0-3042 GCA_041179725.1 Actinomycetota bacterium | reverse complement strand
GGCCGTATTTGTCGGAAAGACGACCAACGTATGGAGAAATCAATCCGTTAAATAAAGTACCTGGCAGTAAAGCCAGTCCAATTTGCAGCGCGGTGAATCCAAGCGCAGTCTGCGCAAAAATTGGTACCAACAATGCGAGACCGAACAAACTGACGCACATCGCTAACAATACAAATGTGCTGAGTGCGAAGGTTCGCGACCGGAACACATTGACATCGAGAAGCGCGCGATCTTCTTTAGCCAACTTGAGCTGACGGCGCACGAACCAGACCATGGCAACAAGTCCCACGGCTAGCGGAATGTAAGGGCTAAGCAGTGCCTTGCCGCGAGCCTGGTCGCCGAATGAGCTCAAGCCGTAAATCAACCCACCGAAGGCGAAGACCGAGATGACCACCGATAGCCAGTCAATACCTGCATTGCTGCGTTCCTGTTCTCCACGCACCTTGTTGTAACCAAACAATGTGACCACGAGAGCAATCGGCAAGATGATCCAAAAAATCGTGCGCCAGTTTGAGAAGTTCAACACCAATCCACCGAAGGATGGGCCAATTGCCGGAGCAACGCTCATCACAATTCCGATGTTTCCCATGATGCGACCACGTGATCCCTCAGGCACTAAAACCATGATTGTGGTCATTAGCAATGGAAACATTAGACCGGCTCCAGCAGCCTGAATAACTCGACCTACAACCAAGAATGCGAACGCCGGTGCAGTGGCGCACACCAAAGTGCCGATGGTGAATGCTCCCATCCCGTACAGAAACAAACGACGACGACTGAATCGCACCTGTAAGTAACCAGTTGTCGGAATCACAATTGCAACCGTTAACATGAACGCAGTGTTCAACCACTGGCCGGTGCTTTCAGGAATTTGTAATTCCTTCATGACCTGAGGAAGAGCAACTCCGAGCGCAGTCTCGTTAAGCATTCCGATGAATGCGGTGACCAAAAGTGTTCCGATAATGACCGCAGATTTGCGATCAAGTTTTTCGTGCTTCATTTGAGCTTTCTTAGTTGGCGAATTTGCCAACCAGACGAACTGCTCCACCGTCAACGCCTTTGGCGCCGTGCACGTAGCTGCTCAAATCTGCCGGAGCATTTTCGATTACACCCAGCTGCCAAGTTGGCACTCCGAGTTCATTCAACATCGTTGAAACTTTTCCTGCGTTTGCAGCCTCAACTACAACTGCCTGACCAAGCCCGAGGTTCCAGGTGCCCTCGACTGATTCAAGTGCGAAGTCTCCCCAACCGGCGAGCACGCGGAATACTTCGTGCGGAGACCAGGTTGAACGATCGACATCGAGTGCCAAGCCTTCTGGTAACACACGAGCGATATTGGCAGCGATTCCACCACCGGTGATGTGACTCATGGCGTGCACTGAAGCTCCGAGCGCAGACTCGAGAAGTGAATTGAGCACGCCGGTGTACAAGCGAGTTGGCTCAAGCAGAACCTCACCAAGCGAGCGGCTGCCAAATTCGGCAACTGACTTGCGGTAGTCAAGGCCAGAGTCGGCCACCACCTTGCGCACGAGCGAGTAGCCGTTTGAGTGCAAGCCCGAAGACTGCATGCCGAGCACCACATCCCCGGCTTTAACCTTCTGCGGGCCGAGCAGCTTGGCTGCATCGACCACACCAACCGCGGCACCGGCTACGTCGTAGTCATCTGGTCCGAGCAGTCCCGGGTGTTCGGCGGTTTCGCCACCAACTAGGGCAACGCCAACTGAAGAACAGGCTTCTGCAATGCCGCGAACGATATCCGCGATGCGCTGTGGCACAACTTTTCCGCACGCGATGTAGTCGGTCATGAACAAACTCTTGGCACCAACCACCACGATGTCGTCGACCACCATACCCACTAGGTCTTGGCCAATGGTGTCGTGCTTGTCGATGATTTGCGCGATCGCAACCTTGGTGCCAACACCATCGGTTGAAGTTGCAAGTAGTGGGCGATCGTAATTCTTAAGGAATGAAACATCCATCATTCCCGCAAAGCCACCGAGACCACCGACCACCATGTCGTTGTGAGTTGCACCAACTGCGCGTTTCATAAGTTCAACGGCAAGATCTCCAGCGTGAGTATCTACTCCTGCTGCTGCGTAAGCATCAGTCATTTAAAGTTTCCTGTTGTTCGCGCACCAGTTTGTCGCTCTCGCTGTCTGGTCCTGGGTTGCATGCAGCATCGTCTGGCTTCTCTAACAAGTTTTTACCAAGACGATCGAGCGTCGGAAGTTCGATTGGATATGTTCCGGTGAAGCAAGCGGTGCAGAGAGATTTTTCTTCCTGCCCAGATGCAGCGACCATTCCTTCTTTCGAAAGATATCCGAGTGTGTCAGCGCCGATTGATTTACGAACATCGTCAACACCGAGTCCGGTTGCAATAAGTTCGGCTCGAGTAGCAAAATCGATTCCATAGAAACATGGCCAAGTAATTGGTGGAGAAGAAATACGAACGTGAATTTCTGCAGCTCCTGCTTCACGCAACATTTGCACGAGCGCACGCTGTGTGTTTCCGCGAACGATCGAGTCGTCGATAACTACGATGCGCTTGCCGCGAATTACTTCTTTAAGCGGGTTCAACTTCAGGCGAATACCGCGCTGACGAATGGTCTGTGACGGCTGAATAAAGGTGCGGCCTACGTAGGCGTTCTTGACCAAACCGTGGCCAAACGGGATGCCCGATTCCTGCGAGTAGCCAATAGCGGCGGGGGTTCCAGACTCAGGAGTCGGAATTACCAGGTCGGCCTCAACCGGGTATTCGCGCGCTAGCGCCTTTCCCATGTCAACGCGAGAGTCGTAAACCACGCGACCGTTAATCGAGGTGTCTGGGCGTGCAAGATAAACATATTCAAAGACGCAACCGGCACGTTTGACTTCAGCAAATCGTGATGAACGCAATCCATTTTCATCGATTGCAATCAGCTCACCAGGTTCAACTTCGCGGACGAAAGATGCACCAACAATATCTAGCGCCGCTGTTTCGGAAGCTACTACCCATCCGCGTTCTAAGCGGCCAAGCACTAGCGGGCGAACGCCCTGAGGATC
>JBEGSY010000089.1:0-8453 GCA_041179725.1 Actinomycetota bacterium | reverse complement strand
GCTGAGGCATTCATCGAAGCCGACAAGATTGCAAAACCTGAAGGCATTGAGTTGGTGCTTGAGCCGATCAACACTCGCCACGATCACCCTGGAGCTTTGCTAGATCGAACCTCAGAAGCGGTTTACATCGCAGACAAAGTTGCTTCAGACAACTTCAAGATTCTCTACGACATCTACCACTCATCGATGGAGCACGAAGATGTGCTTTGGATCTTGAAGAACTACAAGAACCAGATTGGCTATGTGCAGTTGGCTGACACCAACGGTCGTCACGAGCCCGGCACCGGTGACATCGATTGGAAGACCATCATCCCTGCAGTAGATGCAATGGGATACACCGGCCCGATTGGGCTCGAGTTCTACCCTTCAAAAGACACCACTGAGGCTATCCAGTACATCTTGTCGCTCGGATAGTTAGTAAAGGAAAAGAAGTACATGACCAAGGCACCACACGTAGTTGTCGTTGGCAGTGGCCCGATTGGCGCCACCTATGCCCGCGAGATCCTCGAGGCTCACCCAACCGCGACTGTAACCATGCTTGAGCTTGGACCACAACTGACCGAGATTCCAGGCGCTTCGGTGAAGAACATTCACGATGACGAGAAGCGAGCCAAGGCTCGCGCAATGTCACAGGGACCTCAGGCAGACGAGGCTACTCGTGCCAAACTCGGACTTCCATACTTGCAGGAAGGCACGCTGACTGCTCGTCAGGGAACTCACCTTGTTGACTTCGGCGGACCAGGCAGTGGTCACGCCAAGTCATTCCCTATGGCATCAATCGCAACCAATGTTGGTGGTCAGGGTGCGCACTGGACTTGTGCAGTTCCTCGACCAGAATTCAGCGAAAAAATTGACTTCATTTCTGACGAAGATTGGGAGCAGTCGATTTCTCGAGCTGAAGTTTTACTTCGCGCCAATAAGACACCTTTCAAGAAATCTCCAATTGGTGCAGCTATTCGCGCGGCACTCACCGAAGAGTTTAAGGACATTTCGACAGAGACAGTGCACCCATACTTTTTGCCAGTATCTGCAGAAGAACAACCAAACGGAACAATGATCTGGGGTGGCACTGATTTCGTTTTCGGACCACTAATTGAAAAGGGCAATCCGCTTGCAGAGCGATTCACACTAAAGTCTTTGACGATGGCTCGCAAGATTTTGTTCGAAGGTAAAAAAGCAATCGGCGTATTGATGGAAGATGCAGTAACTGGTGAGCAATCAGAGTTACTTGCAGACAAAGTTGTAATTGCTGCTGACGCTGTTCGTACTCCTCAACTTCTTTGGGCTTCTGGTGTTCGACCAAAGGCATTAGGCCACTACCTAACCGAACACCCGGTTTGCTTCAGTGCGATTGCTCTCGATGGAGAGAAGCTCAAGAAGTATGCAAGCGAAGAGGATTACGTTGCCGAAAAAGAATTGGCAAAGTTGAGCCCTGGTGACCCCGTCTCTGGTGTTACTCGTGTTCCGTTTATCGAACCGTCACACCCATACTCTGCACAGATTATGTACGTGACCAAGCCGCCGTTTCCGCTGCCAGATGACAGTCCACTAAAGGATCATAAGTACGGGTTTGCAATGGCAGGCTGGGGAGGCCGTAAGTTCCCTCGCTACGAGGATGCAGTTACTTTCGACGACAACGAGCTCGATTACCGCGGTTTCCCGAATATGACCATTGAATACGAGCTCACCGAGCGTGAGATCAAGGAAATGGAAGATGTGAAGGTTTTCATGCACCGCGCAGCAGATGCGCTCGGTGCGTTTGTGCCTGGCATGGGTATGCCCCGCCTTATGGCACCGGGCACCAGCCTGCACTACATGGGCACTCACCGAATTGGCCCAGTTGATGACGGCACTAGCGTCTGCGACGATACCTCAAAGGTGTGGGGTTATGAGAATCTTTTCACTGGCGGTAACGGGACTATTCCTACTGCGAACTGCGTAAACCCAACGCTTACCAGCGTTGCAATCGCAGTGCGCGGAGCTCACAAGTTGGTATCGGAGCTAAACGATTAGCAAGCTAGCCGAACGAGGTCTACCCGATAATTTCGTTCGGCTCTACTCTGGGTTAATTCTTGTTGCACTGCTCTCGGCGCTGGATATTTCTATTGTTGCAACATCACTGCCAAAGATTGTTGCGGAATTCAACGCAATCGAAAATATAGCCTGGGTAATTGCGGCATACTCTCTCGCTACTGGAATATCAATGCCGGTTTATGGCCGATTGGTCGACAAATTCGGCTCAGCAAAGATGTTCATTTTTTCTACTGCTTTGTTTTTGAGTGCTTCTATTTTTTGTGGCCTTGCAACCGACATCACAATGCTTTCTGTTGCTCGCGTGCTGCAGGGTATCGGTGGTGCTGGTTTGAGTCTTCTGCCGGTGACCATTCTTTCTCACCTGATTCCCGAGAGGTCTCGACCAAAGTACCTTGCCCCCCTAGCAGCGGTGTGGTCTGTGGCTTCTGTTGCCGGCCCAGTTCTTGGAGGACTACTTACTGACACAGTTGGTTGGCGTTGGATTTTCTGGATCAATCTTCCACTGGGGATAGCTGCAGCTCTGCTCGCGATCCCAGCCATTCCAAAGCAAGAGAAACTGAGAGAAGGCAAACTCTTTGACTTGTCAACTTTGATATTGTTTATTTTTGCGAGCGTAAGCTTGGTATTTGCACTACACGCAATTTCAGAGGGATTCAATGGCGACATGACCATGACGCTGCTACTGGCATCATTTGCAGTTTTGGCAATTATCGCTTTCGTGTGGCGCACCCTAAAGTCGGATCGCCCGCTCATTCCTTTCAGAGCCTTCAATAACCGCGGGGCAATCACAGTATTAGTAATCGGAACACTTGGTGGGGCTAGTCTTTTCCCACTCACGGGCTATATCCCGACACTGCTTCAAATGGCCTACGAAATACCAGCCTGGCTCGCGGGCATTTCACTGGTGCCGCTCGTGGCAGGTGTGCTGTTTGCGAATATATTCAGTAGTCGTAGATTGAGCAAACACGGGCACTACCGTCACTTTTACGTTCTAGGAATCTCTATTGCGTTATTCGCAATGATCGGCATCTACTTGCTTCTCAAACCATTTGGGGTTTGGGTCGAAGTTGTCGGTCTTGCTCTGGCGGGGCTTGGGGTGGGCTTTTACGGCCAGTTCACCGTCACGCTTTCCCAAGCATTCAGTGAATCCAAGTTTCTAGGGTCGGTGACCTCTACCGTAATTGTTTCTAGAGACATGGCTAGCAGTGTGGTAGCCACGTTCGCAGGTGGACTATTTGGTTTCGGCGTGAGCAGCGCATTGGCCAAATTGCCACTGCCGGAAAACCTCCAAGGAGTGTCGCTGCAACCAAGTGACGTAACTGCGCTAGCCCAACCACTCAAGCAACAGGTTCAGGAAGCGTACCTGGATGCCTTCCAGCCAATTTTCCTGAATTCAGCTGTGGTTTATTTGATAATCCTGATACTTGCGGTGTCCATGCCAAAGGTTGCTTTGAAAGCCAAATAAAGCAAATAGTCACTATTGGCTGACCTCTGGTAACGAAAAGGTTACGGTGGGCCGAAGGTCATTACTGCGGAAGTAAAGTCAATTTAGATCTACACCCGTAGCTCGACAAAGAAGTCATGAAAGGGAATCCGTGATGAAGAAACGTAGCGGAAAACTCGTAGCTGCTTTTGCGGCTACCGCGCTTGCTGCATCGTCAGTGGTCGCATTAGGTGGAGTTGCTAACGCGGCTACCACAATCACAATTTGGGGTGTGAATGCTCAGCAGGGCAAGAGCGCTTGGACCAACGTCGTTGACGAATTCAAAAAGAAGTACCCTCAGTACAACGTTGAATACAAAGAAGTTGGTGTTACTGGAACCTACCAGCAGACACTTTTGACTGCGCTTCAGGCAAACAACGCACCTGACGTATTCAAGGTTGCTGGTGGAGCTGGTGAAATCGATGGCGTGCAGAAGCTCGCACGCGCAAAGTACCTACTAGACCTAGGAAACACCGCTGCGAAGGACTTCGCAGCACCGCTAGAGCGTGCAAACTTCTCGTACGGTGGCAAGACCTATGCTTTGCCAGTGGACAAGAGCGTTGGCGTGGTAGTAGCAAACCTGAGCGTGATGAAGGATGACGGCCTAACCTGGCCTAAGACCTTTGCCGAGTTACTTACCCAGTGCAAGACTGCAGTGTCAAAGGGTAAAACCTTCTTCGGATTCGCCGGCGGAATGACTCCAAACCAAAACCTAATCAACGCAGCTCTTGGTCAGTACACCTATGCAGACACCTTGAAAAAGGCTGCTGGCAAGATGAACTTCACCAACAGCACCGGATGGCGCAAGAACTACGAGCGCATGATCTCAATGAACCAGGCTGGATGTTTCCAGAAGGGCTTTGAGGCCGGCGGTTTTGGTGACGCAATTGACACTCGCTTCTTCGGAAAGAAGTCATACGCGGTATTCGTACCAGGTGGAACTTCACACGTATTCCGTAACTTCGTTCCACCACTAAAGGGTCAGGATGTCGTTACTGCTTACATTCCAGGTGACACAGCTGCTGACACTCGAATTCCGGTTTCTTCGGACTACGCGTGGGCAGCTAATGCCAAGACCAAGAACGCTGCTGCTGTGAAGGTATTCATCAACTTCGCCGCAAGCACAGCTGGTCAGAAAGCATACACCGACACCTCAGGCAGCTTGCCTTACAAGGCAGCGGCTACTTACCCTGAGAACTACAAGATGATGGTTCCATTCCTTAAGTCCAACAAGACTTACCCGATTCCTTACACCCTGTTTAACGGCCCAGCTGTAACCAGCAAGATGGCTGCCGGAACTATCGGTGTAATGACTGGTCAGACCACTATTGCCAAGGTTCTAAAGTCAATGGACTCGGCCTGGTAATCAAGTCAAGGAATAGCTAAGTAAATTCAATGGCAATTGCAGTAAAGGAGAGGCCCGGGCGTGAGCCCGGGCCTCGTCCTAACAAAGTAAAGAAACTAGTTCACCATGGCTATTGGTGGTGGTCACTACCCGCGTTAGCCGCAATTCTTTCAATTCACTACGTCGCTACTGGCGTTGGATTTATGTACTCTTTCACCGATTACGAAGGCATCGGTGAATTTAATTGGATCGGCCTCGAAAACTACACAAAGATTTTTGAAGACGAAGAAGTCTCTGGCGCCATCTATAACACTTTCTTTTTGGCAATCTTGTCATTTGTGCTGTCCAACGTGATTGGTTTGATGTTGGCACTCGCCCTAAACCGTGGCCTAAAGACTCGCTACTTACTTCGCACGCTGCTATTTCTCCCGGTTATCCTGAGCACAATTGCAGTTTCATACATTTTTAGATTTATCTTTTATATTGAAGGGCCAATCAACACCTTCCTAGCATCTGTGGGTTTGGGAGAGTTTCAGAAAACTTGGCTAGCTGACACCACTTGGTCAATATGGGTAATCCTGTTAGTGGTTGTCTGGCAAAACATTGGTTTTGCAATGGTAATTTACTTGGCTGGGCTAGCCACAGTGCCTCAAGAGCTTGAAGAAGCCGCGGCGATTGATGGTGCGGGAGTTTGGCGTCGATTCACATCTGTGACAATTCCAATGATTCAGCCAGCTATCGCAGTGTCAACTACACTAGCCCTAATTCAAGGCATGAAGATTTTTGACCAGGTTATAGCGATGACCGGAGGCGGCCCATTCGGAGCCACCGATACTCTATCCACAATCATTTACAACAAGACATTCGTCTACATGGAATATGGATACGGTTCGTCCATCTCGCTGGTATTCACGGTTGTTATTTTGTTGATGGCATTGTTGCAGACTTACCTAACTCGTGATCGCTCAGGAGCAAAAAAATAATGTTCAGATACACAAAATGGACTTTCCTTCGCGAAATAGCGGTGTGGATCTATGCGCTAATCGTTCTTTCACCTCTTTATTTACTCGTGAATGTGGCGCTAAAGGGTGACGACGAAGTCTTTGGCGTTCCAGGATATGTGCCGGTGCAAAGACCAACCATGGATTCATTTGTCACAGTAATTACCGGCCCACAAGGTCCTGGTTTGCTTGGTGGTTTAGTGACCAGCGCGATCATCACTACCATTGCTGTATCAGGCCTCATCTTTTTTGGCTCAATCACCTCATATGTGCTAGCTCGAAGAATGAACCGTCTAAGCAAAGGTGCTTATTTTGCGGTGCTCACCGCAATTGTTGTGCCAGCACAGTTGGGTTTAGTGCCACTCTACATAGGAGCAAAAACGCTTGGCCTGCTTGGGTCTTCGTGGGGCATGGGAATTATCTACATGGGTATGCTGCTACCTCTTTCGATTTTGCTTTACACCGGATTTATTCGAACCTTGCCAATTGAGTACGAGGAAGCCGCTTATATCGATGGTTCCTCAAGGTTTAAAACCTTCACGCGAATTGTGTTCCCATTGCTATCACCAGTCACCGGCACCGTTGCCATTATGACTGGAATTATTGTTTGGAACGACTTCTTTACTCCGCTTATCTTCTTGGCAGGTTCTGATACTCAAACACTGGGACTAGTGCTTTATAACTTTGTCGGTGGAATCGTGACCTCATGGAACCAGGTATTTGCAATTTTGATTATCGCCATGTTGCCAATGACTGTGCTGTATCTGATATTCCAAAAGAAGTTCATCCAGGGCTTTGCCGGCGGAATCAAGAGTTAGTAAGTAAGGATCGGTTTTCAAAGATGAAAGCAGCTATCGTAGGCACAGGATTCATGGGGCATGTGCACGCCAATGCGTCAGTGCTAACCGGAGCAGATTTGATCGGTTTCGCCGGTAGCTCTCAGGCAAAGGCCGACGAGATCGCTGCTGGATACCGCGGCGCCAAGGGCTTTGCAAGCTTTGAAGCACTGCTTGATGCAGAGCCAGACATCATCCACATCTGCACCCCAAACAACCTGCACCTACCTCAGGCTAAGGCTGCAATTGAGCGCGGGATCAATGTGATTGTTGAGAAGCCTTTAGCAATGAACCTTGGCGAGGCAGATCAGCTCTTGGCATTGAAAAACGATGTAACTGTTACAGCGATGCCATTTGTGTACCGCTATCACGCCATGGTTTTGGAATTGCGTGAGCGTTTGCGCAACCACCCAACCAACAAACTTTGGTTGCTGCACGGAACCTACTTACAAGATTGGCTTGCCGAAAGCATGACTACCAACTGGCGCAGCAACGCCTCTGCCGGTGGTGCAACTCGCGCCTTTGGCGACATCGGTGTGCACTGGTTCGATCTCATGGAGTTTGTAACTGGTCACCGGGTTACTCGTTTGAACGCGAACATGTCTTACGTGCACAAGATGGACACCGAAGACGGTGTTGTGGTTTCATTCGAAACCGATCAGGGTGCAATGGGATCTGCAGTAATTAGTCAGTGCAGCGCAGGTTATTCAAACCGTTTGTGGTTCTCGTTCGACGGAACCGAGGAGTCATACTCATTCGATCAGCAGGCTCCTGAAACTGGCTGGATTGGTGGCCTTGGCGACAACAAGATTGTTAAGCGCGACCCAAGTAAGAACTCTGCAATAGCAGTTCGTCCAACTGCGGTTCCAGCTGGTCACCCTCAGGGTTACCAAACTTGTTTCAATGATTTCGTCGTGGATGCATATCACGGCGTTCAGGGCGGTGCGAAATCTGAAGTCATGGCGACTTTCGACGACGGGCACCGAGCTGCACAAATTATCGACGCAGTAATGCAGTCAGTGAAAACTGAGGCCTGGGTCGATGTTGCAAAAATTCGCAAGGAGTAATTATGCGAAAAGTAATCGTGGTCGGATCCGGCCCGATTGGATCATCATTTGCCAAGAAGCTTCACGAATTAAATTCTGAAGTCGATATCACCATGTTTGAAGTTGGCCCAGCAGCCACTCATCCACTTGGCACCCACGTTCGAAGCCTAAACAGTGAAGCCGAAATGCTTGCTGCCCAGCAGGCGAGCCAGGGGCCTAAGGCGCACACCGCTCACGATGCTAGGCAGATGCACACCGGCGTGGTTACTGCTCGTCCGGGCACTTACCTAGTTGAAGATGGGATCGAAGATTCCCAGATGCCTGCAGCGGCAATGTCTACCAACGTCGGAGGCATGGGTGCGCACTGGACTTGCGCCTGCCCTCGTTTTGGCGAGGGAGAGATTCCGGAGTTTGTGGATCGCGCCGAATACGAGCGTGACTTAGACGATGCTTGGCGTTTGCTACATGTTACACAGACCGCTTTTGAGCACTATCCGCTCGGAAAGCAACTTAGGGACATTCTTGGTGCAAAGTACAACGTTGGTCGCAATGCAGATCGCTTTGTTCAGCCAATGCCACTCGCGGTCGAAATTCGCGATAAGAAAGTTTGGTGGACAGGCACCGATGTAATCATCGAAGACATTCTCGATTCACCTCGTTTTCACTTGATTTCGGAAACCATGGTTATCGAGTTAATTCACGATGGCC
>JBEGSY010000088.1:0-19434 GCA_041179725.1 Actinomycetota bacterium | reverse complement strand
TATGAGGAAATTCTGGAGGCGCACGAGCTATCAATGGCACTCGGGCAAGAGGGATACAAAGATCCGGAAACCGGTGATTTTGTCTTTAACGCCAAGCGATTGGCTGAGCAAGGCAAGTGCTGCGCGATGGCCTGCCGCCACTGCCCCTTCAAGCGCTAGTTCAGCGGACTTGTCGATTCGCGCACAATAATTTCTGGCACCAATCTCTGCTGCATTGGCGTCTCAGCATCTGCTAGTTCGGCCAGAAGGTTACCCATTGCGGCCTCGCCAAGCCCTTTGAAGTCTTGACGCATTGTGGTTAGCGCCGGAGTCAAATAGGTGGCCTCTGGGATGTCATCGAAGCCAATCAAACTGATATCCCCCGGCACCTGTATACCGCGAAGCCTCAGCGCCTTCATCAAACCAAGTGCGAGGTAATCATTCGCTGCGAATATCGCGGTGTATCTGCCTACGCCTAGGTTCAAATCAACGCCGACCTTGAGCCCGGTGTCAGCTGTCCAGTCGCCTTGAATAACTGAGGGCTTCAACTTCAATTCGGACATGGCTTTTTCATAACCACGACGACGCGATTCAGCTTCGAATGAATCCACCTGACCTGCAACGTGCAGGATTTTTTTGTGTCCTAAATCAAGTAAATGCTTAGTTGCTAAGTAGCCACCCTCGAAGTTATCGATACCGACCGAGTGAGCATTGCCGATGTCGTACGTGTCGAGCGAAACCATCGGAATATCTGGGAAGTACTCGGTGGCAGCTCTAACACTCTCTGGTGGCAGCGCGATGGTAACTAATCCTTCAATCTGCAGAATGCGCAAACTGGTCAGTGCCTCAGTTAGAGATTCTTGATTACCTGGAATTACCGAAAGTGTCACCACTAGATAGCCATTCTGTCGAGCCTGTCTCTCCATGGCATTATTCATGCCAACCGGGCCATACAAAACCGTGTCTGCAATTAGGAACGCGAGCATATTCGACTTAGTGGTAACAAGTGATCGTGCCGCTAGGTTCGGCTGGTAATCAAGTTCTTTCATCGCCTTGAGCACCCGTTCTTTGGTGCTCGGTCGGATACTGGCGTGGTTATTCATGACTCGCGATACGGTCTGGTGCGAAACTCCTGCCAACTTGGCAACGTCATAGATATTTGCTTTTTTAGTAGCCATTAGTAATTCACCATGGCAATGAATCGCGTAACCGTATCTGCGATTATTTTTTCGTATTCATCATCGTCAGCTTTAGTGAACTTGAAATTCACAACAGTTTTTCCGTCGACCTCATCAAATTTCACGTCGATCTCGCCAAACTTATCCGACTGGATAATCACCTGCTGCGGGATGTCTAGCAATAGATAAGTAGCTCCGTGCTCGAATCCGGCTTCGGCTCGAAATTCGATACGTCCACCGAGCACCGGATCGACGCTTTTCACCGGACTAAGCCAAGACCCCAGTTGCGGAGCGCCGATCATAAAAGACGCAACGTGCTCAAGGCCTTTGTTTACTTTGACCTGTCGAGTGATGATGTTGAGAGCGCTCACATTCATCACATTACACCGTCACATTGATGCAAAGTTAGGCTTTGCAGGGAGAGACAAATGCGCAAAATCAACGAGCCTCAACTAGCCGATCTGCTTGCCAAACTCCCTGCCAATCCCAGGGTGGTGGCATCGGGTAACTTTGCCGCACCAAATACTCTGCTGGGTGTCATCGATAAATCGGTACCGGAATTCAGACTTCACATGCTCAATGCTCAAGCCGGCATCCCAGACCGCGATGGAATAACTTTTGAAAGCGCATTCGTGGGAACTGGAATGCGTGGTAGCAGTCGCCTCGAATACATACCGTCCCGCCTGAGCTTGGTACCCGTGCTCTTTCGAGATCACTACGTTCCAGACTTGGTCCTACTTCACACGTCCCGACTTGAGCAAAATAAAGTCAGCCTTGGTACTGAGGTGAATATTTTGCCCGCAGCAATCGAAGCCGCGCGCAGTAATGGTGGCTTAGTAATCGCCCAAGCCAACCGGAACATGCCTTACACATTTGGCGATGCAGAGATAGACGAATCTCAAATCGACTATCTACTTGAAGTGGATGAACCTCTAGCGGAAAGTCCCGCCCGGGAACTTAGCGAAGCAACTCTAAGTATTGGAAACCGAATCGCATCGATGATTCCTGATGGCGCAACCTTGCAACTTGGAATAGGTGCAATTCCAAATGCGGTTCTAAATGGATTAAAGAGGCACAGTGGTGTAAAAATTTGGACCGAAATGTTTTCGGACGGAGTCTTGGAGTTATCTAAACGCGGTGTACTGGACTTCAACAATCCGATCACCGCTTCGTTTATTTTTGGCACACACGAGCTCTACCGTTGGCTCGATAAAAACCCACAGGTCCAGATGCTGCGCACCGAGAAGACTAACGACCCTGGCTTGATTGCCAGGCAAAATCAGATGACCAGCATCAACTCGGCTTTACAGATCGACCTTTACGACCAGGCCAATGCCAGCCATGTGAATGGCAAGATTTACTCTGGCTGGGGCGGCTCGACAGACTTCATCGTTGGAGCAATGCATGCCAAAGGCGGGGCATCCTTCATAGCTCTGCAGTCATGGCATCCGAAGGCCAACGTGAGCACAATCGTGCCGCGATTGACCGAAAACGTGACCAGCTTCCAACACAGCTACGTAGTGACCGAAAACGGAGTTGCGGATATTTTTGGACACAGCCAAAAACAGCAAGCGCGCAACCTCATAGAAGAGGCTGCGCACCCGCGAGTCAGAGATGAACTCCGTGAAGCAGCTAAACAGCTGGGGCTGTAACTACTTCGAGTTATACATCTTGTCGAACATTAGAAATACGCCGTAGGCAAGAGCAACGAACGCAACCGCGAAACAAGCGTATGCAGCCACTCGGTTATACAACTCGGTTCGGGCTGCCTTAGCATCGCCCTTGGCTGCGGCAGGAGCTACGTGCTGAGCATTAGTCAAGAGGCGCACACCAAGCGAGTAAACGACAACTACCACTGCTGTGAAACCAATTGCACCAAGTGCAACTTCGTAGAATTTAGTCCAGTCGATGTTCATTACTTCTTACCGCCCTTCTTGGCAGACTTTGCAGCAGCCTTCGCGGCTGCCCTTGCTTCTGCGCGAACCTGTCGAGGTGACTTAACCGACTCAGCGGCAATTTCAACTTCGCTGCGCACATTCTTGTGATTCACCTTGTTGCGTCGTGAGATCTGGAAAATCGCAATCGAAACCGCGGTCATCAAAATTGCATCTGCAATGACGCCTGCAGTACCAAGGTGAGTTAGGTAAGCCGAGATTGCTCCAACCGCTGCCGATGCAGGAAGGGTAAAGAACCAGGCAAGCACAATATGTCCAGCCTTATTCCAGCGCACTGCCCCACCCTTGCGTCCAAGGCCGGCACCAATTACCGAACCAGAGGCAACCTGTGTGGTGGACAACGCGAAACCAAACAGCGATGAAGCCAAGATTGCCGAACCGGTCGATGATTCAGCTGCAAAACCCTGCGCTGGCTTGATCTCAGCCAAACCTGAACCCATAGTCTTTATGATTCGCCAGCCACCGGCGTAAGTACCAGCTGCAATTGCGACTGCTGCAGAGATCATTACCCAGAGTGGAATTCCATCATCCTTGGTTACCATTCCACCTGCGATCAAACCAAGTGTGATCACACCCATAGTCTTTTGTCCGTCGTTGGTTCCGTGTGCCAGCGCAACGAGCGAAGATGAGAACCACTGACCAACTCGGTACTTTCCGCGGCCAGTTCTAATCTGAGCATTTTCACCGCGATAGGTAATCGCGTATGCAAGACGAGTTGCGATATATGCTGCAATTCCGGCAATAACCGGGGCAAACAACGCAGGAATAGCAACCTTTTCAACTAGGTTGGCAAAGTTGATTGAACCAAAACCGGTGTAGGCAATTCCAGCTCCGACTAAACCACCAACAAGTGCGTGTGAAGAGGACGATGGCAAACCTAGGAACCAGGTGATCAGGTTCCAGGTAACAGCTCCGGTTAGTCCGGCAAAAACCATCTGTGGCAAAACGTTTGTGCCATCGACAAACATTCCTGTCGAAATTGTTTTTGCAACTGCCGTGCCGAGGAATGCACCGATTAGGTTCATGACGGCTGCAAGTGCAACTGCAACTCGTGGGCGCATTGCACCCGTTGCAATTGGCGTTGCCATCGCATTAGCGGTGTCGTGAAATCCGTTAGTGAAGTCGAAGAACAGCGCAATTGCGACTACCGCTGCGACGACCAGGAACATTTGGTCCATTTGGGCCTTTCCGGCGAGGGGTCTAACTTGACGTTAATTTCTCGTTCACCATATAAACCGCAGGTGAACGGAAGGTAAACACAGCCTATTGGCGCTATCGGCGTGTCATCTAAACTGTAGAAATGACCGATATCGCCAAGCTTCACTCACATTTGGCCGATGGTCGCGACCTCTTTTACTTCGATGATCGTGGCTCAAAACTGCCTGCTGGACGCAAGCCGGACAGCCGCGAACCAGCCGCACGTCCTAGTGTCGCCCAAATGCGCCTCGACTCACTCACCGGTGAATGGGTTTCAGTAGCTGCCCACCGTCACGGCCGTGCTCACCTGCCACCGGCGCACCAGTGCCCGCTATGCCCAACCACGGCAGAGAACCTCTCAGAACTTCCTGATCAGTTCGACGTCGCCGTTTTCGAAAACAAGAGTCCATCGTTTGGTCCTGATCTTCTAGCCGCTCCAGACCAAAATTACGCAAGCGTGTCAAATCTCGAACTGGGTTCGGTACGCGATTCAATTGGTCGCTGCGAGGTTGTAGTTTTTAGTCCAGAACACCTAGGTTCGCTTGGTGCCATGCCAACCAATCGAGTGCGCACGGTTATAGAGGCGCTGGCCGATCGTACTGAGCACCTGCAAAGTTTGCCTGGCGTGATGCAGGTATTCCCGTTTGAAAATCGTGGTCAGGATATCGGTGTGACCCTTCACCACCCGCACGGTCAAATTTACGCTTATCCATTTGTCACACCACGAACCACAAGGGTGTTAGATTCCATTTCCAAATTTGGTAATGATCTTTTTGCAGAGACTCTGAAATTTGAACAAGGTTCGGCGCGTGAACTTATCAAGACTGAGAACTTCACCGCATATGTTCCATTTGCTGGCAGATGGCCAATTGAGATTCACCTGCTACCTCATCGTCAGGTGCAAAACCTTGCGCAGCTAACCAGCGATGAAAAAGACGAACTTGCCGAAACCTACCGCCGACTGCTACACGCGCTAGATGAAATTTACGAAACTCCTACCCCTTACATATCAGCCTGGCACCAGGCTCCGCTCATTGAGGCTGGCAAGAACGTTCGCCTGCAATTGCAAATCACGTCACCGCGTCGCGCCGCTGACAAACTCAAATACCTGGCTGGATCTGAATCGGCAATGGGTGCTTTCATTGCTGATTTCCCGCCTGAAACCACTGCCGCGCAATTGCGCGAGGCATTGAGTTGAGCCAGATCTGGTCGGCTCCTGGCCGAGTAAACCTAATCGGTGAACACACCGACTACAACGAGGGTTTCGTACTTCCCTTTGCCATCAACCGCCGCACCTACGCCGAAGTAAGCCTGCGCGACGACAGCATTGCCCGGGTCACGAGTGACTTCTCCCCAGAGGCAATCGAAACTCCGATTGACCAGATTCGACCACGCGAAGACTGGGCGGCATACCCGCTTGGCGTAGCTTGGGCAATTCAGCAACTGAGCGGTAACCCCGGCATCGGTTTTGATGCCCACATCCACTCAGATGTGCCGGTCGGCGCTGGGCTTTCATCTTCCGCTGCAATCGAGTGTGCTGTCGGCACTGCACTAAACGAGCTTTGGAATGCCGGCCTCACAAAAAAACAGTTAGCCCGTGCCGGCCAGCTTGGTGAAAACGAAATCGTCGGCGCACCGACCGGAATCATGGATCAGTCTGCCTCGATTTTTGGGAAAGTCGATCATGCCGTTTTCCTGGATTGCAGAACACTCGAAATTGAAAACGTTCCACTGGGTTTCGATGAAAACAATCTCGAACTTTTGGTTATAGATACTCAAGTTGCACACCGCTTGGTAGATGGCGGTTACGCGGAACGTCGGGCTGCTTGTGAACGTGCAGCTGCAGCCTTCCAGGTTAAGTCACTACGCGATTTGAATGAGAGCGATTTAGTCAAGGCAAAAGAAATTTTGGACGACGTAACTTACCGCCGTATGAAGCACGTCGTCACCGAAAACTCTCGAGTGCTAAAAACCGTAGAAACTCTTAAGTCACGAGGTCCGCTAGCAATTGGAGATTTGATGTTGGCATCACACGCATCGATGCGCAATGATTTTGAAATTTCTATTGAGGAACTTGATGTAGCCGTCGAGGCTTCGATGTCTGCCGGCGCGATTGGTGCCCGAATGACCGGTGGTGGTTTTGGTGGTGCAGCCATTGCGCTAGTGCCTAAATCAAAAACCGTTGAAATTAGTCGGGCGGTTATTGCCGAATTTGCCCGACGCGGTTTTCAGACTCCAAACACGTTTACCGTGATGGCCTCAGACGGCGCTAAGCGCGAAAACTAATCGTTAGATAACGTGTTTCCGCAGCGATAAATCGCTGTCACTAAGTCATCAATTGCCTGCTTGGCGTCATCCTTGACGTTACCCAGAGCGTAAACCGCAAACACCAGGTGAGTGCCGTCGCCTGCATTGATGATTCCGGCAAGGGTGTAACCCTTCTTGATCCAGCCGGTCTTGGCGATGATGTGACCAGAGGCATCGAGGTTATCGCCCTTGAATCTACTGGCCAGTGAGCCACTTTCCCCAGCAATGGGAAGTCCTTGGAGTACCACCTGATAATTACCGCCGCCGTTGAGAATTAGTTTTGAAAGCTTGGCCAGGTACACCGGAGGTACCGCGTTGAAGTTCGATAGTCCACTGCCGTCCTTGATAATCAGACTGCTTGAATCGAGCGAAGTGCCAGTTAGCGCTCGCTTGAACGCTTGGTTTAGCGAACTGAATGAACCGTCAAAACCTTGCTTAAGTGAAACAAGTCGCGCCAAGAATTCTGCCTGAGTGTTGTCACTGACCAAGAGCATGTGCTTGATCCACTGGCTGATCGGTTGTGAAAGCACAGATGTGACTTGAGTTGCTCCGTTCGGTAGCGAACCGGTAACCAAAGTTGCGTTCGCAGCGGTGGCGCCGAGTGCGGCTTTAAACCACTTACCTGCATTTTGCACTGGCGAAGTGCTTCTTGCTGAAGTTTCTGCGGTTGGATTTGCTCGATCGCCATCCACTTGAAGTGCGGTTACCTCAGACATGTAGCCCTGAGTCTGTTCGCTGCGTTCCCAACTTGATTCCCATGATGGACCCGCGAATGCAGTTGAAACCAAGGTGATTTTGGTGATTGGAGTTGTGCCAAGTGCAGCCTTTACCCCAATCGCCAAATCAGCCAACTTTGGAGCATCTCTGTAAACCGATTGTTTTCCCGCCGCAAGACGAGAAAGCGTCGGGTCACCGGCACCAACTAGGAAGATGTTTCCCGGATCAGCCGAGTCAGAGTAAACCTTGGTTTCAACTCGGTAGTTTGGGCCGAGTACATTTAGTGCCGCGACGGCAGTGAGTAGCTTCAAAGTTGATGCAGTGGCTGCAGGAGTATTGCCATTTCGATCAAACAGAACCTCATCAGTGTCTGCATTAATCACAATTCCACTGAATGAGCCGAGACGAGCATCAGCCGCTTGAGTAGCCACCGAACAGGTGCGAGTGGCGTTTGGGGTTACCGAAGTTGTTGGGCTAGCCGAGGCCCCTGCTTGGCTTTGTTCAGGAGCAGGGTTGGTATTGATGGTGGCTACTCCGGACACCGTAAAACCAACAATCAGCAGCGCAAGAGTTCCGATTCCAGCCAAGGCACCTAGTGCAACCTGCTTGAAATGTGGAAAACTGCTCAAAACCGACCCCTGACTTATTTAGTATCGCTTTGATTTTAGACGCAAATAGAATTAAGGCATGAGACGTGCAACCGCCATTATTTCGGCCCTGTTAGTTATATCTGCAAATCTATTTTTTGGTTCGGCAGCCCAAGCGCACGATGATGTAACTAGCGTGCAGCCAGAGTCTGGAAGTTCGGTTGAGGCGGGCATCATTGATCTCAATGTCAATTTCAACGAAGAAGTACTCCTTACTTCAGATGGCAGTGGTTTCGAAGTTGTCGTGGCCAATGCCTCGGGTGAGCTACAAACCGTTGGATGCATCAGCCCAATGGGTAACACACTTAGCGCTCGCGCTGCCCTGGCAACCGCCGGTGACTACACAGTGAGTTGGCGTTCAGTCTCTGCTGATGGTCACCCAACCGAAGGCAGTTATAAATTCTCAGTTTCAAATAGCGCAGAAGTAGATGCCGATTTAATAAACAACTGTCCACGATTGCTCATTGCGCCGGCACCTGAATCAATCGAAGACCCTGAGGCAATTGCTTATTCATCTGCGGGCGAAGCAGTGGCGAATGACAACACAGCGTTGGAGATTGGCCTTTTGATTGCTGTCGTGGCAATGGTTGTGTTCTTTGCGATTTGGGTAACTGCTCGCCGCAAGAAATCCAAAAACTAGTAGTAGCTGCCTGATCCACACTCGTAGAAGCGAGCGGCCAAGGTATCGAGCGCAGCTCTCGCTCCATAGCCGACCTGCTTTCCACCCTCGCTTCTAGCGAAGCCAGCAAATGCAATTGGCGTACCGTCCTTGGCCATAACGATTCCGGCCAAGCTGTAAAGCCCAGGGATGTAGCCAGACTTAGCGTGGACCGCTCCCCTCGCCGCCTTGTTGGCGCCATTGAAGCGAGCGGAAAGCGTGCCGGACACGCCACTCACCGGAAGGTAATTGAACATTGCCGCAACCGGAGAAGTAGCATCTGCAGACTTGGCCATCAGCTGCGTGATCAGTTTTGCGGTAACTCGATTACCCTGTGCCAAGCCTGAACCGTCAAGCATCACCAATTTCTTGGTGTCAATCTTTAGCGGCTTCAGTGCCGCTGCGAATGACTTTTGGATGTTGCTGTAGCTCGTGGTCTTGTTCAGATATTTCAGTGTGTGTTTTGCAATAAATTCAGTTTCCGTATTGTCTGAATACTTAAGTGCATGATCCAACCAAACGGTAATTGGTTGTGAATTCGCCGAAGTTATTTGCACCGAACCAGCCGGCAGCTTTGCTTCCACTAAAGTGGCAGACTTGGCAACCTCCCCGAGCGCAGCCTTGAAATATTTTCCGGCAGATAGCACAGGGTTTTTACTTCGATAACCACTGTAGGCACGATCGGTTAAATCTGGATTCGCACGATCTGAGTCAACTTGCAAACCGGTGATTAGTGAGATGTAACCGTTGGTTCGATCACTAGCTTTCCAAGCATTGTTCCAACTTGGCTGATCAAAAAAAGATGCATCCAAGATGATCTTGTTAATTACAGTGCCGGCAGGAATTGTTGGTAGCACGGCATCGGCCAGCGTCTTAAGTTTGGCCGGCTTTTTATAAGTTGTGTAAGACGGATAGTTGAGGCGAGAAAGCGTGTGGTCGCCACCACCCACCAGCACGATGGTGCCCGGCTCAGTAGGTACCGACCAAACCGTAGTTTGAGCCTGATAGGTAGTTGGCAGGGTGGCTATTGCGGCGGCGGCGGTAACCACCTTCATTACCGAAGCAGATGGAGTTTGCACGTCGCCGCGGATGTTGAGATAAACCTCACCGGTCCTAGCGTTTACCGCGTAGCCGTAAAAATATGCCAGATCGGCTGCGGTTGCCGCCTTGCGAATACTGCAGGTGCGTGGCTTATTCGGAGTTGGTGTGGGAGTAGGTGTCGGAGTGACACTCGGGGTGGCCGATGGAGTTGTGGTTGGCGATTGAGACTGCGACGGGCTCGGGGTCGGGTCAACTGCGTATGCGCTACCAGCAGGCAGGGCAGTCACCGTGAGGGCGGCAACAGATAAAGCCAACAGACGTTTACGCATGAGTTAAGGGTAAGCCGAGAGTGCGCTACAAGACGATACGCTCGCCGAGTTTCGGCGCTTTGCTATCTAGCAGTAATTGGCTGTGAATTCGTTCGCTGAATACATCAGCTGCCCCAGCTTCACCGTGCACCACAAACACTCGACCAGGTTTTTCTTCAGCCGACTGTAACCACTTGATTAGTTCATCGGCGTCGGCGTGTACAGAGAATGACTGCACCTGTTCGATCGAAGCCTTCACCGGTACAAACTCACCGTGCATTTTTACTTCTTCAGCCCCATCAGCCAAACTGCGGCCACGTGTACCAATGGCTTGATAGCCCACAAGAATCACAGTGTGCTTTGGGTTTGGCAACATGTCGCGCAAGTGATGAACCACGCGACCCCCGGTGCCCATTCCACTCGCCGAAATAATGATGCAAGGAGTAGTTGGGTTATTGACTGTTTTTGATTCATCAACAGTAAGTAATTGGTGCAAGTTGCCGGCATCGAATGGATCTTTGCCTTTCCAGATTGCGACGATGTCGTCACGAACCTCAGGTGATGCTTCATTGATTGCTTGGCGATAGAAATCCAAAGCTTTGAGCGCCATCGGCGAGTCTGCGAAAATTGGCAGATTTGGAATCTTGCCCTGCTCAACCAATTCGCGCAAGCGAATCAAAATAACTTCTGTTCGGTCCACAGCAAAAGCCGGAATCAAAATCGAACCACCGCGCTGAATGGTGCGGTTTATGGCATCTTCAAAATTGGTGGTTGTTGATTCGTGTTCACGGTCACCGTATGTTGATTCGGTAACGATGACATCAAATTTTCCGGCCGGGATATCGGCCGGCGCCTTAAGCAATGGGTGCTCGTTTCGCCCCAAATCTCCGGTAAACAAAATTCGCTTGCCAAAGAATTCAACCTCGACAAACGAAGAACCAAGAATGTGACCACCTGGATGGAACGTCACAAAGGTTTCCTCAGCCACCTTTACCTTGGTGAGATAGTTCTCGACCTGAAAAACTGAGATTGCCTTTTGGGCATCCATTTCGTCATAAAGAGCCTTTGGTGGATTGTGCTTGGAAAACCCCTTCTTGGCAGCCCAGGCAGCATCCTCGGTTTGAATGCGGGCGGAGTCGCGCAGGATTACGTCGGCCAGTTTGGCTGTGTATTTAGTGGCATGTACCTTGCCGGAAAAGCCGTCCTTGACGAGTTTTGGCAGGTAACCGCAGTGATCCAGGTGTGCGTGGGTAAGCACCACCGCATCGATTTCGGTTGGATCTACCCCAATTGGGTTCCAATTTTTGAGTCGTAGTTCTTTGAGCCCTTGGAACATGCCGCAGTCCACCAATACTTTGGTGCCCCCAGATGTAAGTAGGAATCGACTTCCAGTTACTGTACCGGCTGCCCCTAGAAACTCAATTGCAATTTCGCTCATACGCCGAGTCTAGGCTGGAGATATGCAAGCTGGAATGGTCAAACGCAATTGGTTTTTACTGGTTAGCGTTCTTGCACTCATTCTCGGTTTCGCAATTTCAGAATATTTCTTTCTGGCAGGCGCAGCCACTGGCCTTGCGCTCTCACTAATTTGGACATACCGTGCACTGCGCCACAAAGAATTTGGTAGTGATTCACTCGCAGCTCTAGCCATCGTTGCAGCCACACTTACTGGTGAATGGATTGCGGCGGCCATCATCGCACTGATGCTTGCTAGTGGTCGAGCGCTTGAAGATTGGGCAACCGGAAAATCAAATCGTGAATTGAAAAGCTTGCTTGATCGCGCACCAAGAAATGCGCATCGAATTAGTGCTCAAGGACAGCAAGAATTAGTGACGCTTGAGAGCATCAACTTAGGTGATCACATTCGCGTGCTGTCTGGCGAAGTAGTTCCTATCGATGGAAAGTTGCTGACCCCAGCCGTACTAGATGAATCTGCATTGACCGGAGAGCCGTATCCGGTCACTCACGAAGTCGGCGCTGAAATTGCATCTGGCGTACTGAACAGTGGTCACACACTCGAACTAACAGCAACTAGCACTTCGGAGCACAGCACCTACTCAAACTTGATTCGATTAGTGAGACAGGCTTCTGCCGAATCGGCAGACACGGTACGTTTGGCAAATCGTTGGGCCGTTTGGTTTATCCCATTCACTATCGTGGTTGCCCTTGCCGTGCTGGTTATCGGTCAAAACCAAGCGGCCGCGGTAGCAGTACTGATTGCAGCTACTCCTTGCCCGCTCATCCTCGCGATCCCAGTCGCCATCATCTCTGGAATGTCGAAGTCATCAGCACGCGGAGCCTTGATCAAGGGCGGTAAATTCCTCGAACTCTTGGCGAACGCCAAGACAGTGATGCTCGATAAGACTGGAACCCTAACCAGGGGTGGGGCCGTGGTCACCACTATTGAGACCGCACCGGGGCTGGACTCCAGCGAATTGGCACTATTGGCTGCCAGTGTTGAGCAGCACAGCCCGCATCCAGTAGCCAGAGCAATCGTGGACTATGCCGAAATGCTCGATGTAGAGCTTGCCGAAGCCACGGATATTGCCGAGGACCACGGTCACCAAATTTCCGGAACGGTACTTGGAAAAAGGATTATCGTTGGGCAACCAGAGCTACCACTGCCGAGCTGGAGTAAAACTACTTCGGCTCTTCTTGTGTCTATCAAAGTCGATGGCCAAGTGGCTGGTATTTACGGACTAGATGATCCGCTCCGTGACGACGCAATTGAAACTATTCAGAATCTTCGAAAGCTAGGTATTGAGAAAATAGTTTTGGTTTCCGGTGATCGCGAAGAAACTGCAAATTTGGTTGGCCTTGAAATCGGCGCCGATGAAATCCATGCTGGCTGCACTCCAGAATCAAAATTGCGTATTGTGAATCAAGAGCGTGAGCAAACCAAAGGTTCGGTACTGCTCGTTGGGGATGGAATTAACGACGCCCCGGCTCTTGCAGTGGCATCAGTTGGAATTGCAATGGGTGCTCGTGGAGCTACCGCTGCCAGCGAGGCTGCGGATGTCGTGATTATCGAAGATTCAATCAAGCACCTAGCCTCGGCAATCGATATCTCCAAGGCAGCTTTCACGAAAGCAAAACAGTCTGCAGGTTTTGGAATGATTCTCGCAATTGCCGCAATGTTCGGAGCAGCATTTGGAATTTTCAACGCCACTGAGAGTGCCATTCTGCAGGAGCTGATTGACGCCTCGGCAATCCTTTGGGCACTAACCCCGCTCGCATTAAAAATCGAGAAAGAGAAGAACTAAACATGGCTCGCGAACACACTCAGGCCGAGACCAAGCGCCAGCATGCAACAGACCTCGGAGCACTAGCCGCAATCTCCAATCTTCAAATTTCAGCCCTTCAGGTTAGAAATCAGCTCGAACGATCAGTTCTGGACAATCACGGCCTAACCTGGGCCGGGTTTGTCACTCTCTGGGTGGTTTGGGTCTGGAAATCCCCGGAAGCCCGCCAGGTGGCTGGTGAAACTGGACTTGCCAAGGCAACCCTCAGCGGTGTGCTGAATACCTTAGAGGCGAGCAAATTGATTACTCGCAAGCAAAGCAAGGACGACCGCCGCATCATCTTGGTGTCACTAACTACCAAGGGACAAAAGTTGATTGAGAAGGTTTTCCCGGAGGTAAACCAATCAGCAAAAGAGATAACCGCGCACGTCGGCAAAGAAAACCTTCGTGATTTGGCTAATTTCCTAAGCGCGCTTAGCTAATCTGGCGGCGAATTTCATCGAGCACTTCCATGCTCTCGATGGTTGCTTCCAGCGGGTGTTCTTCACACTCGAGCTTTCCATCGAGAATCGCCTTGGAAACCGTTTGTAGCATGTGGGCATAACCCGCGCCTTTGGTTTCATAGGCTACACGTTCACGAATTGGCGGCTGCTGTCCGTTTGGAATTACCAAATCGAGTTCGCGCGCGTTCCAGAAAGACCCGACGAGCTCAACCGAGTGCTTAGAGCCCACCACGCGTGCACCAAATCCCTGCCAAGAAATTAAAGATGATACTCCGTGACCAATGACGCCATTTTCAAAGAGGAAGGTTGTGTCTGCGTGTGAGTCTGCGCCATCTTCGAAGCGTCGTCCGATAGTGGTTTGACTCTTGATTGGTGACCCTGCCCACCATCGATTAACCGTAGTGGTGTAAACACCCTGGTCGAGAGTCGTTCCGCCACCCAATTCGTTTTTGAAAAGTCGGTGATCGTTGTTGTATGGCGGATTAAATCCAAAATGAGCTTCAATACTGACGAGGTCGCCAATTTCCTTAGTCTCAATCATTTTCTTAACTGCATTGTGGAGCGGAAGGAACTTCGTCCACATGGCTTCCATTAGGAACAAACCTTTGCTCTTGGCTAGCGCGACTAACTCTTTGGCCTCTGCCGCATCCAGCGTGAAGGCCTTCTCAACCAGCACGTGTTTACCGGCTTCCAGTGCCGCCTTTGCCATAGCGAAGTGCTCTGAGTGTGGCGTGGCCACGTAAATGACATCGATTTGATCATCGCTCAACGCTTCTTTGTAGCCAAGCGCTTTGGCCTGAATGTTGAATTCCTCAAGGCGAGCAGCAGCCTTACTTGGTTCGCGGGAAACTAGTGCATAAAGCTCAGTGTTATCGGCAAGTGCAAAATCGTTAAGTATAAGTTCGGCCATAAAACCGGTGCCAACCATGGCCCACTTCAAATTAGTCATGCGGTAAGGCTAATTCATAAAAAGTACTGGCGAGCAAGAATATGGCCAACCCGGTAATCAATATTCCGCCGATGCCTACGATGGTCGCCAGTCTTCCAGTCTTAGAGAAAATCCAGTTTCGTGCAACCGACGCACTCAAGCTGTATGCAGCATCGCCTAGGTTTCCCATGATTTCAAAAATGATTCCAAGCACCAGGAATTGCAATGTGAAATTTGCTCCCGGCTCTACGAATTGAGGCAGCACGGCAAAAAAGAAGACCGCAACTTTTGGGTTACTAAAACCAATCAGGTAGGCATCGCGAGCAATTTTCCAAGTAGGACTAGATGATTTATTGCCAGCCTCAACTTCGGCGTTTTTTTCAGCCAACTGCAGCTCGTCATTCTTTCGATGCCTGATTGACTGAATACCCAAATAGCCAAGATATATGGCTCCAACCACTTGAATGATGTGCAGCGCAGATGGAATAGAAGCTAGGAACGCACCTAAGCCAAATGCAACCGCGAGCATCCAAGTGCTGTGGCCAAGACTGTTAAACAGCACCGTGATCAACCCGGCTTTGCGCCCGTGAGAGAGTGTCCGCCCGATGATGAACATTACCGATGGGCCAGGTATCGCCACGAGAGTGAAAGAGGTGGCTAGGAAGGCCAACAATAGCGGGGTGCTTGGGAGCATTAGGCCCATCCTAAAACGTTACGCAGTAGAGCCGCCACAAGTGCCGCGGCAGCGACCGCAACGATAAATGGTGCCTTTCGCCAGTAGAGCAGCGCCGCGACCGTTAGCGCAGGAAGGCGCGAATCCAATACGAGTGACTGACCAACCGCGAAAGTTTGCACAGCGGTAAGTGCAGCTAGAAGCGCAACCGTTAACTTGCCAGCAAAGGTAACTACTTCTTCTTTTTCAGCGAATCGTTTCGGCAGAGCAAAGCCAAGTATTTTCCATGAATAAACCGCAATGGAACCAATGATGATCGCAATCCAGAAGCTACCCATGCTGATCCCCCTGCAAATGCTTTCCGATTGCGGTGCGTTTCAAAACGTAAATCAGCACTACGGCTATAGGTGCGCCAACAATCACAGGAATTCCGCTTGGCAAAATTGGCACCAGCATCAAAGTTAGTGCAATCGCAATAAGCGCAGTCAGGTTTGCCTGCAAATGCTTCAATCTTGGCCAGACCAATCCAAGGAACGCAGCGGCAGCGGCAGCGTCAAGCCCCCAAACCGATGGATCTGACATTGCAGAACCAAGCAAGGCACCGACCAATGTAAATGCATTCCAGAAAACAAAAACACTGGCGCCGGTTAGCCAGAAACCTAGCTTTGAATTCTTTGGGCTGTCCTGGCTAGCAGATACAGCATTTGATTCATCGATGGTCAGTTGTGCTGCAAGAAGTTTGATGAGTCCGGTCAGATGCAAAACGCTATTCAGGCGCAACGCATAGAAGCCGTTGCGAATACCTAGCAACCAAGCAGAAATAATCGCTGGCACTACGCCAATTGGACCGCTAGCTGCAAGTACCCCGATCACCGCAAACTGCGATCCACCGCTGAACATTAGAAGGGAAAGCACCTGCGTTTGCCAAACTGTGAGACCAGCAGCAGTGGCTAACGCACCAAAGGAAATTCCGTAAAGACCAGTTGCCAAGCCGACTCCGACCGACATCGAAATAACCGAAGATCGGCCTGGCTGCTTTGACATCCCTCCAGCCTAGGCGGTTTTGACGGGCAAGTACCGCTTGCGCAACAACACCAGAATGGTGGCCGTCGCGGCCAAACACAAGATTCCAGCTGTCATCCAGGCGATAAAGTATGAGCCGTCGACCACACGAATCCACCCGGCGAATGATGCCGCAATCGCGGCACCAACCATGTGCGCGCTGAATATCCAGCCGTAAATCACGGCTGAGACTTCCAAGCCAAAGTATCGACGACATAACTCGACAGTAGGCGGAACGGTGGCAATCCAGTCGAGACCGTAGAAAACCACAAAGAACAACAAAGGTGGATTCACCTCGGGTGCCAAAACAAATGGCACGGTGAACAAGGAAATTCCACGTACTCCGTAATAGATGGCGAGCAAAATAATCGGGTTATAACGGTCGGTCAACCAACCTGAAGCAATGGTTCCGATGATGTCGAAGATTCCGACCACGGCAAGCAAACTTGAAGCGGTAGTCAGCCCCATTCCGTGATCGTGCGCTGCCGGAATGAAGTGAGCGCCAATTAATCCGTTGGTAGTCCAACCACAAACGAAAAACGTACTTGCAAGTGCCCAAAATGGAAATGTTTTGGAGTACTTAAATAGCGCCTGGAAATTTCCACGCATTGTGGCAGGAGCTTTTTGAGCATCCTCAATTGATGCGATTGCGCCAAACGGAAGTTGTCCAACAATTTCTGGGCGTTCTCGGAAAAATAAACCAAACAACGCAGCGACGATCAACGCAAAGCCCGCGATGACAAAAACAGCAACTCGCCAACCAGAGCTCTCAACGAGGTTTGAAACTAAAGGTAGGAATACTAGAGAGCCAGAAGCATAAGCCGCTGAAAAAATCCCGGTAACCAGCCCTCGGCCTTTTACAAACCAACGACTGGCCACCATTGCTCCACCGACCAAGGCGAGTGCCCCAGTGGCAATACCAACAAGAAGCCCCCAAAGCACCACCAGTTGCCAGACTTCGGTCATAAACACGGTCAGACCACTACCCAGAGCAACCAGAGCCAAGGCCAAGGTGCCAACTTTACGAATTGAGTATTTGGCCATGACCGTGGCGGCAAAGGGAGCAGTTAATCCATAAACCAACAGGTTTACCGACATTGCTAAAGACGTGTCAGAGCGTGCCCAATCAAATTCTTGTTCAAACGGTTGAAATAAAACTGATGTGGTTGATCGGAATGCGGCTGCTCCAAGCAGTGCAAAGAAAGTTACAACAGCAACTGGTATTGCCCAGTTCATTTTAGATTTGATCATTATCGAATTTGACAGAATCGATCGACGGCATCTTTTGGACCCGCCAGAATCATCCAGTCGCCTTTCGAAATTATTGTGTCTGGAGTAGCCGCTGCATACGCCGAGTCACCGTGGCTGGTGGCAACGACCAGCACTCCATATTTTCCACGTAAGCCTAATTGCGTAAGCGACTTACCTTCGAAACTTGAAGCAACTGCAGTCTTAGCCATCACGAAACCCTGATCGATTTCGACATAGTCAAGCTGATCTCCACCAACCTGGTGCGCAATACGTCGACCCATGTCGCTCTCAGGAAAAACTACGTGATGAACCCCGAGTTGCTTGAGAATTCTTCCGTGGGCATCGGTATCCGCCTTTGCCCAAATTTCTCTAATCCCCATTTCAAGCAGCAAAGAGCAGGTCAGAATGCTCGCTTCGATGTTGGTTCCGATTGAAACCATGACTCTTTCAAAGTTCTGAATATTTACTTCATTGAGTGCCTGGCGAGAAGTGCTGTCTGCCTGGATTGTTTGAGTGATGTCCTCGCTATAGCGCTGCACCAATTCTTCACTGAAATCTATTCCGAGTACATCGTGACCGGTGTCTACCAACTCAATTGCCAGTGCCGAACCAAATCGACCCAAACCGATAACCGCAACCTGATGGCTTGAAGCTTGATTTCTTTTAGCCAATGGTCAGCCTTTCTTTAGGGAACTGTGTGAAGCCCTTGCCAATTCTTACAGCAAGTGAGCTGGCGACCAACGCTGGACCCACGCGTCCAATAAACATCAGAAGCATAATCAGAAGCTTGGCCGGTTCCGGGAGGTTTGCTGTGATACCGGTAGACAAGCCGGTGGTGCCCAAGGCCGAAGATGCTTCAAAGAGTAGCTCGTCCGTAGAAAAGTCAGTAATTAGCTGAAGCAGGAGCACTGAACCGATCAAAAGCGCGCCATACAGGAATAGCAGTGTGATTGCCTGCCTGTGTAAAGCCCTTGAAATGCGCCGTTTACCGATATTCACTGCCTGCGCACCGCGAATTTCACTAAGCACAATAAATACCAAAACTGTGATGGTGGTTACCTTCAAACCACCAGCTGTGCCGCCGCTACCGCCACCGATAAACATCAAAATGTCCATCCCCAGCCAGCTTTCGCGAGCCATCTGACCGATGTCAACTGCGTTGAACCCACCACTTCGAGGCATCACCGAAAGGAAGAAAATATTCAGAAGTTTGTGATGCCAAGATAACTCACCAATAGTTTTCGAGTTATTCCACTCAAGTACTCCAAAGTAAACCATTCCAACCGCAATCAAGATTGCGCTTGCGAAAACGACAATACGACTAGTCAGAGACCAATGCAGAATGCCTGCGAATCGAGTTTTAATTTTGCGATCTTTGGCTGACTTGTAAATATGGCGACCTACTTCCAGCAGAACAGGAAAACCTACCGAACCTAGAATCACCTGAATACTTATCGTGAGCATAATCACGTAATCGGTGTTGAATTGCATCAAGCTATCGGAAAAAAGACTGAAGCCTACGTTATTAAATGCTGAAACCGAATGGAAAAATCCATTCCAAAGCGCATCACCAAAGTTGTAACCGTGCTTAACTAAAAACTGAGCAGTGAGTATCAGGGTTCCAATTGATTCAATGACAAAACCAACTAACGCAATTCTTAGAAGCACTCCGCGAATGTCACCTCCGGCAAGTGCGCGATGTTCTTCAGTGGATACCAGCGTGGCGCGCATGCTGACTCGTCGAGCCACAACCAAGGCAAGCAAAGCGGTAAAAGCCATGATGCCGAA
>JBEGSY010000087.1:0-16882 GCA_041179725.1 Actinomycetota bacterium | reverse complement strand
GCATGAGTTGCACCAGCGCGTTGGTCTCCGGCATTGCTTCGGCACGGTAGTCCTGGTGCAAGCGGTCCTCGGTGGCAGCAAGCAGTAGCTCTGGGCTCTGGGTTAGAGCAGCCACCAAAAGTGCCGAACGAGAAACGTTGAAAACAGCATCTTCGTGTGGCACTGAGTCAGGCTGCAGCGATCGAGCCTTTGCTGTCGACATGGTGTGCGATGGCACTAGTTCAAGTGGAGAAACACCGCGGTGCACAAACAACTTCTTGTTGTGCGGTCCATTGTCGTCTTCCCAGGCAATGTTAAGTCCACCAAAGAGTGCCGGTGCAACGTTATCAGGATGTCCCTCGAGTTCGGTGGCTAGTTCAAGCAAATCGCTGTTCTTCATTTCGACGATGCCATCGAGCAAGCCCTTGGCAGCAATGATTCCAGAAACCACCGCTGCACCAGATGACCCCATGCCACGACCATGAGGAATGATGTTGTGCGCTTTGATTCGAAGTCCTGGCATCTTCTGACCGAAGTGATCAAAAGTGTGCTTGATGCACTTGACCACTAAGTTGTTTTCATCGGTCGGAACTTCGCCGGCACCTTCACCTGTGACATCTACGATGACGTTGTTGTCGGCAACGGCTTCAACTTCGAGCTCGTCGTAAAACGCGAGCGCGATTCCGAGCGTGTCAAAGCCAGGTCCGAGGTTTGCCGAAGTGGCTGGTACTCGTACCGAAACTTTTCTACCGACGATAGACATGACTTAGGCCAATCCCAAACTCTCAGCAACTTCTGCTGCATTGTTGTTAACCACGGTTGGCTGGATGTCATCGCCGTTGGCATCCTTGAGTGCCCAACCCGCATCTTTAAGTCCGTGACCGGTAACGGTAACCACGATGGTCTTGCCGGCAGCATCGCCACCCTGCTGCGAAGTCTTGTAAAGACCAGCAGCACCGGTTGCCGATGATGGCTCAACGAATACGCCAACCTCGTTTGAAAGGAAGCGGTGCATCCAAAGAATTTCCTTGTCGCTAACCGCACCAAAGCGACCGCGACTGCATTCCTTTGCAGACTGCGCAAGATCCCATGAAGCCGGGTTACCGATACGGATAGCGGTAGCGATGGTCTCTGGGTTCTTGACCGGTGAGCCCTGAACGAAAGGAGCTGAGCCTTCGGCTTGGAAGCCCCACATCTCAGGCACAGCCTTGATGCGACCCTCGTTGAAGTCCTCTAGGTAGCCCTTGAAGTAAGCCGAGTAGTTTCCGGCGTTACCAACTGGAAGCACATGTAGGTCAGGTGCGAAACCAAGTGCATCGACAACCTCGAATGCGCCCGTCTTCTGACCTTCGATGCGGTCTGGGTTAACCGAGTTCACCAAGTGCACTGCATAGTTTGCCGATAGATCACGAGCGAGGTCTAGACAGTCGTCGAAGTTTCCACGCACCTGCATGATCTGAGACTTGTGTGCTACTGCCTGTGACAACTTTCCAAGTGCAATCTTGCCTTCAGGAATCAATACCACCGACTGAATTCCGGCAGCTGCAGCATATGCAGCAGCAGATGCAGAAGTGTTTCCAGTAGAAGCACAAATAACTGCCTTGGCTCCGTGGCCGATTGCTTTCGAAACGGCCATGGTCATACCGCGGTCTTTGAATGAACCGGTTGGGTTCATGCCTTCGACCTTTAGCATCACGCGATCGGCACCAACTAACTTGGCAAGCGCAGGAGCCTCGACAAGCGGAGTGCCACCTTCACCAAGAGTGATGATCGGGTTGTCTTTGCTGATGTCAAGACGATCGATGTATTCGCGAATAACTCCGCGCCACTGGTGTGCCATTAGATTCCTTCTACTCGGATAACTGAAGTAATTGATTCCACTGCATCATTTGCACTTAGAGCAG
Source organism: Actinomycetota bacterium (assembly GCA_041179725.1). Lineage (GTDB taxonomy): Bacteria > Actinomycetota > Actinomycetes > Actinomycetales > Microbacteriaceae > Rhodoluna. The sequence goes on along the minus strand of JBEGSY010000087.1, from coordinate 14,999 downwards.
CCACAACATTTTGCAAGGCGGCGTCGGTGGCCTCGTGGGTACCGATTTCAATCATCGCTGCCTTTCGACCAACCACCGGCATTTGCTCTACGAATTCGATAGATACATCGTTAGCTGCAAATAGGTTGGCAATCTTCGCAAGCACACCAGGCTGGTCGTTAGTGACCATGGTGATTTGGTAGCGGGTATGAATTCGATCGATCGACAAGATCGGAAGGTTGGCGTGCACCGAGTCGGCAAGGCCAGGGCCACCAGCCACGTGACGCTTAGCCGCGCTGACTAGGTCACCGAGCACCGCACTAGCTGTCTGGGTTCCTCCTGCACCAGCGCCGTAGAACATGAGCTGGCCAGCAGCCTCAGCTTCGACGAATACTGCGTTGAAGGCTCCGTGCACTGAACCGAGTGGATGGGTGCGAGGAATCAGGGTCGGGTAAACACGCACTGATACGCCCTCTTCACCGTGCTTGTCTGCAGAAAGACGCTCGGCAATCGCGAGCAACTTAATTACGTAGCCGTCGCGCTGCGCTGCCTTGATCTGCTCAGGTGTGACCTTGGTCATACCCTCGCGATAAACCTTTTCGATTGGTACTTCGGTGTGGAACGCGAGGTAGGCGAGAATCGCAGCCTTCTGTGCTGCGTCGTAACCTTCAACATCGAGAGTTGGATCTGCTTCTAGGTAACCAAGTTTGGTTGCCTCATCCATTGCTTCCTCGAGAGAAATACCTGCGGTATCCATGCGATCGAGAATGTAGTTGGTTGAACCGTTGACGATACCCATCACGCGAGTAACTTTGTCACCTGCAAGTGATTCACGCAGCGGACGAATAATAGGAATTGCTGCTGCAACGGCTGCCTCAAAATAAAGTTGCGCACCAACCTGCTCGGCGGTGTCGAACAGTTCGGTGCCGTGTGTTGCGAGTAGCGCCTTGTTAGCGGTGATGACATCGCTGCCAGAATTCAACGCTTGCAAAATGTATGTGCGAGCCGGTTCGATTCCGCCCATGACTTCGATGACGATATCTGCGCTAAGAATTAGCGCTTCGGCATCAGTGGTGAGTAATTCAGCAGGGACACCCTCGGCACGCTTCGACTTCAAATCACGTACCGCGATACCGACTAGTTCGAGTTCGGCACCAACACGAGCAGCTAGTTCAGCCTTGTTCTCGATTAGTAAACGGGCAACCTGAGCACCGACCGATCCAGCCCCGAGTAGCGCAACGCGCAGTGGACGATATTCGTTCATTACTCTCCCCTGTTCGCTTGGTAGCGGACATCTCTTGTAAACAAGTCTGCCTCGGTTTCGGCCCGAATAATAACTCTGGCCTGTCCTGAGCGAACTGCCACGACGGCAGGCTTGGTTAAGAAGTTGTAATTATTTGATAGCGAGTAGCAATATGCGCCGGTGGCAGCCACTGCAACGATGTCGCTTGGAGCGATGTCAGCCGGCAGGTAGTCCTGGTTAACCACGATGTCGCCGCTCTCGCAGTGCTTTCCGACCACTCGGGCAAGGGCAGGTTCAGCATTGGTAGACCGTGAAGCAAGCACTGTGTGGTACTCCGCCTCGTAGAGAGCTGTGCGTGGGTTGTCGCTCATGCCGCCATCCACCGAAACGTACTTACGCACGGCATCGGCGTCGGATACCTGAACATCTTTGATGGTGCCAACCGTGTACAGAGTGACGCCAGGGTTACCGGCAATTACTCGGCCAGGTTCAAAGGCGAGAACCGGAACGGCAACTCCGTGCTTGTGGCATTCCACCTTTACGGCAACCGCTAATGCCTCGGCAAAATCGTGGATGTCAGGAGCATCGTCGGCTGGCTTGTAGTTAATTCCAAAACCGCCACCGAGGTTTAGTTCTGGAATTACTCCATCTTTTGACAACTCGGCGTGGAGTTTAATCAAACGCTTTACCGATTCGACAAAACCCTCCCGTGCGTGAATTTGTGAACCGATGTGTGAGTGTAGCCCGATGAATTCCAAGTGCGAGTGCGAACGAATCTTAGCAACCAGTGCGACAGCATCCGCAATTGAAACGCCAAACTTCTGATCTTCGCGAGCGGTCGCTAAGAAATCGTGAGTGTTGGCGTGCACTCCGATGTTTACCCGAAGACGCACCTTCTGGACTTTGTCCTGCGCGGTGGCAGCAGCGGCAATGCGCTCAATCTCGATTTCACTATCGATAACGATTGCTCCAACACCAACTGAGACTGCACGTGCAATTTCGCGAGTTGACTTATTGTTGCCGTGCACTCCGATGCGTTCCGCAGGAATTCCTCCGGCTAGAGCCGCAGCCAACTCGCCTCCACTAGCGACATCGATGTTTAGTTCAAGCTCGTTGATCCAACTTGCGATTTCGGTAGAAAGGAACGCCTTGCTCGCGTAGTAAACCTTGGCTTCGGTGCCAATGGACTTTGCGACACTCTGAAGCGCGTGCTTGGTCGCGGTCGCGCGAGCGCGGAAGTCGTCTTCGTCGATCACATAAAGAGGTGTACCGAACTGCGCTGAGAGTTCGCGCACGCTAACTCCAGCAATTGCGCACTCACCGGTTGCCAGACGTTCAAAGTGTCGTGGCCAAACTCGAGTATCAATTGCGTTTACGTCGGTTGGCTCTTCTAGCCATTCCGCTGCAAGTGGATTACTCATCGACTACATCCTCTCCGGGGCCGATACACCCAGTAGGTTCAAACCGTTGCGCAGCACAATGCCGGCTGCATTGTTCAGCCAAAGACGAGTACGGTGCACCGGCTCTACATCCCCGCCAGACAGCGGTGTGACGCGGCAGTTGTCGTACCAGCGGTGATAGCTTGCCGCTACCTCCTCGAGGTAACGAGCAACGCGGTGCGGCTCGCGGAACTCTGCTGCCTGAGCAACTACCCTCGGCAGTTCGCTCAACTTAGCAAGCAGTTCACTTTCACTTTCGTGCACCAAGAGCGCAGGATCAAAAGTGCTGGTGTCTACACCCAAGGTTGCAGCATTTTTTTCTACCTGACGAGTACGTGCCTGCGCATATTGAACATAGAAAACCGGATTGTCGTTGGTCTTTTTCTGCAAAGCCTCGAGATCGATATCAATCATTGAGTTGATTGACGATCGAGTTAGCGCGTAACGCGCTGCATCGACGCCAACGTAACCAACCAGGTCCTCCATGGTAACTACGGTGCCAGCGCGCTTTGACATTCGAACCGGTTCGCCGTCTTTAACCAGGTTGACTAACTGACCAATCAAAATTTCTAGGTTCTTACCCGGCTCGTCACCGAATGCAGCACACATTGCCATCATTCGCGGAACATAGCCGTGGTGATCCGCACCGAGCATGTACAAACACTGATCGAAGCCACGGTCTCGCTTGTCTAGGTAGTAAGCAAGATCACCGGCAATGTAAGCAGCGTCTCCGTCTGACTTGATGATGACGCGATCGCGATCATCGCCAAAGGTTGATGAGCGCAACCAGGTAGCGCCGTCTTCTTCAAAAATGTGGCCGAGCGCACGCAGACGATCAATTGCTTTTTGTACAGCGCCAGATTCATAAAGTGAGTTCTCGTGGAAGTAAACATCGAAGTCCACACCAAAGTCGTGTAGCGATTCGCGAATTTCTTGGAACATCAGTTCTACGCCGGCTTCACGGAATTTTTCCTGAGCCTGCTCGTCGGGTAGGGCCAAAATGTCTTCTGCAGTTTCGGCCAGCACTCGCTGTGCGATTTCGTTGATGTAGTCGCCGGCGTAGCCATCTTCAGGAGTGTCTAGACCGCGGGCACTCGCCAAGAGCGAACGAGCGAATCGATCAATTTGGGCCCCGTGATCGTTGAAGTAATACTCGCGAGTTACCGAAGCACCTTGCGCTTCAAAGACTCGAGCGAGCGAATCGCCAACTGCCGCCCAGCGAGTACCGCCGAGGTGAATTGGGCCGGTGGGGTTTGCCGAGACAAATTCGAGGTTCAGCTTTACGCCAGTCAATTCGGTCGAACGACCAAATTCTTCGCCAGCTTCCACGATTGCCTTGGCCAGTTCGCCAGCTGCTGCGGCGCTAAGAGTCAGGTTGATGAAACCAGGTCCGGCGATGTCGACCTTGGCAATCCCGGTTTCATTTCCAAGCTCACCAGCCAATAGTTCAGCAAAATCGCGCGGTTTCATGTCGAACTTGCCGGCCATCTGCATTGCTACGTTGGTAGCCCAATCCCCGTGTTCTCGGTTCTTTGGACGTTCAACTACTACCTCGGCTGGTAACTCCAGCTCCGGCAAGCGACCCTCAGCCTGCAGCATCGCCAAGATGCGCAGGATGGCGGCAGAAAGATCTGCTGGGGTCACAGTTAATCCTTAATAAAAATGAGGCCATTCCGGCCTCAGTGCGAAAGATTTACCTCTATCTTACGAGAAAGCGGTTGGCCAGCCCTAGGGCCAACCAACCGCTCGCTCTTGAAATTTCTGTTATTTCACGGCACCAGCGGTGAGTCCACGCACGAAGTAACGCTGAAGTGCGAAGAACACAATCAGCGGAACGATGAGTGCGATGAACGATCCTGCTGCCACGGTCTGCCAGCCGTCGCCGTACTGTCCAAGAAGACGCAAGAGCTTGTAGGTCATAACGGCCTTTTGCTCTCCCACGAACACGAAGGCAATCAAATAGTCATTCCAAACCCAAAGGAACTGGAAAATCGCAAACGATGCAATGGATGGAATAGACATTGGCAAAACCAACTTCCAGAAGATCTGGTAGTAGCTAGCGCCATCGATACGAGCTGCCTCGATGAGTGAAGCAGGTAGCGTCATCATAAAGTTACGCAAGATGTAAATCGCCAGCGGCAACGCGAAAGCGGCGTGCACGACCCAGGCAGATGCGTAGTTTCCAACCAACTCAATACCGAAGGTTTTCTTTAGCCAAACCATTGCCTTAAGCACTGGAATTAGCGCAGACTGCAATGGCAGCACCATCAAGGCAACCAGAGAGGCGAACATTACTTCGCGCCCCTTGAACTCAATGAAGGTGAAGGCATAGGCAGCGTTAGCTGCTATTACCAAAGGCAAGATTGTCGCCGGCACCGAAATCACCAAAGTGTTCAGCAGCGAGGTGAGCATTCCACCTTCTACAGCCTTTTCAAATGAGGCCAATGACCAAATCTGGTTGAACGGATCTGCTACAGCGGTCCACCAACCGGAAGCGGCAGCTTCATCTCGATCACGTAGCGCAGTGATTAGCAAACCGATAGTAGGGGCTGACCAAATCGCAACCAAGAAAAGCAGAATAAAGGTTGAACCCAAACGCGCATTGCGAAGTTTGTTCATTACCGCGTTCATCGGATTTCCTCCTGGTGACGAGCTGTGCGAATCTGAAGCCACATAAGTGGAGCAATAAGGACACAGAGCACTGTGACCACGGCTGCCGAACCACCAACGTTGGACTCAACGAAGAAGAGTCGGTAGTACTCGTAACCGAGCACACTGGTGTTGAAGTTACCGCCGGTCATCGCAAGGATGATGTCGAAAATCTTCATAACACCAATAACCGTGGTGATGAATACTGCCATGATGGTGCCGCGTACCTGAGGCACGATAACGCTCATGAAGATCTTGAATGGACCAGCGCCGTCGATACGGGCAGCTTCGATGGTCTCCTCCGGTACCGCCTTAATAGCCGCGGAGAGCATCACCATCGAGAATCCGGCGTTCAGCCAGATGACCACAATCATTAGCAAGAAGCTGTTTAGGTGGCCATCTTCCATGGTTAGCAAAGGTTGAGCTTCTCCGCCGAAGAATTCGATTATGGCGTTTACCAAACCGGTCTTTGGTCGGCCAGGTGGCGGATAGTCGTAGGCGTAGCCCCAAATGGTTCCTGCGGCCACGAAGCTAATTGACATCGGCATGAAGATCAAAGACTTCATTACCTTTTCGCGCTTTGGACCAACATTGTTTGAAAGGTTCGCGAATACCAAACCAAACCCAACTGTGATGGCAGGGACGAATGCCACCCACAGGAAGTTGTTAAACAAGATTTGCAAAAACGCAGGGTCGGTAAAAATATTCGCGTAGTTGTCGAAGCCGATAAAGTTTTTCGCTTTTTTGTCGAAGAATGACCAAGCAATGGTCTGAAGCAGCGGTAGTACTGAGATCAAAATCAGTAGCACCGCAGCAGGAAGTACGAATGAGAATGCTCGAAGTTTCTCTTGCCACTTTGCCGGTAGTCGAGTGACTAGGAAATTTAGTAACCAGTAGAGCGCCCAGCTGGCTACGATGCCAAGGACGATTGCTGAGATACCGATGAAGATGTCGCCGAATGCGAATTCTGAACGGCCCATATCTATCTCCGTTGTTTGAAGCTATAAGAATGCGGTACTGAAAACACTAGTGGCGGGGACTGGCCCCGCCACTAGCTTTCAGTTTTATTTCAATTTCTTGAAATTTTGTGACTGAGTTTTTAGTACTTGCTGTCGATTCGAGCAGCTGCTTCGGCCCAAGTGGCCTTGCCTGCTACGAAGTCGGTTCCAGCTAGCCAGAACTCAGCGTTTACCTCTGATGGCATCTGGTCTGATGCGTCGAAGCCGAACAATGGAGCGGCAGCCATAGCTTCACCGATCTTCTTGTTTAGCTCGTTAGGGTAAAGCGATACGTCGAAGGTCTTGTGCGGAGAGATAACTCCGTTAGAAACCATCTTTTCTGCAGCCGCAGCTGAGAAGATGAATTCTGCAACCTTCTTGACGTCTGAGTCAACGTGACCAGCGAATACTGCTGCTAGGTCTCCACCACCGAGTACACCGGCGGTTCCACCTTCAGGAGCTGGTAGTGGGAATGCTGCTACGTGTGCGTAGTTGCCAGCCTTCATCTCAGCCTGGATTGCCTCTGGGAAGAATCCGGTGATGAATGAACCCTGACGAAGCATGAAGCACTGACCCTTAGCCTGGCCACCGGTCTCGAATAGAGGTGCGGTGTTGCCGAAGCCATCGGTAGCCATTGACTTTCCGCCACCGTTAACCTGGCCGTCAGCTAGCAAGCGCTTCTGCACTAGCTCTGCTGCAGCAGTAATTTCTGGTGAAGCGAAGTCAAGTTCGCCTGATACCCACTGTGCGTACTTGTCTGAACCGTATAGGTCAAGAACGTACTGCTCTAGCCAGTCGGTGAATGCCCAACCGGTTGCTCCGCCAGACTCGATACCAGCACACCATGGGTAGCCAGCCTTGTCAGCGATGATCTTTGCTTCTAGAGCCTGTAGCTCTGCTTCGCTGGTAGGAGCTGCGTAGCCCTTAGCTGCGAATGCCTCTGGGTTGTAGAACACCATTGACTTTACGTTTGCTGATACAGGAAGACCGTAGATCTCACCGTCAACCTTTGCAAGTGAGTCCCAACCTGGAACTAGTGACTCCTGGATAGGAGCTAGGTCAACTACGTCCTTTAGAGGTACGAGGCTGTCAGCTAGGTCCTTAAGTCCACCTGGCTGTGGCCATAGAGCGATGTCTGGCTCCTGGCCAGCTTCGATCTTGACCTTGATGTCCTTGTCGAATGCTGCAAGTGAGGTGAATGTGATCTCGATGCCGTTAGCAGCACCAAACTCGTCTAGTGCAGCCTGGAACGCCTTAGCGTCAGCTTCACCGTATCCACCGAAAATTGTTACTTTGCCATCACCCTCTGGAGCACCTGCGGCACATCCAGTCAGTGATGCAACTGCTAGGCCAGAAATAGCCGCAGCAGCTAGGAAACGCTTCCCTAGTTTCATACTGATTTGTCCTTTCGAAATGACGCCACAGGCAGAAGCTTGCAACGTATGAAAAAACTTTATTCGGCGTAAAAAGTTGTGAACGCTCACATATTCACATTCAATGTAACGATTGGGACACGCGAAAGTGAAGTTTTGGTCACGGAATTAGCGCGCGATTAGACCTATCACTGCGTCTGCTGTCACAGGAATAGGATCGCATAACTCGCCTACGAACTCACCGTCGACTTCATTGACGAACGCAATCAGATTCCAAACACCATTTTGATCTTGCACCAAGCGTGAAGCGTACAAAGAGGTATCAGGAAATAGCACAGCACGATTGAAATCGACATCGCTCAAATCTGCAGAAACGGCAAAGCTGTAAACGCCACCATTTTCTCCAGCAGCCTTTCGTTCTTCGGAAATCCAAAGCGGACCACAGCAGAACAAAATAATCGGAACACCGTCGACCACTTCGAATTGAAAAACTTCCGTTTCACCAAAACCCTGCCCTGGTTTTCCAAGCGGTGGTTGAACTTCCCAATTGATTAAGTCTTTCGACTTAGCGACACCCATTACGCCTTCATCGAAACGCGATTTCGATTCAATAGAACCAGCGGTGGTCAGCATGGTCCATTCGCTTTGACCCGGAAGTTTGAAGACCCATGGGTCTCGGAACGGTTCGTAGTCGTAGCCGGCTTCAAGAGTTTTGTACCAACGTTTGTCTGCTGCGACCACAGGAATATTGTCAACCTTGGTCCAAGTCATCAAGTCGGATGAAGTTGCTGCACAAACGGTTTGCCGCTGACCGTCATCCTCGCGACTGGTGCCGGTGTAAAACATTCGCCAGTTGCCGTCGTCTTCACGAACCACAGATCCGGTCCAGGTGGTCCAACTATCTGGTGCGGGAGATTCAGAAACTGCGAGCGCATCGGCAACCACGGTCCAGTTCTTTAGATCCTTCGAAATTGCGTGACCAACACTCACGTTTCGGTGACGTCGATTTGGATCGCCAAGTGCCCTGCTCGCCTGCAGATAAAACGCGTGATGATTTTCACCATCGAATGCGAACCATGAATCCCAAACCCACTGACCGGGCAAACGTAATGACAAAACAAATCCTTGCTACTGAACTGACTGACTCTGAATTGTATTCGACCCTCGCGGATAGACTTGGGACTACCTAAGCCCCCATAGCTCAGGGGATAGAGCACCGCCCTCCGGAGGCGGGAGCGCAGGTTCGAATCCTGCTGGGGGCGCGTGAATACAGCACTGGAAATCATCGACCCGTTTGCGCTAGCTAATCAATTCGGCACCCTCGCAGTGGTGATTGTGGCCTGCATTATTTTCGCCGAAACCGGCCTTTTAGCCGGTTTCTTTTTACCTGGTGATTCGATTCTGTTTCCGATGGGATTGCTGATTGCAACCGGAGTAATTGACTTTCCGTTGTGGCTGGCTTGTTTGATTTTTTCGTCAGCTGCATGGCTCGGTGATCAGACCGGTTATTGGGTTGGTCGCAAACTCGGACCGGCGGTGTTCAATAAACCTGAGTCCAAATTTTTCAGCCAGAAAAATGTTTCTCGCACCAATTCATTTTTTGAAAGATACGGGGCCAAGGCCGTAATTTTTGCGCACTTTGTTCCTATCCTTCGAACTTTCGTTCCGGTGGCTGCAGGCGTAGGCGAAATGAAATATCGAAGTTTCCTGAAATACAACCTGTTCGGCGTTTTGGTATGGGCATCTGGCGTACCCATGATTGGTGCCGCCCTTGGTCAGGTTCCACTATTCCGCGAACACGTAGAAATCGTGACTGCCGTGTTCTTTGTGATCTCTTGGATTCCGATTGTTACTGAGGTGCTAAAGGCTCGACGCGAGCGCAGAAATTAACTGCTGAAGTGCCATGGCTCGATGACTCATCGAGTTCTTGACTTCCGGCGGCAGTTCGGCTGCGGTAATTTCAAAACCTTCCGGAATAAAAACTGGATCGTAACCGTGACCATATTCACCCCGTTCTTCGCGGGCAATACTTCCCGGCCAAACTCCGGTAAAGCTCTGCTCCCCATCAGCGCTGACCATTGCGATGGTGCATACAAAAGAGGCTGCGCGACGTTCATCGTCGATGTCCTGCAACTGGGCCAGCAGCAAGCGACGATTGGCTACGTTGTCCCGACCACCAGCCCAGATTGCGGTGAAGATTCCAGGTGAACCGCCAAGTATTTCAACGGCGAGACCGCTGTCGTCCGCGATTGCCGGAAGCCCGGTGTGCTTGTGTGCGGCACGCGCTTTGATGAGCGCGTTTTCCAGGTAACTAACCCCATCCTCAACCGGCTCTGGGCCGTCATAACTAACTAGTTCGAGTCCTGGAATCGCTGGCTCCAAAATCGCGGCTAGCTCTTGAAGCTTGCCTTGGTTGTGCGAGGCCAGTACCAACTTCATTAGTTGAGTGCGGCTTTCTGAATCTGGGTTAGTTCTGCAGTGCCCTTTATTGCGAGGTCCAGAAGCGAGTTGAGTTCATCGCGGTCGAACGGTGCGCCCTCGGCGGTGCCCTGCACCTCGACAAACTTTCCGCTACCGGTTACCACAACGTTCATGTCGGTCTCCGCGCGAACGTCTTCGGTGTAAGCCAAGTCCAAGAAAGGGACGCTATCGATGATGCCAACCGAAATTGCAGCGATGCTGTCGCTCAAGGGTTGTGACTTTGCCGGAATCAACTTCTGACTTCGCGCCCACTCGATTGCGTCGTGCAGTGCAACGTAAGCGCCAGTGATCGCAGCCGTGCGAGTGCCGCCATCAGCTTGCAAAACATCACAGTCAATGACGATGGTGTTTTCGCCGAGTTCCCTGACGTCAATAATTGCTCGAAGCGAGCGACCAATTAGTCGCGAAATCTCGTGGGTGCGTCCGCCGACTTTACCTTTTACGGCTTCACGATCGCTTCGGTCGTGAGTTGCACGGGGAAGCATGGCGTACTCTGCAGTAACCCAACCTTCGCCCTTGCCAACTTTCCAGCGTGGAACTCCGGCCGTGAATGAAGCTGTGCAAAGCACTCGCGTGCTGCCGAAAGAAATCAGTGCTGATCCCTCAGCGTGCTCACTCCAACCACGTTCAATGGTGATTTTGCGAAGGTCATCGGCATTTCGCCCGTCAACGCGCTTGGTCATGTGTACCTCTCTTATGCGCGCACGTGTTCGACGTGTGCTACCTCTGGGCCTAGGAAACGACGAGCGAGTTCGCCGAAAGATTTTTCGTCGCCGGTGGCAAGAAAACGAAGTTTTGGTGGAGTGCTAGAAGTTCGTAGCAAATCGTGTGCCACCAATGTGCGATAGACATCCTTCGCCGTTTCTTCAGCACTAGAAACCAGGGTTACATCTTCTCCCATCACATAGCTGATGGCTCCGGTTAGTAACGGATAGTGAGTGCAGCCAAGCACCAAGGTGTCTACCCCAGCAGCCTTGATCGGCGCCAGGTATTTTTCAGCCAGGGCTAGGACTTCTTTACCCGAGGTGACACCGCGTTCGACATAGTCTACGAATTCTGGGCAGGCGGCGGAACTGATTTGCAAATCAACTGCGGCAGCAAATGCATCGTCGTATGCCTTTGAGGTAACTGTGGCGCTGGTACCGATTACACCGATGTGTTTGTTGCGCGTGGCCGCAACCGCTCTGCGAACTGCCGGCTGAATCACTTCAACCACCGGTATGCCGCGCCCCTCGGTATAACGTTCGCGGGCATCGCGAAGGACAGCTGCCGACGCTGAGTTGCAAGCAATAACCAAAAGCTTCACGCCCTCGTCAACCAGTCGATCCATTACGCCCAATGCGAGCTCACGGACCTCGGGGATGCTTTTCGGGCCGTAGGGAGAGTTTGCGGTATCGCCAAGGTAAACGATTGATTCGTTTGGAAGTTGATCGATGATGGCGCGAGCTACAGTGAGGCCACCGACTCCGGAGTCGAAGATTCCAATTGGCGCATCATTCACGAGTTCATTCTAACCGCGGCAACTTTTTGCGCCGGTAGGCTAATCGCGTGCTGAACACCACTGCTCTACTGACAGATCGCTATGAGCTCACCATGCTCCAAGCTGCTCGGAACGCTGGCACCGCTAATCGTAAATGTGTATTCGAGGTGTTCACTAGGCACCTACCCGTTGGTCGCCGCTACGGCGTTGTCGCCGGAACCGGACGAATCCTGGAGCAGATTCAAAATTTCAGATTCGAGAACTCAACACTCGAATGGCTTGAGGCCGAGAAAATTGTTGACGCCGAAACCATTGATTGGCTCAGAAACTACAAATTCAGCGGAAATATTTCTGGCTATCGCGAGGGAGAAATCTATTTCGCGCACTCTCCCGTGCTGACCGTTGAGGCGACATTTGCTGAAGCCGTGTTGCTCGAAACTCTCGTGCTTTCGATTCTCAACTACGACTCTGCCGTGGCATCGGCTGCATCACGAATGGCTACCGCAGCGAACGGAAGATTCCTGGCGGAGATGGGAAGTCGCCGCGTGAATGAAAACTCGGCAGTGGCTTCAGCGCGTGCGGCTTTCATCGCTGGCTTTGACGCCAGTTCAAACCTCGAAGCCGGACGCAGTTGGGGTGTGCCAACTATGGGCACTGCGGCGCACGCGTTTACCCTGTTGCACGACTCCGAGGAACAAGCTTTCAAAGCGCAGCTGGAAACTTTTGGCGAAAAAACTACTCTTCTTGTCGACACTTTCGACATCGAAGCTGCTGTGCGAATGGCAATTGCTCTAGCACCAAAACTGGGCGCAGTGAGAATCGACTCTGGAGACCTAGGAGTTGAGGTAAAGAAAGTTCGCGAACTACTTGATTCGCTTGGTGCTCGCGAGACAAAAATTACTGTGACAAATGATCTTGATGAGTTTGCCATTGCTGCGCTGGCTGCATCGCCGGTTGACTCTTATGGGGTTGGCACTTCCGTGGCAACCGGGTCGGGTGCCAGTACAGCAGGTTTTGTTTACAAATTGGTTTCACACGAAGACGACAGCGGCAATTGGGTGGATGTAGCCAAGACCAGCGCCATGAAAACAAACCCAGGTGGAAAAAAATACGCTGCTAGAACCGCCGCCGAAGAAATCGTCGACAACGAGCCAATTCACGAAGGTCGCAATCTAATTGTTGAGCTTGTGCAAAACGGAAATCCGATTGCCGAATACTGCGGGATTACCGGAGTCCAAAATGCTCGAGCCCATCACCAGAAGGCGAAAGCGGAATTGCCTAGCGCCGGTTTGCGTTTAATGCGAGGCGATGCCGCACTACAAACTGTTATTCGTTAGTCGGCTCTTCGCCCTTTGGCAGCTGACCGTAAATCTCCTGGCATTCCGGACAAACCGGAAACTTCTTAGGATCGCGATTTGGTACCCAGACTTTGCCACAGAGTGCAATTACCGGAGTACCAAGCACCGCAGATTCAACAATTTTTTCCTTGCGAACATAGTGCGAGAAGCGCTCGTGATCGCCAGGTTCCAAGTTTTGAACCTGTTCCTCAATGAGCGTGGTGTTTCCACCTAGTACTTCCGGATTATTCATCGAAACTTACTTTAGCTCCGCGGCATCGCCAAGGGTTACCTGGAAAGTAATGTTCTTGCCGTCGCGCACAACCTCGACTGTGGTTTTAGCTCCAGCTGGTAGTTGTCGCACCGCAGCCATTAGTTCACTGGCCGAATCGATGCTCTTATCGCCAAGCTTTACAATCACATCGCCAGCTTTCACGCCTGCTTTTTCTGCAGCTCCACTCGCGGTCACTTCTTGCACCTTTGCACCGGTAGTGAAACTTGCGGCGTTGTTTGAGTTGGTGGCATCTATGACTCCAGCTCCAAGCAAGCCGTGACTAGCGCTTCCGGTCTTCATGATTTCCGTGGCGATTCGCTTAGCTACGTTAGACGGAATTGCAAAACCGACTCCGATACTGCCCGATCCAGATGAACCAGCACTTGCGATTGCAACGTTTACTCCAATGAGCTCGCCGCGTTCGTTCACCAATGCTCCACCCGAATTGCCAGGGTTAATTGCCGCATCAGTTTGAATCACATCGAGGTTTACCGCAGGTGTGCCACTGGTGTTGTTCCAGAATTGCAAGCCACCTCCCGAGGAGTTGTCTGGTGCAGCCGCCGATGAAACCTGAATGGTGCGGTTAAGCGCCGACACGATTCCCTTAGTGACGGTGTTGCTCAACCCTAGAGGAGCGCCAATCGCCACCACGTTGTCGCCAACATTAACTTTGTCGCTATCGGCAAAAGCAATTGGGCGGAATTGAGTGTTGGCGTCAATCTTGATGACTGCTAGATCGTTGGTTGGATCGGTGCCAACTAACTTAGCGTCGTAAACATGGCCGTCAAATGTCTTTACTTCAATTTTTGGACTAGCCGTAGCTCCGTCGAGAGTCACCACGTGGGTGTTGGTCAAAATGTAGCCATCGGCGGTAAGAAATTCACCAGAACCGTTTCCACCACTCGAGCCGCTCGATACCGAAATGGTCACCACCGAAGGTTGTGCAATCGAGGCCGCGCCAGTCACCCAGGTAACACTGTCGGCATTGTTAACCACGACCGGAGCCGGAGTTTGAATCAGGTAGTAGGCACCGACACCAACACCAGCGCCGACTGCTCCACCGAAAATAGCGCCGACCGCTATCGCTGCTGTGCCAGTTAGAAATGACACTCGCTTATTCAATCGCTGACGCAGGCTTACCTTTGGTGCTGGCGCCTGTACTGCGTCAAAAATGAACTGTGAACTGCTGTCATTCATTTGGATTTAGACCTTTCGTGCCATCTTGTGACGAAAGAATTACAAGAAAGCCTGATAAGTCTATGAAAGCAAACTGGGAGTTAACCCAAAATCAGCAACGATAACTACTGGGGTGATTTCGACAGTTTGCCGAAACTAAAAGTGGTGGCGCGGCAACCATAACCTGAGGTGCGGGCGAAGTTAGAACCTGCACCAATGCCGAAGCCGAGCTGGTAATCGTTCCGGCGTCTATCCAACCGACACCAACCGAGTAACTAACCGCGTAGGTCACTGTCAAACCAACCCCGTGACTCCCCTCGGTTTGCCAGCTGGTAGCAAAACTGCTTCCGGTGCCACCATCAGAATTCCAGTCGTAACTCACCGGAGTAAAACTGACCGTCGCTGGTTTACCAAGTACCGTCCCATTTTTGGTGTGACTCGATGCAATAGCAGAGAAGAAAAAAGCCTGCCCTACCCCTCCAACGCTTGGACTTGCGTTGATGCCAATCGGGTTCGGAGTAAATGCCGCTTGATCGCTCAAATTGGAATTGATGGCAGTGGTTGCGACTG
>JBEGSY010000086.1:0-6528 GCA_041179725.1 Actinomycetota bacterium | reverse complement strand
TGATTGCCTGGTAGCACTGGGATGTCGCCATCAACGACGGTGCCGGTTAGGTCGTTGCGGCCTTTGTGGCCAGGTATCTGGAAAGGAGAACGATCGGTCTCCATGTCACGAATCCACGCGTCTAAAAGAGGTGCGCTGGTGCGCAATCCCATTGGGTCTTTAGGGTCTAGCAAAGTTGCTGCGCCAAAAGCGTGCTGTGACAATATCCCGACCTTTCGTTACTTCTAAAAGTTGAGTAGGCAATAAGCCTATGGAAAAAATTTCCGATGAGAAAGGGACCGGGGAAAATCCCCGATCCCTTTTTCAAGAGTTTGCTTTAAATTAAGCGTCGATCTTGGTGACGTTGGTGTCTAGTGGAACGCCAGGACCAAAGGTGGTCGAAAGAGCACCCTTGATGATGTAACGTCCCTTTGAGCTTGATGGCTTTAGACGTGCAACTTCGTCAAGTGCTGCCTCTAGGTTTTCGCCTAGCTGCTTAGCGGTGAACGAAGCCTTACCAATGATGAAGTGTAGGTTCGACTGCTTGTCGATGCGGAACTCGATCTTTCCACCCTTGATGTCAGTCACAGCCTTCGCTACGTCTGGGGTTACGGTTCCGGTCTTAGGGTTTGGCATTAGGTTACGAGGACCTAGAACCTTACCCAAGCGTCCAACCTTACCCATTAGTTCAGGGGTTGATACTGCTGAGTCGAATGCAGTCCAGCCAGCGGCAACCTTCTCAATAAGTTCGTCGCCACCTACCTCGTCGGCACCTGCGGCACGTGCAGCGTCAGCAGCGGCACCTGTTGCAAATACGATTACGCGTGCGGTCTTACCGGTTCCGTTTGGAAGTGAAACAGTTCCACGGATCATCTGGTCGGCCTTACGAGGGTCAACTCCAAGCTTGAGCGCAACTTCGATAGTTGAGTCAAACTTCTTTGAGCCAGTCTCGCGAACGAGAGCTACGGCTTCGGCTGGTGTGTATAGCTTGCCCTCAGTGATGAGTGCAGCTGCGGCCTGGTAGGCCTTTGAGCGCTTTGGCATCTGTTATTCCTTTTCTTTGGTCACAGTTGTGGTTATCAGATCGCGCGCGATCCTCCCACGACTTCTTTTTTGTTTTGTGTGGAGCTATTACGCGTCGACGGTAATGCCCATGCTGCGTGCAGTACCAGCGATAATCTTCGCTGCTGCATCTACATCATTTGCATTTAGGTCAGACATCTTCTGCTCCGCAATCTTGTAAAGCGCATCCTTTGATAGGTGTGCAACCTTCACAGTGTGAGGAGTTGAAGATCCCTTTGCTACGTTTGCTGCCTTCTTAATAAGTTCAGCTGCAGGAGGAGTCTTCAATACGAAGGTGAATGAACGGTCTTCGTACACGGTGATTTCTACCGGTACAACGTTTCCGCGCTGGTCTGCAGTTGCGTTGTTATACGCGGTGCAGAACTCCATGATGTTCACACCGTGCTGACCTAGCGCAGGTCCGATAGGTGGAGCTGGGTTAGCAGCGCCCGCCTGGATCTGAAGCTTGATCATTCCAGTGATCTTTTTCTTCGGTGCCATTTGTTATTCCTTTTTGTTGTTGTGGAACTCTTTGTAACTCTTTTTATTTACTACGCGAGTGCGCCAACCTGTTCGAAACCAAGTTCGACAGGAGTCTCGCGCTCGAATAGTGAAACTAGAACTGTTAGCTTGCCGCTTTCTGGCTTAATCTCAGAAATGGTTCCAGGTAGACCTGCGAATGAACCATCCTTGATCATGATGCTCTCGCCAACCTTGTAGTCCACGTTGATTGGAAGAGACTTGCCCTTGCCACCCTTGACCACACCGGTCTTGCGACCAGCAGTTGACTTGACCGCTTCTTCCTTAGGAATGCGGTCTTCGTACATCGCCTTCTTCAGCATGTCCCACGCTTCGCTTGGGCGAAGTGGGGTTGGGTGAATAGCGTTACCGACAAAGCCGGTAACCGCAGGAGTGTGACGTACTAGGTCGCCTGAGTTTTCGTTTAGCTCCATGCGAACCCAAACGTAACCAGGAACCATAACCTTCTTGACTAGCTTGCGCTCGCCGTTCTTCACTTCGATGTACTCGTCCATTGGTACAACGATTTGGAAGATGTCGTCGCCACCTTCAAGCACCTGTGAACGGTTTTCGATGTTCTGCTTAACGCGCTTCTCGTAACCCGCGTAGCTGTGCACTACAAACCACTTACCAGGTAGTGCACGGAACTCACTCTTGAATAGAGCGTAAACATCTTCGTCATCTGCTGCTTCAGCGCTTGACTCTGAAGAAACAGTAGTTTCTTCTACGATGTGCATTGCTGATTCCTCTGCGCTGAAGTCGTTAGCCTCGGCTACCTCAGCAGCATCTTCTGCAATTGCATCAAGTTGTTCGTGCTGAGCTTCGTGCTCGGTTTCAACCAAAGCTTCTAGCTCGTCGCGTTCGACTTCACTCACAGCTGTGTCCTATCGTTTCTGTTTCAAAAAATTAAAAATTAGTTAGTTGGTGTGAAGGCGAACCCTACGCCCATGTAAAAAACCCAGTCAAGGAATGCAATAACTGCCATAACCACAACTACGAACGCCAATACAACGCCGGTGTAGTTGCGAAGTTCTGCCCAAGTTGGACGAGTAACTTTCTTAAGCTCAAGCACAACCTGCTTAAAGAACAAAGTGGTGCGACCAACAATGGTGCGCTTCGCAGCTTTGTCAGCTTTAGCCTGTTCGACCAGATCTTCTGAGACCTGTTCTAGCTCTTCTGCCATTTTGTTCCTTCTTCTTTCTTGGTACTTGCAGGGCGGACAGGACTCGAACCTGCAACTTTCGGTTTTGGAGACCGACGCTCTACCAATTGAACTACCACCCTTTAGGGCATCTGACGCAAACGAAACTAACGACCAAAAGACGTACTTATAGATTGAAATCTAAGAGTGAATTTTTGCCAGATTAGGCTCCGAAGTTGTCAAACTTCCTAGATGAAGTCTAAGCCAGGCAAGGGAACTAGCGCAACCGAGGGTTTCTTCGGGCTAGGCTTAAGCCATGCCTGACTTCCCAAGAATTTCAAAGCGCATTGGCGCGATTGCCGAATCAGCCACTCTAAAGGTGGATGCCAAAGCCAAGGCCCTTCAGGCCGCCGGTCGTCCGGTTATTTCATACGCAGCCGGTGAACCAGACTTCGCAACCCCGGCTCACATCGTTGAGGCTGCGGTTGCCGCGGCCAAGGACCCTAAAAACCACCGCTACACCCCTGCGGTTGGTCTACCAGATCTTCGCGAGGCCATTGCCGCCAAGACCAAGCAGGACTCAGGTACCGAGATTTCAGCTGCCCAGGTGGTTGTCACCAACGGTGGCAAGCAGGCGGTTTACCAAGCATTTGCCACAATTGTCGACCCGGGCGACGAGGTTTTGATGCCTACCCCGTTCTGGACCACCTACCCTGAGGCCATTCGCTTAGCCGGCGGTGTGCCAATCGAGGTTTTCGCCGGAGCCGACCAAAACTACCTGGTCACCGTGGAGCAGCTGGAGGCCGCAAGGACCCCAAAATCCAAGGTTTTGCTGTTCGTTAGCCCTTCAAATCCAACCGGTTCGGTCTATTCACGCGAGCAGACCGAAGCCATCGGCCGCTGGGCCTGGGAAAACGGCCTGTGGGTCATCACCGACGAGATCTACCAGAACCTCACCTACGACGGACTTAAAGCCACCTCTATAACCGAGGCCGTGCCAGAGCTCATCGACCGCACTATCCTGGTGAATGGTGTCGCCAAGTCATACGCCATGACCGGTTGGCGCTTGGGGTGGATGGCCGGGCCGCTTGATGCAATGAAAGCCGCCGGCAACCTTCAGTCACACCTTTCTTCTAACGTCTCAAACATTTCGCAGCGTGCCGCGCTCGCGGCGCTAACCGGACCGCAGGATGAAGTACTCGCAATGCGCGATGCCTTCGACCGTCGTCGCAAGATTGCGGTTGCAGAATTGAACAAGATCCCTGGTTGGGTTGCTCCAACTCCGCAGGGTGCGTTCTACGTTTACTCTGATGTTCGCGGACTACTCGGACGCGAATGGGGCGGTAAGACGATTCACACCTCGCTGGAACTATGCGACTACATTCTCGACGAGGCAGAAGTTGCACTTGTTCCTGGTGAAGCGTTTGGACCTTCTGGTTACGTTCGTTTGTCATACGCACTCGGTGATACACAACTTGTTGAGGGTATTCAGCGACTACAAAAGCTCTTTAGCTAGCGCTTGACTTAGGTAATGCAATTGCATTACCTTTGCGTTATGAGCATGTTTGAAAGCGAATCCTCGCTTACCGACCGGTATCAAACCACTATCCCCGAGCCCGTCCGCAGGGCGCTCGGCTTGGGCAAGCGCGACAAAATCCGATACGAAGTGCTCGAGGGTGGGCAGGTAATGCTCTCTAAAGCCGAAATCGAAGACGATGAAGAATTCGACCCAACCCTGTTGGCTTGGCTCAGCTTTCTCGAAAAAAATATCCTCGAAAACCCAGGAAGCCTGGTGCCGCTCACTCGAGAGCGACTCGATCGAATTAAGGAACTAACCAAAGACGTCGTTGTCGATATCAACGAACGTCTAGATCCAGCGAACGATTAAATGCAGCTCGGGGTTTCTAATGATTGGGTGCTACTTAGCGACCCATGGTTCGATGAGCAGTTGGACTTGCTGGAAATTGAAGTTACAAGACGGCGTGACAAAGACCCGCAACAATTCATGAAGTCAAATGCCGCTAAGCGCTTGCGCATGATTTACCTTTTGACTAACGACATTGTTCCAATAGATCCATCTGCGATTCAATACCGGCTAGGTAAAACTCTTCGCAGTGAGTATAGACATTGGCGTCGCGCAAAGTTTCTGCAACAATTCAGACTATTTTTTCGTTACAACAGCGAAAGTAAGATTCTGCTTTATAGCTGGTTCAACGATGAAGAATCTCTTCGAGCTTACGGAAGTAAAACGGATGCTTACGAGATTTTCCAAAAAATGTTAGATCGCGGTAACCCACCAAATACCTGGGTCGATTTACTCGATTCGATCAAACAATAACTGGCTCGGGAGCCAAGTTAATTCCAAAAGTTGCAGCAACGCGTTCTTGAATAAATCGCGCGAGTTCTAGTACATCTTTTGCAGTGGCGCCGCCGCGATTGGTAATTGCAAGCGCGTGCTTAGTTGAAACTCCGGCTTTCGATGCGCCGAGACGCAAACCTTTTTGTATTCCGCTGTGTTCGATTAACCACGCTGCTGAAAGCTTTACCCGATCGCCATCTTCGTCAACATCCCAGCGTGGAGCATCTTCCGGAAGTGTGCGAGCAAAACTTGCACTCACGATTGGGTTAGTGAAAAAACTTCCGCAACTGTGAGTATCGAAATCACCTTCGTTGAGCAACATGCCTTTTGCTGCACGCTGTTCTAAAACTTCAATGCGACGACTCTTCAACAATTCAGTTGAACCGGCAGGCAAATCGGCAAGCAATTGGAATTCAACCCAGAGCACAATCCCGGTTTTTCCGCGCTTCAAAATGCTGTCGCGGTAGCCAAATTGCATGTCCGATTTTTCTAGAGTTTCGATCTCGCCAGTTTCGTAATCCAAGAATTCACAGCGCACAAAAGTGTCTGCCAACTCTTGTCCGTAAGCGCCAATGTTCTGCACTGGAGCGGCGCCGACAGTGCCAGGGATGCCGCTTAGCGACTCGACTCCAGCCAGCCCGTGGTTCACGGCGTATGCCACAAAGTCGTCCCAGTTTTCGCCAGCTTGCACGCGCAAAAGCCCCTGAGCCACGCGTTCGATTCCGGTGGATTCCACTTTGATCACGTGAAGGTTTGCTGGGTCGTCGTTGATCACAACGTTGCTGCCACAACCGAGCACCAACCAGTCTTCGCCGGTTGACCAAATGTCGTTAGCGGCTGCGATTAGTTCTTCGCGAGTGCGAGCAATGCGCAACTCGGCTGGCTCTCCGCCAACTCGAATCGTCGTGTAGTTGCTCAGTTTTGTCATTAGATTCGAACGCGAGCCTGAGCTTTTCCAAGCACAGCGGTTTCGTTGAAAACGGTTGAAATATCTACGCGAACACTGTTGTTCTCGGCATCAATCTCGCCAATTTTTCCGCTGATGGTGAGCACCGCACCGTCGACTGGATCAACAACTACAGGCTTGGTAAAACGAACCCCGTAGTCGACGATGCGACCAGGGTCGCCAACCCAATCAACCACAACTTGAATCGCGGCACCCATGGTTAGCATTCCATGCGCAAGCACGCCAGGTAGTCCTACCGATGCCGCGATGTCGTCGCGGTAGTGAATTGGGTTGAAGTCGCCAGATGCGCCTGCGTAACGAACTAGTGAATCACGAGTCAGAAGAATTTCTACCGAGCCGATGCTCTGACCAACTTCGAGCCCTGCAATGTTGATATGAGGCATTACTCATCACCTCGAACCACAAGAGTCGAGATTGCTGTGCAAACTAAATCTTTTTTAATATCGTAAATCTTGGTTTCGAAAGTCACCATCGAATGAGCGCCGAGAGTCTTGACCGACG
>JBEGSY010000085.1:0-4221 GCA_041179725.1 Actinomycetota bacterium | reverse complement strand
CCGAGAATTGATTCTTCAAGAAGAACTTCGGTGGTTGGGCTTGCTTGCAACCCTGCGCCTGCGATTCTTCGCAAGTCATCTTCGTTATATGCAAAACCTGAGCCGAGTCCACCCATTGTGAAAGACGGCCGAACCACCATTGGATAACCGAGCACCTCAACCGCAGCGAGGCACTCCTCCATCGTGTGAGCAATCACCGAGCGAGCGACATCCGCTCCTGCATCAAGAACTAACTGCTTGAAGATCTGGCGGTCTTCGCCTTTCTTTATGGCATCAACCTTGGCTCCAATTAGCTCAACGTCGTACTTGTCAAGAATTCCAAGTTCGTGCAGCGACATAGCCGCATTTAAAGCAGTCTGACCGCCAAGAGTTGGCAGAATCGCATCCGGCTTTTCCTTGACGATGATCGACTCGATAACTTCCGGAGTAATCGGTTCGATGTAGGTGGCATCGGCGAAGTCTGGGTCGGTCATGATCGTCGCTGGGTTTGAGTTGATCAAAATAACTCGAATACCCTCGGCACGCAAAACGCGGCAAGCCTGGGTGCCCGAGTAGTCAAACTCACATGCCTGACCGATGACGATTGGGCCAGAGCCGATAACTAGAACACTTTTTATGTCATTACGTTTTGGCATTATTTTCCTGCCTTGTTGTTTTGAATCATGTTGACCAAGCGGTCAAATAGGTAATTACTGTCACGAGGTCCGGCTGCTGCTTCAGGGTGGTACTGAACTGAGAATGCGGGAATGTCTTCACACTGAAGACCTTCGACACAATCATCGTTAAGTGAAACGTGTGAAACCTTAACGCGTCCGTATCCGTTAGGGCTCTGCACTGAATCTAATCCGTCTACTTTCACAGCAAACCCGTGGTTGTGAGCCGTCACTTCTACTTTGCCTGTAGTGCGATCCATCACTGGCTGATTAATGCCGCGGTGACCGAAAGGCAATTTGTAGGTGTCGAAACCAAGCGCGCGTCCGAGCAACTGGTTACCGAAGCAAATACCAAAGAAAGGAATTTTCTGGTCGAGCACTTCGCGAAGTACTGCCACCTGTCCGCCTGCAGCTTCTGGGTCGCCAGGACCATTCGAGTAGAACACCGCATCAGGTGACCAAGATAGCAATTCATTTGCGGTTACCTTGGCTGGGAAAACCTTGACCTGAAGTCCGCGCTCAACCATGTTCTCAATAGTTGATTTCTTGATTCCTAAATCGACGATGGCAACCTTGCCAATTATTTCGTCCGCAGGAGTTTCTTCGTATGCTGCTGCCGTGGTTACCTGATCTGAAAGTGATAGGCCTTGCATTTTTACCGAACTCCGCACACGTTCTAATAACTCGGCCTCGGAAGCCTCGGCAGCGATGCCACTGAAGATTCCGGCTCGCATAGAGCCAGCGCTACGCAGGTGTCTGGTTAGTGCACGAGTGTCGATACCACTGATGCCGACGATGCCGTATTTGGCCAATTCGTCATCGAGGGATTTCTCGGCGCGGAAGTTACTAACGATGCGTGACGGGTCGCGAACTACATACCCGGCAACCCAAATCTTGTCCGATTCTTCATCACGACTGTTGACTCCGGTATTGCCGATGTGCGGTGCAGTCTGCACCACAATCTGTCCGGCATAAGACGGATCGGTAAGGGTTTCCTGGTAGCCGGTCATGCCGGTCGCGAATACTAGTTCACCCAGGGTGGAACCCTCGATGCCGTACTGTCGTCCTGCAAATACTTTGCCGTCTTCGAGCACTAGTAGTGCCTGAGTCATGCGATCTCCTCTTGTTTTTGAAGTGCTCCGTTTAGAACGGTGAAGCGTCCGTTGAAAATTGTGTGAATTACAGCACCAGGAAGTTCTCGGTCTGTGTATGGATTGTTTACGCTCTTACTCGCGGTCTCACGTGCAATTTTGCGCTGAGCTTTTGGATCAATAAGCGTTAGGTTTGCTGTGCGGCCAACCGCTAATTCACCATGATTTGCGTCACCGGCGATTTCGGCTGGCTTTGAAGAAAGCACGCTCTCTAGGCGTTTCCAATCAGATTTGCCTGATTCAATCAACACCAGTTGTGCAACTGATGCTGCAGTCTCTAGCCCGACCATGCCAAATGCGGCTGCGTTCCATTCGCAATCTTTTGCCTCGATTGGATGAGGAGCGTGGTCAGTGGCAACGATGTCAATGGTTCCGTCGATTAGTGCTTCACGAAGTGCGAGCACATCGGCTTCGGTTCGAAGTGGTGGATTTACTTTGTAAATTGGATCGTAGCTTCGTGCTAATTCGTCCGTGAGTAACAAATGGTGAGGTGTCACCTCGGCCGTAACATTTATACCGCGAGACTTTGCCCAGCGAACGATTTCCACCGATCCCTTTGTCGAGAGGTGACAAATGTGAATTCGACTACCAACATGTTCAGCTAGCAACACATCTCGCGCAATTATGGATTCCTCTGCAACAGCGGGCCAACCTGCCAGACCAAGTTCACTGCTGACTAATCCAGCGTTCATCTGCGCACCTTCGGTCAAACGAGGTTCCTGCGCATGCTGGGCAATTACGCCCCCGAACGCCTTCACGTACTCAAGTGCACGGCGCATCAATAGTGGATCGCTCACACACTTTCCGTCATCGCTGAATACTTTGACGGCCGCTTTGGATTGAGCCATCGCCCCAAGTTCGGCTAATTGCTTTCCCTCGAGACCGACGGTAACCGCTCCGATGGGAAACACATCGACGTAACCGGCTTCGATTCCAAGCGAACGAATCTGCTCTACTACGCCTGCGGTATCGGCAACTGGGTCAGTATTTGCCATGGCGTGTACGGCAGTGAAGCCACCGAGTGCGGCTGACTGAGTGCCGGTGAGTACTGTTTCACTTGCTTCGTATCCAGGTTCGCGTAGGTGAGTGTGTAGATCAACGAAACCAGCGAGGGCAATCAAACCAGAGCAATCAATAACCTGATCGCCAGCTAAATTGCTTCCGATCGCTTCAATCTTGTCGGCAGTGATCCTAATGTCGACTTCTCGCCCATCGCTGAGCTGAGCTCCCTTGAGCACAATGCTATTCATTGACTGCCTTCTCCCCGCTAATCAAGCTGTAGAGAACAGCCATGCGTACGTTGATTCCATTGGCAACCTGCTGAAGGATTGTTGATTGCTCACTATCGGCTGCAATGGAAGAAATTTCTAGACCGCGATTCATCGGGCCAGGATGCATTATTGCGGTCTTGGCACTGAGATTTTGGAAACGCTCAGCTGTGAGACCCCAAATACGGTGATACTCACTCTCGCTTGGGAAGAACGAAGCCGACATGCGCTCGAGTTGCACTCGCAGCATCATGACTACATCTGGTTTCACTGATTTCAGTGCATCATCAAAATCAAAGTGTTTATTACTGCCGAAACCACCGGGCATTAGCGTTGGCGGTGCAACCAGGTGTACTTCCGCTCCGAGTGTGTTCAGTAAGTGGAAGTTTGAACGTGCGACTCTGGAGTGCGAGATGTCACCGACTATGGCAACCTTCACACCATCCAGATCCTTGCCCTTGGTATTACCGTTTCCATAAATTCTTTCGCGAATCGTCATCGCATCTAGAAGTGCTTGTGTCGGGTGTTCGTGGGTTCCATCGCCTGCATTAATCACCGGTGTGTCGATCCAACCGCGATGGGCAAGGTTGTATGCAGCTCCGCTTGCCGAGTGTCGAACCACGAATGCATCGACTCCACTGGCCGCGAGGGTTTGTACCGTGTCCTTGAGTGACTCACCCTTCGAAACGCTAGAACCAATAGCCGAAAAGTTGATCAGATCTGCCGAGAGTCGTTTAGCAGCAATCTCGAAAGATATTCTGGTTCGGGTTGAATCCTCAAAAAAGAGATTAACTACTGTTTTGTTTCGTAGTGTTGGGAGCTTGCGACTCTCGCGCTGATTAACCAATGACATTTCGTCGGCTAAATCCAAGATTCCAATGGCTTCATCAGAAGAAATATTCGCGGTACTTAGTAAGTGCTTCACTGCGAAATCACCACTGCATCTTCGCCGTCGACAGGATCTAGGTGAACCATAATTCGTTCTTCACGAGCCGTTGGAAGATTTTTTCCAACATAGTCTGCTCTAATCGGTAATTCGCGGTGCCCGCGATCAACCAGAACGGCGAGACGAACAGCTTTTGGCCTTCCGTAGGCATTCAGTGCATCGAGTGCGGCACGGATAGTTCGTCCGCTATAGAGCACATCATC
>JBEGSY010000084.1:0-4022 GCA_041179725.1 Actinomycetota bacterium | reverse complement strand
TTGGCAAACCAACTCTCAGTCGAAAAATCAACGCATTATTTTTCAACGATTCGATTGAAACCATTGTGGTGCGCAGCAAATCTCATGGACTCTTCGACGTTGCTCATCGCGCGGCACAGGTGGTCGATGAAATTTCAGTAAGCGATGAAGTCGACTTCGAATGGCTAAATTCTTGGCGTTTGGTCGACAAGGAATTTAGTCAGCATTCCGAAGAAGAACTAAGTCGAGCAAATATTGTTCGTGAAATTTACGAAGCAACCACCGATGGCGATTGCCTAGTCCTTGGAGCCAGCCGAATGATTCGCGTAGCGGATGAATTTGCTCCGGTTAAACCACTCGCGGTTTTTTCTAATCGCGGTTTAGCTGGTATCGATGGCACCATCTCAACGGCAACTGGAATTGCACTCGCTTATCCAAATGATGGCGGATTCACACGTGCACTAATTGGTGATCTCACTGCGCTACATGATGTTGGCGGTTTGGCCATTGATCCACTTGATGGCGAAATGAATTTGCAATTGGTCGTAGTTAACGATGGTGGTGGCAGCATCTTTGAGGGGCTCGAGGTAGCTAAGGCCAAGGAGTCATTCGATCGAGTCTTTAAGACCAAACAAAACGTGGACTTCTGGCACCTGGCCGAGGCTTACGGTTGGCAATACATTCGCGTGGAAGGCTTGGAGCAGCTTGCCCCGGCATTGCAGCAAAGCGGCAGAGTGCTGGTCGAGGTCGTTCTAGGCTAGGGCTTCGCGAATCGGCTTGAACTTGAGCTCGGTCTCGGCCAATTCGGCTTCAGGTTCTGATTCGGCCACAATTCCGCAGCCGGCATAGGCGGTGAGCTGGCCTTCACTTAGCTGAGCACCACGCAGTGCAATTGCGAACTCGCCGTCACCATCGGCTCCGATCCAACCGACGGGGCCGGCGTAGCGGCCACGATCAAATGGCTCGAGTTCGCCGATGAGTTTACGTGCAACCAAAGTCGGAGTGCCGGCTACCGCGGCGGTTGGATGCAGCACGGCTGCGATGTCTAAAACCGAAGCGTCGTCGTGCAACGTAGCGTGAACATCGCTAGCTAGGTGCCAAAGATTTGGAAGCGACAAACTAAATGGCGTTTCATCGGCATCAACTTTCGTGCAGAACTTTTTAAGTTCTTCCACCATCGAAGCAACGGCAAACTTATGTTCTGCAATATTTTTGCTCGATGTCTGCAGTGCATTCGAAATTGCCTGGTCGATACCTGGGTCAGTGCCACGTCCCGCAGTTCCGGCTAACACACGAGCCGAAACCTGTTTGTGTGAAACTCGAACCAAGAGTTCTGGCGATGCGCCGAACAAACCGTCAACCGAATATGTCCAACAGGTTGGGTAACTTGCTGCAAATTTTTTCAGTGCATTGCGATTGTCAAAATTTGACGCGACTTTTGAAACCACGTCGCGCGCAAGAACTACCTTGTCGACTTTCCCAATTTCAATTGCATCGAGTGCTGACTCAACCGAAGACTTAAATCCATCGGCAGTTTGTAGACCATCTATCAAATTGATTGCCTGCTCGCTGCGGTAGACCTGCTCAGCGCTCCAAAAATCGTCGATATTTTCGCCAACCACTGAGGTCACCCAACGTTGACCGTCGCGCACACCCAGCAAAACCTTCGGTACGACTAAAACGCTCTCTGCAGACGAGTCATCGGCAAAGCTAAACGTTCCGAATGCCACCAATCCACTGCCGGTCTGCTGTACCTGATCCTCAACGACTGTCGTGGCCACCAATGCTCGCCAGGCTTCGGCCAGTTCTTGCATACGACGTGGGCCGCGGGCAGTTAGTCGAACCGCTTCACCATAGCCAACTAGTCCTTGGCCATTTCGAATGAAAGCCGAAGCGTCCTCTGGTAAGTGTTCAGCGATGGCAAAGCCAGCGTCGTCAGCAAGCGCCACAGTGCGCAGCTGTAACTGTGCAATCTGGTCCATGTTTGCCTAACTGAGCATTGCCTGTGAAGTCCCGCATTGGCCTAGGTTCTGCTGCGGTCAAAAGTTAAACTCGAAACAGTAGCCATACTATTCCCACGGAGGGGTCATGAATCTGAGAGTCAAAGCCATCGCGCTCACCCTCGTTGCACTGACCACCTTTGCCGGTGGAACCGCAGCATTTGCCGACGATGAAGATGACGACTTCAAGCCGTTGCCAGGGGTATCGGCGCCAGAGGAAGGCGAACACTCTCGTCCACATCACCCGCATCCTGAAGAGGACGAGCTTCACGATCGCTACGGCGAAGACGTTGGTCAGGTAAATCTGCCTCCGCTAGTAGTCAAGGAAAAAACCGGAACAGCTGGCTCCGGAGCGGCGCAACCGATTGAGGTCACTTCAGAAAAACAGTTGGTCAACGCAGGCATCACCGACCCGGTAGCTAATTTGCCAGTGGACCCAAGCACCATCAATCCAAACCAGGGCACTCCAGCCGAAACATTCTTCAACTCGGCAACTGTTGGCTTGGGAGTCATGGGTGCCGGAGTAGTCGCTCTTGGCGGTGTGGCTTTGCGCCGATCGATCAAACTTCGCAAAGACCCTAAGGCCGATTTTCTCTATCAGTAGCCTTTAAACTCGCGGGTAGACTTACTCAGTGAGCAAAGCAGACCTAAGCAAAAAACCAACCGAGGTCGCTGCCATGTTTGATGAGGTTGCTCCAACCTACGACCTAACCAATGACTTTCTTTCACTTGGACAAACCCGTCGGTGGCGCAAAAAAGTAAAGCAGGCTGTCAATCCGCAATCCGGGCAGAGCATCCTTGACCTTGCAGCCGGCACCGGATCTTCATCCATAGAATTCGTGGCACCTGGCGTTCGCGTAGTCGCTAGCGACTTTTCCGAGGGCATGCTCGAGGTAGGCAGAAAACGTCACCCAGAACTCGAATTCGTTTTCGCAGATGCCACGAAGTTGCCTTTTAAAAACGAAGAGTTCCACGCCACCACCATTTCTTTCGGCCTGCGCAATGTCGTAGATGTACCACTTGCCCTGAAAGAGATGTACCGAGTCACCAAGCCAGGCGGCCGCACCGTGATTTGCGAATTTTCTAAAGTTCAGAACCCAGTAATTCGTCCGTTTTACGAGTTCTATCTAAATCGAGTTCTTCCTACGATTTCCGCTTGGTCTAGCAAGACTCCGGAAGCTTATAAGTATCTTTCCGAGTCGATTAGCGCTTGGCCTAACCAAGATTTACTCGCGGTAAAAATGGCAGAAGCTGGATTCGACAACATCAGTTACAAAAACATTTTCTTTGGCGCGGTCGCGATTCATACCGGTTACAAACTGGAGCCGAAAAAGTGAACGCAAAACTTCCCAGTCAGCTAAAGCGTTTCGGCGACAAGGCGTTGCTAAACCAGATTGAGCAGAGTCTCGAACTTGTTGAAATCGAATTACAGCAAGCAACCGAAAACTCCGACAAGGTTGTGCAGCAAGCTGCTCGTCACCTGGTTGATGCGGGCGGCAAGCGTGTGCGTCCGGTGCTGACTCTGCTCACATCGCTACTCGGTGACGGAGCAACTAAAGATGTAATCGACGCAGCGGCTGTGGTTGAACTAACTCACCTAGCCACCCTGTATCACGACGACGTGATGGACGATGCTCCAACTCGACGCGGAGTACCAACGGCTCAGAATGTATACGGCAATTCGGTTGCCATTTTGGTTGGCGACCTGCTACTGGCAAGAGCTTCAAGAATTGGTGTCGCTCTCGGTATCGACGCAATCGATCTGCAAGCCAAAACCTTCGAGCGTCTTTGCATCGGCCAGCTAAACGAAACCATCGGCCCTAAACCGAGCGATGACCCAATCGAGCACTACATCCAGGTTCTTGCAGACAAAACCGGCTCATTAATTGCGGCCTCAGCGACTCTGGGAGCCATGCTCGGCAATGCCCCGAAGCAGTACCTTGCCGCGCTATCGGAGTTCGGTGAAAAAGTTGGCGTTGCATTCCAGCTGATTGACGACGTGATCGATATCTCGGAGGCCGGACCTTCAGGTAAAACCCCTGG
>JBEGSY010000083.1:0-2893 GCA_041179725.1 Actinomycetota bacterium | reverse complement strand
ACGGTGCCGCTCTTAGCAACTCCGTACTTTGCTGCCTGTGCAGCTGCCCTGGCTAGGTCTAGATCTGCGATAAAAAGGACCTTTACGTCTGGGAACTTGGTGAGGTTAGTTAGGTACTGGTCGCTGATCACACCGGCACCGATAAAACCAATGCCTACCGGGCCATTCTTGCCGTCTGACGCTAGTTTGCTCATGCCTGCTGCTCCTTAATGAATGCCAATGACTGTGTGATGCCGTCGAAAACTTCTCCGCTGGTAAAGAAATCGAACTCAACTACTGGAAGAACTTTTGCCGACGCTGCAGCCAAAATCGCAGCTACAGGGATCTCTCCCTGACCGGCAGGTACCTGCTTGTCGCGGTCGCCATCTTTAGTGCCATCCTTCACGTGAATTGCAACAATGCGATCTGCGTGCTTCTTTAAATATTCAGGTGCACTTTGGCCGCCAACTTCGCACCAGTAGGTGTCGAGCTCAATCACGATTTCTGGGTTCAACTTTGAAATGAAATAGTCAAATGCAATCTGTCCGTCAATTTCTTTTGCAAGTTCCCAGTTGTGGTTGTGATAACCAATGCGCACACCATACTCGCGAGCTAGCTCGGAGATGTTGTTTAGTTCCGAAATAAAGAAGTCGACTCGTGACTTGTCGTCCCATTCGTCAGGAAGAGTGAATGGATCGATGAGTGTTTCCATACCAAGAGACTTTGCTGCCTTGAGTGCAACGTGTACTTTGTCACCCTGTCCAATTAGCTGCGCATGCCCAGTTGGAGCCTTGAGCCCAAACTTGCTAAGCATCACTTCATACTCATCAACGCGATCAACAAATCCATAAGGTTCAACCTGGGTGAATCCAATTTCAGCAACTCGACTAAGAGTGTTTTCCAAATCTTCGGCGACTGCATCGCGAAGTGTGTAGAGCTGAACGGATGGTTTTAGTTTCGTCATCGAAAAACTTTCTGTTGCAAGCAACCAAATGTTGCATCAATACCTGTGAATACACTACTCTAAAAACCAATCAGGCAATAAGTATTGGGGTAACGGAATGGTAACGAGAGGTCCACGCGGTCCCTACGCCAAGGGAGCTGCCAAGCGCGAGGAAATCCTCGACAACGCCATCGAGGCCTTTGGTCGAACCGGTTACCACGCCACCTCAATGCGCGAATTGGCGGCAGCCAGCAATCTTTCCCAGGCTGGCCTGTTGCATCACTTCCCCAATAAAGAGGCGTTGCTGTTAGCCATTGTTGAGCGTCGTGAGTCCGGTTATCCAGAGAAGAGGACCGCCGAGATGGGTGTCCTCGAGCGTTATCTCAAGCAGGTAGACACCAACCAGGAGCAAGAGGCAACCACCCGACTCTGGGCCAACCTAGTTGGCGAAGCAACCGACCCAGATCACCCCGCTCACGAATACTTCAAAAACCGCTATCGCAAATCCCGCGGAGATTTTGCCAAAGTTATGGCTGCACAAAACGACCGTATTCGAGCCAACCGCGAAGACGAACTAAAAGCGGCACTATTTATTGCACTCTGGGACGGCCTCCAAAACCAATGGCTCATCGATGAAGACTTCGATATGAAGCCAGCCTTTAAATATGCAATCGAAATGTTTAGCAACTACTCTAAAGACACTGAGAACTAAGGAAAAAGCAATGGAGCTAACCAACTCATTCGTCGATTCGAAATATGCGCAAGCACTCGACATTTTTAAAACGATCCGCCCAGACGAAAAAGGGTCGCAGCTTGTTGTAAAAGTTAAAGGTAGAACCGTCATCGACTTGTCTGCGGGTGTAAGCCCAGACAGTCTGACCACGGTCTTCTCGGTTAGCAAAGCGCTCTCTGCACTCGGTATCGCAAAACTAATCGGCACCGGAAAACTCGAGCTCGACAAAACCGTGGCACATTACTGGCCAGAGTTTGCGGAGAATGGCAAAGAGTCCATCACTGTTCGTCAACTCCTTTCACACCAAGCCGGTCTTGTCGAACCAGATCCGCAAATGTCTACCGAACAAATTCATCACGACCACGCAGCGGCAGAAGCACTTGCCGCAGCTACTCCACTTTGGCGTCCGGGGGCAGCATTTGGTTATCACGGACTTTCCATCGGGCCGCTAATGAGCGAGCTGTGCTTCCGAATCACCGGCAAGACCATGCAGGAGTTTTACGAAACTGAAATTCGTCAACCAGCAAAAGCGGATGCATACCTTGGCCTTCCGGAATCGCTCGAAGATCGAGTTACCCAGTTAGACCTAAACCAGATGCAGCCAACCGCAGAGCAGGCAGTGAAATACGCTCGAAATCCGGAACACCACCAGAGCGGGTTATCTAGTTGGGGTATGGGCAAGGTCAGCTTCAAGGCTCTTGTTGAGCGCGAAGGACGGGCCTTTGGAGTCCCTTCGGCCGGAGGTGTTGCTTCAGCTAGAGGCCTGGCCGACGCAATGCAGTGGGCCATGGGATTCGGCGGCGTTCAGCCAGGAGTATCGCCCGAAGCAATCAAGCAGATGTCACAGATGCAGGTCTACGGCTACGACGTAACCCTTGAGCAAGAGCACCGTTCATTCGGAATCGTGTTCCAAAAGTCGACGCCGGTGGTGCCAATCGGTTCTTACCGAGCCATCGGTCACGATGGTGCAGCTGGAGCGCTTTTGTATGCAGACCCAATCGGCGAAATAGTTCTCGGTTATACCTGCGCCAAGTTCACTTTCCCAGGTGGCTTTGATCGCGAAATCCAACCAATTATCGATTTGGTTCGTCAACTAGCCAACGGTTGATCGCAAGGAATCTTGCATAGTCTTAAGCAATGACTGGCGAGATTCTTTACCAAACAAAAGCAAACCCAGAGTGGTGGCGCTCTAGCGTTATCTACCAAATTTATCCACGCTCATTTGCCGACGGCAATGG
>JBEGSY010000082.1:0-2936 GCA_041179725.1 Actinomycetota bacterium | reverse complement strand
ATGAGGCGCTGTTCGATTTGTGACATTTAGGCCTCCAGTGGGCGCTTGAAGAAGGCGATCATGCCGCCCTGCAAATTGGTCGTAATTGAGACTAATTCCCAGCCATCCTTGCCCCAGTCGTTCAAAATCACGGTCTGGTTGTGCGGAGGTAGAGGTGTTGTCAGGTATTCCCACTTAGTCATAGACAGAATTATCCCAGACTCTGTCGGGTAACCTAGAGGTTATGGCTGGCGGCAAGAAACAAGAGACCTTCCTCAGCGCAATCCTCAAATTCACCGGTTTGAGCTCGATTGCGGGAGTTCTAGCCATCGCCATTTTGGCTCCGACACTACTTATCGGAGGAATCGCTGCTTCAGCCGGTGTCTCAATCTTCGAAAACCTACCTGACTACATCAGACCAATTAATGGCTCTCAGGCTTCTACCCTTTACGGCCTCAAGGATGGGCAGCCGGTTGAGGTGGCCAAGTTCTACAGCGAAAACCGCATCTCCATCGACTACAACGAGATGTCGCCAAATATTCGTAACGCCGTGGTGGCCACCGAAGACCCGCGTTTCTTCCAGCACGCCGGCGTGGACATCGTCTCTTTGATTCGTGCAGTACTAACCAACGTGGCCATGGGTGGCGGTGGCCCTGGTGGATCTACCATCACTATGCAGTACGTAAAGAACTCGTTGGTTGAAGCCGCAAACCTGAGTGGAAACGAGCAGGCAATTGCCGATGCCACCGCAACCACCATTGACCGCAAGCTTCGCGAAATGCGACTTGCCGTTGCACTTGAAGGTGTTGCCAATAAGCAGGAAATTCTTGCCGGCTACCTAAACCTTTCATTTTTTGGAAATCAGATCAACGGCGTCGAGGCTGCTTCGAATTACTACTTCGGCGTAAAGGCAAATCAGTTAGACATTCCTCAGGCAGCACTGCTTGCAGCAATGTTGAAATCACCAAACGACTACCGACCTGATGAACCGTCAAATCTAAATCGCGCGCTTTCTCGTCGTAACTATGTAATCGACAACATGCTTGCCGAAGGATACATTTCTAGCTCGCAGGCAAGCCAAGCAAAAAACACTCCAATCAAAACCAACCTGACGCACACCCCAAGTGGTTGCGAAGGTAATCAGGTTGCCGCTTTCTATTGCGACTTTGCTGTCTGGACAATTCGTAACAACCAGGAATTCGGACCAACCCCTGAGGACCGCGAGAACCTGCTGCGTCGCGGTGGTCTAGAAATTTACACATCGATGGACATGGCTGTGCAGCAAGCTGCCTACGATGCCACCATGAAGTGGGTGCCTCCGGTTAATGAACATCACATCGGCTCGGCAACAGTTTCGGTGCAGGTGGGCACCGGCCGCATCCTTGCCATGACTCAGAACCGCGTCTATGACCAGACCAACAGTGGCGAGCAGGGCCACACCTCGGTGAACTTCTCTACCGATAAGACCTACGGTGGCTCGAGTGGATTCCAGACCGGATCTACCTACAAGATTTTTACCTTGGCTCAATGGCTAACCGTTGGCAAGCGCTTGGGTGACCACGTTGATGGTCGTGTTCGCAACTGGAACGCAGCCGACTGGTCATCACGATGCGGTGGCTTGGTTGGCGACTGGGCACCAAAGAACATCGTCAAGGAACCGGAAGACCTTTCAGTGGTTCAAGCAACTTCGATGTCGGTTAACACTGCGTATGCGTCGATGGCTAACCAGCTTGACCTTTGCGACATTCGCGATATGGCCATGCGCTTTGGCGTGCATCGTGCAGATGGCACCGAGTTGCAATCAATTCCTTCCTCGATTCTTGGTGTTAACGAAATTGCACCGCTAACCATGGCTGCAGCAGTTGCAGCGGTTTCAAACAAGGGCATCTATTGCTCACCAACTGCGATCGACAAAGTCATCGTTCGTCAAACCCAAAAAGAATTGACCGTTCCAAAGACTCAGTGCTCGCAGGCAGTGACTCCTGAGGTTGCAGCAGGCATGACCTATGCGATGCAAAAAGTAATGTCTGGTGGTACCGGTGGAGCTTCGAATACCGGAGACAACACTCCACTCGCCGGTAAGACCGGAACCACCGACTCCGGTGTGCAAACTTGGATGACCGGTTTCTCGTCAGCGGTTGGCACCGCAACCTGGGTTGGAAACGTTTCTGGTTCGGTTGGGCTACCAGGCATTCGCTTGAATAACAAAGCGGGTAACACTGTTCGACACGACATTTGGCGAACCACAATGCAGGCAGTCAACAAGCTTTACCCTGGCGGACCTCTCGCCTCACCTCCAGCCGACATGCTGGCCGCGACCATGGTTACAGTGCCTGGCATCGGCGGCCAGATTCCGGCAACCGGCGGGCAGAACATCAAGTCTGGCGACCTAAACTTTGCGATCGTCTCAACACCGGTCACCTCGTCACAGCCTGCTGGAACCGTTGCCTACACTCGTCCTGCCGCGGGAACATCTGTGCCACGAGGCACTCAGATCAAGATCTACGTTTCTAAGGGCGGTAACTCGCCAGTGCCAGAGGTTGCCGGTCTCACCGTTGCTGCGGCAAAGGCAAAACTTCTTGCTGCCGGATTCTCAGCCGTTAGTGAGCCACAGGCATCGCAGACCCAGTTCTTTGTGAAGTCCCCTACCATCGCCAAGGGTCTAGTGGTCGGCACCGATCCGGCCGCCGGAACGTCTGCCGCTGGCAATGGTGCAATCTTGCTAATCATTAGCGCAGGGCCATAACCAGATGAGTTGGTGGGGCTGGATTCTTCTAGCAGCAGCTTTGGTCCTCGCCTACGGCATGACTTTTGCCCGCTGGCGTTTTGTAATTCACCACAGTGAAGCACACGTACTTCCTAAAGGCGCAAAAGCCATCCGCGTTTTGCACATCAGTGACGTCCACATGGCTCCCTGGCAAAAGCGCAAGCAAGCATTCATCAAATCACTCATGAGT
>JBEGSY010000081.1:0-8983 GCA_041179725.1 Actinomycetota bacterium | reverse complement strand
GGGCTTGGCGTCTCCGCGAGCGCGAAACTCGATGTTCCCAAGAGCAATAGGGCCGAGAATGCCGAAATAAATAAGTATCGCCCTGGGTTATCTACTAAGTAAGGCTTCTGGCGTTTAGGCTGGAACACGGCTCAAGCCTAATCAAGGGTTGTTTAGCCAGCTATTTTTAGAGGAATCGAGGCCCATCGTGGCGCGTGCAGAACGAAAAGCAGAAGCTCAAGCATTAGCCGAATCAGGCGGAGCAATGACCCACAAGCAGATCCTTTTGGTTCTCGTTGGTTTGATGTCGGGAATGTTCCTGTCGGCTCTTGATCAGAGTGTGGTTGGTTCTGCAATGCGCACCATCGCAGATGATTTGCAAGGTCTTGAATTGCAGGCTTGGGTTACTACCGCTTATCTAATTACTTCGACAATTTCCACACCTATTTATGGAAAGCTCGGCGACATCTTTGGACGTCGTCGTCTTTTCATTTGGGCAATTGGTTTGTTCCTTCTCGGTTCAATTCTCTGTGGCTTTGCAATGGATATGTTCCAGCTATCTCTATACCGTGCAGTTCAAGGAATTGGTGCCGGTGGTTTGTTTGCCTTGTCAATGACGATCATGGCTGACATCGTTCCGCCACGTGAGCGTGCTCGTTACTCTGGAATGTTTTTGGCTGTATTCGGTTCTTCTTCTGTTCTTGGTCCAGTTGTAGGTGGATTGTTTGCAAGCGCAGATCAAATTCTTTGGATTGAAGGATGGCGCTGGGTCTTCCTAATTAACATTCCAGTTGGTGCCGTTGCAGTGTTTATGGTTTTGAACTTCTTGCACGTTCCGCAGCTGATGAAGAACCACAAAATCGACTGGTGGGGTGCGGTCACTATCGTGCTCGCCGTGGTGCCTATGCTATTGGTCGCCGAGAATGGTTCGGAGTGGGGTTGGGACAGCGCGCTTTCAATCGGCATGTACGTCACCACAGTGGTTGGTATCGTGGCGTTCATTTTTGCCGAGCGTGCCGCTAAAGAAGAAGCATTGCTTCCACTTTCACTATTCAAGAATTTGTCATTCACTCTTTCAACTCTCAATGGCGTGATTATTGGTCTGGCCATGTTCGGCGGAATGATGACCTTGCCACTGTTATTGCAGTTAGTAAATGGGGCTTCGCCTACCGAGGCTGGCTTCATGATGCTGCCTATGGTTTTCGGAATGATGACCGCAACCATCATGTCTGGTCAGGTAACTCGTAAGACCGGTAAGTACAAAATCTTCCTAACCACCGGAACCTTGTCGCTACTGATTGGATACGTCTACATGATTGGCTATAACGCTGACATGGAATTCTGGCAGGTTGCTATCGGTATGGTCTTCATCGGATTCGGTCTTGGCCAGCTAATGCAGACGCTAACTTTGGTTGCTCAGCAGTCGGTTGCCGCTCGTGACATCGGTGTGGCCACTTCATCTGCCACCTTCTTCCGCCAGATTGGTGGAACCCTGGGTGTTGCCGTATTCATCTCGATTCTGTTCAACAGCCTTGGCGACACCATCGGTCGCGCATTCAAGGACGAGAAAATTCTTGCTGGAATCAAGCAGGCTGCACAGGACCCTCAGGTACTTGCCGACCCGACTAACCGCGCCTTTATCGAAAAGATGACCTCGGGCGACATGGCTAACTTGAGCGAGCAGATCAGCACTGACTCATCTTTCTTGAACAACCTTGATCCACGTTTGGCTCGACCATTCTTAGTCGGATTCGCAGAGTCTGCAACTCAGGTGTTCTTCTGGGCTGCGATCGTGGTGGCTGTTGCATTCGTTCTATCATTCTTCATCAAAGCCCCTGCGCTGCGTGAAACTTCTGCAGCGCAAGAGGCGATGAAAGAAGCAGCCGCGAGTTCTGCACACTAACCTGTAATCACAAGTAAATAAGTACACGGGAGTTCGGTTAACCGGACTGAGAGGAAGACTGCCAGTCTTCGACCGTCAAACCTGATCTGGGTAATGCCAGCGAAGGAAGGAGAGCACAAAGTGCTAAAGAAAAAATATCTGGCGGCGATTACCGCTGCGCTAATTGGAATTTCTATTTCCGGTTGTGCCACAACATCCGACTCGCCAGAATTGACTGTTGCCGTGCACGACAGCATCGTAGTTAGCGATGAGCAACTTGCCGAATTCAAAAAAGAAACTGGCATCACGGTGAAGTTAGTTAAGGCAGGCGATGCCGGTGCCATGACTAACAAATTGATTCTCACGAAGGATCAACCAATTGCCGATATGTTCTATGGCATCGACAACACTTTCATCGGAGCAGCGGCAACCGCTGGAATTCTTGGTGATTACAAGGCAGTTGATTTTGGTGACGTGTGTTTCAACTACGACAAAAATTGGTTTGCCACCCACGAGCAAGCCGCACCAGAAACTATTGATGACCTAACCAAAGAAGAATTTCGCGGTCTCACCGTGGTTGAGAACCCAACTACTTCATCAACTGGTTTGGCCTTCTTAGTTGCAACTATTGGCAAGTATGGTGAGTCGAAATGGCAGAGCTATTGGGAGGCACTAAAGGCCAACGATGTGCGCATCGATTCAGGGTGGGAAGAGGCTTACAACGTTAACTTCTCGGGTTCGGCCGGCAAGGGCAACTACCCAATTGTGCTGAGCTATTCATCGTCACCGGCATTTGAGGAAGACACCGTTTCGATTGACGACGGCTGTTTCCGCCAAACCGAGTACGCGGGTCTATTGACCGGTGGCGCTCAGGTTGAAGGAGCCAAGAAGTTCATCGACTTCCTATTGGCCGATGAATTCCAGAAGACCATCCCTGACACCATGTACATGTACCCGGTTTCAACCAAGGTGGCGCTGCCGGAGGCCTGGGCTACTAAGGCGCCAGCATCACTTAATGCTGTGGTCGTGGACAGCAAGTTGATCAACGCGAATCGTTCTAGCTGGTTGAAGGCATGGGACGCAATCTTCAAAAACTAGCGCTTTGGACTGTACCGCTGGCCTTTGTGGCGGTGCTGTTCTACTGGGCGATGGTGAAGCTGCTTGGCCTTGGACTGCAGCAAGATTGGCTCGCGGTTTTTAGCGATGCGCACTTTCATCAAGTGGTTTGGTTCACGATTGGTCAGGCTGCATTTTCGACTCTGCTCTGCTTGATGTTTGGCATCCCCGGTGCCTTTGTGCTTTATCGCAGAAAGTTTTTTGGGCAGAGTTTTGTGAAGGCATTCATCGCAGTGCCATTTGTGTTGCCAACAATTGTGGTTGCAATTGCTCTGCAAAGTTTTGCATCGTCGTTACCCACAATTTGGGTAATTCTGATTGCGCATTTGTTTTTGAATTACTCAATTGTGGTTCGCACGGTTGGCGGGGTTTGGCAAAACCTTGATAAGGAAATTGAATACGCGGCGTCGATTGATGGAGCTAATCAATGGCAATCATTTTGGCGAATCACGTTTCCTGCACTCAGACCCGCAATCATTTCTGCGAGCGTGCTGGCATTTCTTTATTGCGTTACTAGCTTTGGAATTATTTTGCTCTTGGGTGGAGGAAGTGTTTCTTCTATCGAAACGGAAATATATTTTTCACTCACACAGTTTCTTGACTTTAAAACAGCGGCCGCCTTCGCTATTGCCCAAACTGTCATAACTGTTTCGGTGTTTGCGTTATCTAAAGCATTTGGAACTGCGAATGCGGGCCTAGAGCAAGTTAGTGAGACTGATTCGAATAGCAGAATCAAGTTGCGTGACTGGCCGGTGGCTGTGATTACGGTTTTCTTTGTAGTGGCGGTTTTGGTTTTGCCAATCTTGCAAGTGCTTGCAAAATTCAGATGGCAAGGATTTCTAGATTTGAGCGGAATGGGTAGCCGTGAGCTGTTGAACATTTCGGTCTGGCAAGCTACCGGCAATTCACTGCGAAACATTGTCATCGCAGCAGGATTGGCGATGCTGCTCGGCAGTTTGGTTTCTTGGCTACTTAGCCGCAATCGATGGTCGTGGCTTGAACTCCCGTTCCTGTTGCCGATGGGGGTTTCGTCGGTGGTGCTTGGCTTCGGCTACCTAATCACCTTCCGAGCCGGTTGGCTCACTGTTCCCCTAGTTCAAGCCGTTTTGGCCCTTCCACTGGTAGTTCGAATCATCCATCCGGCGCTAGTAGTTCTGGCGAATGAGTATCGCGAAGAGGCATTGATGGCCGGGGCAAGTTCTTGGCAAATCTGGAGATTGGTTGAGGCTCCTCTAGTCGCGAACGCTCTGCGATCTGCAACCGTTTATGCGGCTCTTGTTTCGCTAGGAGAATTTGGAGCGGCCAGCCTATTAAGTTTTGGCGATCAAGCCACACTTCCGGTGGTGCTTTACCAATTGATTAGCCGACCTGGTAAACAAAACTATGCGATGGCTATGGCAGCTTGCGCGTTGCTAATTGTTTTTGTGTTCGTAGTTTCGATGACTAGTGCTTTAGTTCAAAAACGACGTCGTTCTTTATTAGGCGAGCAGTAATCACATCAATTGATTCTGGGTTCTGATCCATCAAAATAAAGTTTCGGCCGAGCGCTGCAGCTACTGCACCGGTGGTTCCTGAGCCACCAAAGAAATCCAAAACTATGTCGCCCGGTTTTGATGATGCTTGAATCACGCGACGCAAAATTCCCTCAGGCTTTTGAGTCGGGTAGCCAGTTTTTTCTTTGCCGGTTGGTGA
Organism: Actinomycetota bacterium; assembly: GCA_041179725.1. Lineage (GTDB taxonomy): Bacteria > Actinomycetota > Actinomycetes > Actinomycetales > Microbacteriaceae > Rhodoluna. The sequence continues at coordinate 4,314 of JBEGSY010000081.1, read as the reverse complement.
AACAATTGTGTGCCACCAAACATCCGTCGGCAGTTTTCCTAGTTCAACTTTTTCTGGAGTAACCAGACCAGGGGCCATGTACGGTTCGCGATCAACTTCGGCATTGTTGAAGTAGTAGTTTTTCGGATTCTTAACGTAAACCAAAATTGTGTCGTGCTTCGATGGCCAACGGTTTTTTGCTTTTCCACCGTAGTCATATGCCCAGATGATTTCATTTAGAAATGAGTCGCGACCGAATAGTGCATCGAGCAAAACTTTTGCGTAGTGCGCTTCACGATAATCGAGGTGCAAATACAGAGTTCCGGTGTCATTCAGAATTCGCCAGGCTTCCTCAAGTCGAGGTTCTAGAAATGACCAGTAGTCAGCAAATTCATCGTCGTAGCTGAGCACGGTTTCGCGAATGATTTCGTAGTTCTGGCCCTTGAAACCAACCCGTCCGCCAGTCTCCACACGCTTGGTTTCCGATGCTCCACGAGTCTGCTTGCGGCCTGTGTTGAAGGGTGGGTCAATGTAAATCAGTTGCACCGATTCGCTTGGAATAGCCCCAAGATGCGCGAGGTTATCCCCGAAGTAGAGTTGATTTACAGCCACAGAAAGAGATTAACAGTATGAACACCGAAGTCATTCACAATGCGGATCTCAACCGTTACGAGATCAACCTGGATGGCGAGCTGGCTGGATTTGCCGACTACCGCCTAGCCGGTGGCGACATCACTTTTTACCACACCGAAGTTTTCCCTATTCACCGAGGCAAGAATCTCGCTGCGATTCTTATGGAAGCTACCCTCAATGATGTACGCACTAGTTTCCCGAACGACAAGGTCGTGCCGACCTGCTCATACGTAGTTCGTTTCATGGAAAAACATCCGGAGACTCAGGACCTACTAAAGGATCCAATCGAAGATGCAATCGCGGCTTGCGAGTTGCGTCCGCGTTCTTAGCTTTGCAAAGACGTGTTGAGCCACTCAACCACGTCGGCAATTACTTCTTCTTTGTTCAACTCGTTGAAAACTTCGTGACGAGCTTCCGGGTAAATAATCAGCGTGACATCTTGAACACCAGCTTTTCTAAATGCGTTCATCAACAAAGTGTTACCGCGTTCACCACCAAGTGGATCATCACCACCAGCAATTAGCATTACCGGAATTTCATTAGGTAACTTTTTACTAGGGATTCCTAGCAATTTCGATACTTCGAAAAACCCAAACACTTCAATTGCAGTTTCAGGAAAAATTAGTGGATCGGCGTTGAACCTAATTCCAACTTCGCGATCGCGACTCAGCCATTCTTTTCCAGTTGAGTTTGGCTCTTTGTCCCAACGCTTGTTGAACCCGGCACTCGGCACAACACCAGGCATCATCAAAGTAGAACCGCTAAGAATCACTCCGGCATATTCGTTGGCATGAGTCTTCAATATTCGTTGCGCGAGCATTGAACCCCAACTGTGACCAAGCAAAAAGATTGGCAAGGATGGATTCTCGGCTCGAATCATTTCGGTGAGTTGATGAACTTCTTCGAAAGTGGCGGTCATACCGCCCTTACCCAAATTTCCCTGGCGCTTGATTTGGCCACGCTTAATCTGATTCGAACCAGTAACTCCGTGTCCACGATGGTCATCAGCGTAAACCGAATATCCTGCGCGATTTAGCGCAGCGGCAACGTGGTCGTAACGCCTGGCATGTTCACCCAGTCCATGTGCCAGCTGCACAATGGCCCTGGCATCGGCTACCGGCCACTCATAAAAGGTGATCTCAATCCCGTAGTTATCGGTGAAAGTTCGGATTAGCGGCAAGGTGGTCATGGCTTCAGGTTACTCTCCTGCCTACCTGCGAAAATTACAGGGGGCTCACTGGTCGTTCCCAGACAACTCCCAAGTAAGGCAAACAGACTCAAGTAATGATTCAGACAGCATTCGCCCAACCGAACCAACGTGTTCGACTAGGCACGAAGAAGTTCCTCGAGCTCAAGCGGGGCCAGGACTTCATCGAAGGCCTAGCGTGGTTCTCGGTAATTGCAGTCACCGCGATGTTTCTCATCGATGGTGGGTTGCAGTCAATTACCGAACCTGCAGCGATTCTAGGAGCTGTCGATCGTCTAACTGCATTAATTGCAACTGATCTTTTGCTAATCGACATTCTCCTGATTGCTCGTCTGCCATGGATCGATCACTACTACGGCCACGATCGTGCAACCGCAGCACACAAGAAACTTGGCAAGCCAATTCTTTACTTGGTCCTGGCGCACTTCATTTCGTCAGTAGTGCAATACGCGATGATTGCCAACGTTGATGTCATCACAGAATTTTTCTCACTACTTTCTATTTGGGATCTCCTGCTTGCCACCGCGGCGTTAGTGCTGATGATTTTGGTTGTGGTTACTTCGTTGAACTTTGCACGCAAGGCAATCACTTACGAAGCCTGGTACCTTGTGCACATCTTTGCTTACGGTGCTGTTCTACTTGCAATTCCACACCAGTTCTCCACCGGAACCGACATCGCCGGAAAACCTGTAGCGATGACCTACTGGATTACCCTCTACCTCTTTGTATTGGTAAATGTAGTTTGGTACCGAATTCTTCGCCCAGTGATACGCGGTGTTCGTCATTCGCTGCGAGTTTCAACTGTTGCGCGCGAATCAAGCGACGCAGTTTCTATTTACTTAACTGGAAAAAATGTTGCCAAGCTTGGCGGAGTTGCCGGTCAGTTTTACCTTGTGCGCATTCTTACTGCGCGTGACTGGTGGCGCCCACACCCATTCTCAATCTCGGCGGCACCAAATGATCGCTTTGTCCGTTTCACAGTTGCAGATCGCGGCGACGACACCAGGTTGATGCAGTCGCTAAAACCTGGAACACCGGTCATGCTTGAAGGCCCTTACGGTGTCTTCACCGAAGATCGTCGCACTCGCGAAAAGGTTGTGCTGGTTGCTGCCGGAATTGGCATCCCTCCGGTACGTGCGCTTGCCGAACAGCTTGCAGCACGTCCGCATGACGTGACAATCATCTACCGTCTTCGTGACCAGAACGATGCCCCATTGCTCGAAGAGACGCGTGCGCTTGCGGCTCAACGCGGCTTCAAGTTGATCGAGCTCGAGGGCCGTCGTGGAGTTGGCACCAGTTGGATGAATGCCGACAACTCTGGACGAAATGACCTACACCGCTTACTTGATCTAGTGCCGGATGTAGCCGAGTCGGACGTTTATATCTGTGGTCCAACTGCCTGGACCCGCAGTGTTGAAAAGTCCATGAAAGCTGCCGGCGTTCAAGAGCGCTCGATTCACGCAGAGGAGTTTGCCTGGTGAGAAAGTCAACTAAAACAGCAGTAGGTGCCATCAGTCTTGGCATCCTCGGACTGAGTTATCAGCTCGGTACCACGGCTACCGCATCTAGCAGAGTGTTCGCTGCACCAGCCGAGAGCACTGCACCAGTGGCTGAAACTTCAGCAACTCCGGAACCTTCGGCATCGGCAAATATTGCACAAGGTTCAAGTGCCGGCAATGAATCGGTAAACACCGCGCCACAACCTGCCGCTTCTGCTTCTGCGTCTGCATCACCAGCGCCATCGAAGTCAACTTCAACTAGTGGAAGTTCTGTCACTAAAACCGGTGACAGTGTTGAATCAAGTTTTGGTCCGGTGCAGGTTAAAGTGACTAAGGTAAGCGGAAAGATTACCGAGATTACTTATGTGCAAGCTGTGGCAACTCACGGACGCGCGCAGGTATTTCCATATCTAGTTCAATATGCAATTGATGCAAATGGCACAAGTTTTGGAAACATTAGCGGAGCAACGTATACGGTAGACGCTTTCAAACAATCATTGGAGTCTGCTCTTGCGAAATTCTAAAGGCGTAGTCCAGGGTATAGCCCTGCTCGGTCTGAGTGTTGTCGGTGCATTTCTTTTGCAGTCGCAGAGCACGGCGGTCACTGCAGCTTCGGCATCTGGTACCGGATCGGCAACCAGTGATTCTTACGAATCAGGTTTTGGGCCTGTGCAATTGAAAGTCACAGAAGAGGCCGGAAAGATTATCGCAATTGATTTGGTGCAAGCGCAAGCAACAGGCGGGCGTGAACAGGCATTCAGTTATTTGGTGCAAGAAGCTTTGTCTGCAAACGGAGCGACTTTTGCAAACATCTCGGGTGCAACTTACACAACCGAAGCCTTCAAATCCGCTTTGAATGACGCAATGGCGAAAATCGGTTAATGCAAACTTTCGAACACGTTGAGCTCTGCATGGGCACTGGATTTCGATTCCAGGGTCAATGCAGCGGCGTGGATTTGAATGCCGCCATGGCTGTGGCGTGCGAAATTTTGCACG
>JBEGSY010000080.1:0-4624 GCA_041179725.1 Actinomycetota bacterium | reverse complement strand
TGCTTGATGTCCTGGTAAAAGTTCTTGATATCGTTTCTGGTGATGCTTCGGATTGGCATTTGCCCGATTTCGGACGGGGCGATGTAGAGCCGGATCAGAGTTTCATATTGCTTCGCTGTGGACGGGGCGATGCCTTTGCTTTCGTCGTCCAGGCTCGTTTTCCACTCGTACCATTCCCACGCCACATCCCAGAGGTAGCGCTCGTGCTCGCCCTTTTTAAGAGGCACGTCCTGACTTGGAGCAAGGCCTAACTTGGCTAGGTGCCTTAGGTAGTTGGCTTCGCGTCGTTGGATTGCTTCTTCTGGCGTTTTGCCGGAGCCGGAGATTTGTTTTGATCGGCGAGATTTTGCGTCCCAACTGATTGTGCGCGTTGCACGGTAAAACGGTTCACTTCCGTCCTTCGGTCTTACGAGGAAAACCGAACCTTCCCCACGTTTCTTGGGAGCAGTCTTTGCCGCCCAAAGTTCATCATTTGTTCTACGCCCCATAGGTTCACTATAGAACTAAATAAGTAGCAACAAACTAAGCAAACTTAGTTTTCGGTCGATCTTAGATTTCGTGTCGCAGAAAGTGAAAACGCCTATACCCCTTGTCAATCAAGGGATGTAGGCGTTTAGATGATTTTTCGATTCCTGTCCAAATCGTCACTGCGGAGAATGGGGGATTCGAACCCCCGAGAGCTTGCACTCAACGCGCTTTCCAAGCGCGCGCCATAGGCCACTAGGCGAATTCTCCTTGTCCTAAATCAGGACCTGTTAAGGATACTTGCATGAGAATTGGGATATGACCCCTAAGAAACTTTTTAACTTCTTTGCTACGGCTGAGGCTTTCACCTGGACGGCGCTGATTGTTGCGATGACTCTTCGAGCCACTGGTGTGATTGAGCCTCTGGTATCAACAGTTGTTGGTGGTGTTCACGGAGCCGTGTTCTTGGGTTACGGAGTGTCCGCTGCTTTGGTCGGGGTGAATCAGCGCTGGAAGGTCGGCTCGATTGTGCTTGGAATCGCTTTGGCAATCGTTCCTTTTGCGACTGTTCCTTTTGAGGTCAATCGCAAGAAGAAGGGGTTGCTGGATGGCGACTGGCGCAAGGCACCAAGTTCGCATCCTGCGGACTCAAGATGGTTAGATCGCCTGTTCCGCTGGTTTATCAATCGTCCGGTTTTGTTGGTCTTGACCTTGCTGGCAGTGGTCGTGGCCATTTTTGGCTTCTTACTTTGGATGGGTCCGCCGGACACCTGGGCCGAAAAGTTTAAATAAAAGACTCCCCGCACACCCATCAGAGCCCAGTTACCCTTGCTGCATTTCTGCCCTGGGGGAGTTAGCCGAGGTGACGCCGCACGGGGAGTCCTTGGCAAGTTTACCTGTCTGTGGGCGGGCGGTCGAGGTCGGATGCGGAAGGTAGGCTCGTTCTGTGAGTACCGCTCTATACCGTCGCTATCGTCCAGAGGCCTTTGCTGAGCTGATTGGTCAGGCTCAGGTGACGGCTCCGCTGATGACTGCACTGCGCAATGATCGCGTTAATCACGCTTACCTCTTTAGTGGTCCTCGTGGTTGCGGCAAGACCACTTCTGCCCGCATTTTGGCTCGCTGTTTGAACTGTGCCGAGGGTCCGACCGACACCCCATGTGGTGTTTGCCCATCTTGCGTTGAACTTTCTCGCGATGGCTCTGGCTCTTTAGATGTCGTCGAAATCGATGCCGCTTCTCACAACGGTGTTGACGATGCTCGCGACTTGCGTGAGCGTGCAATCTTTGCTCCGGCTCGCGATCGCTACAAGATTTTCATTCTCGATGAGGCGCACATGGTTACGCCTCAGGGGTTCAATGCTCTTTTGAAGATTGTTGAAGAGCCACCTGCCCACGTCAAATTTATTTTTGCGACAACCGAACCTGACAAAGTTATTTCGACTATTCGTTCGCGCACGCACCACTATCCATTCCGCTTGGTTCCACCTGGCCAAATGCTCGAGTACTTGGAGCAGTTATGTTCATCGGAAAGCGTTTCGGTTGAAGCCGGAGTGCTACCTCTAGTTGTTCGTGCTGGTGGCGGTTCGGTGCGTGACTCACTTTCGCTTTTGGATCAGTTGATTGCCGGTAGTGATGGTGGTCAGGTCACTTACGATCGCGCAGTTGCTCTTCTAGGTTTTACACACGAATCACTCTTGGACTCTGTAGTCACAGCTTTTGCTTTGAAGAAGCCTGCAGATGTATTTGCTGCGGTTGAAGGCGTAATTCAAACCGGACAAGACCCGCGTCGTTTTGTTGAAGATTTGCTTGAGCGCTTGCGCGACTTGATTGTGGTTTATTCGGTTGGCTCTGACGCATCGGCGGTGATGCGTGGTGTTCCGCAAGATCAAATAGAGAAACTCACAACTCAAGCGATGCAGTTTGGCATGGCAGATCTCACACACGCTGCCGAAGTGGTGAGCGAAACCCTCAACGGAATGTCTGGCGCAACTTCGCCTAAATTGCAACTTGAGTTGATGTGCGCCAAGGTGCTAGTGCCAGCTGCAGACCAGTCCGAGGTTGGCTCTCTAGCCCGTATTGAGCGCCTAGAACGCCGTATTGGCATGGGTTCTGCGGCAGCGCCAGAGACTCCTGCAGTGCAGGCTTCGCCGATGCCGAAGTCAGAGCCTGCCGTCACCGCAGCGCCGACTGTAGTGGAGTCTCCGGTCGCGGCTATCAGCTCTGCACAGTTCAAGGACGCCTGGCCTGAAATTCTCGAAGTCGTAAATAAGACGAACAAGGCAGCCTGGATGCTGGCTTTTGGTTTAAAAGTCGTCGACTTCGAATCGAACGAATCAGTTTTGACTTTGCAATTCACTTCGGCTCGGGATTTGGAATCCTTTAAAACTTCATCAAATGCGCCAGATATTTTGCGCAAGTCGATTGATCAGGTACTTGGTGTCACTGTTAAGTTCAAGCCTCTAATCGCTGAGGCTGGAGAGGTTAAGACTGAAGCGCTTCCAGTAGTTGAGGAAGTTGCAGTTGCTGAAGTTGCAGATGTTCAAACTGATGTTCAAGAAGTTGTCGAGAAGAAACCAGCGGCAAAGTCACGTAACTCAAACTTGGTTAACCAAGACGAACGCTACGGCGAATCACTGTTGCGCGAGATGCTTGGCGCTGAACCGGTAGAAGATAAGAAGAACCGCTGATGTATGAAGGTGTAGTTCAAGAGCTCATCGACGAGCTTGGTCGTTTGCCTGGTGTTGGACCAAAGTCAGCTCAGCGAATCGCGTTTTATCTTTTGCAGACTGATGACGATCAGGCGAAGAAGCTCGCTGAGGTTTTGCTAGAGGTTAAAGAACGTGTGCGTTTCTGTGAAGTTTGTGGCAACGTTTCTGAAGAAGAGAAGTGCAATATCTGTCGCGATGTTCGCCGCAACCAGACATTGATTTGTGTGGTCGAAGAAAGCAAAGATGTGCAGGCAATCGAGCGCACTCGAGAATTCCGTGGGCTGTATCACGTGCTCGGCGGGGCGATTTCGCCGATTGAGGGCATTGGACCGGATCAGCTACGCATCAAGGAGCTACTTGGTCGTCTATCTGACCCTCAGATCAAAGAGGTAATCATTGCTACCGACCCGAATATGGAGGGTGAGGCCACGGCCACCTACCTATCTCGAATGCTCTCTAGCCTCGAAATTTCGGTTACCCGTCTGGCCTCCGGTTTGCCGGTTGGTGGCGACCTTGAATACGCCGATGAGGTCACATTGGGGCGTGCCTTCGCGGGTCGTCGCGCTGTAAACTAAAGGTTCCGACGTCGTCGTCAAAACCCCCCGTTTCGCCTCTAGTTATTGGAGTATCCCTTGGCTCTTATCGTGCAAAAGTTTGGTGGCTCGTCAGTAGGCGATGCCAGCAAGATCAAGCACGTTGCCAAGCGCGTAATCGAAACTCAAAGAGCTGGCAACCAGGTGGTTGTTGTGGTCTCAGCAATGGGAGACACCACCGACGAACTTATTGACCTGGCACAGTCTGTTTCACCTGACCCATACGGTGCTCCTCGCGAAATGGACATGCTGCTTACCTCTGGCGAGCGAATCTCGATGGCACTTCTTGCGATTGCAATTAACGCGCAGGGTGCGAAGTCACGATCATTCACCGGTTCACAGGCCGGTATCGAAACTTCTGCCAAGCACGGTGACGCTCGCATCAGCAATGTGACTCCTGCTCGTATTCAGGAAGCGATTGATGCAGGTGATATCGCAATCGTTGCCGGTTTCCAAGGATTCAACCGTGACTCAAAAGACATCACCACACTTGGTCGCGGAGGCTCTGACACCACTGCGGTTGCACTGGCTGCGGCCTTGAACGCAGACGTTTGCGAAATTTACTCAGACGTTGACGGTGTTTACACCGCAGACCCACGCGTCATTCCAGCAGCGCACAAGTTGGACGCAATCGACATCGAATCGATGCTTGAGCTTGCTGCTGCTGGTGCAAAGATTTTGCACATTCGTGCGGTTGAGTATGCTCGCCGTCACAACGTAGACCTTCGTGTGCGATCAACATTTAGCACCGATCCAGGAACCATCGTTTACTCAACTAAACCAGAGGGAAGCAAAATGGAAGAGCCACTAGTTTCGGGTGTAGCTACCGACAAGGGACAGGCAAAGATCACAGTTA
>JBEGSY010000079.1:0-4263 GCA_041179725.1 Actinomycetota bacterium | reverse complement strand
GCTAGCCTCCCTTGATTTGGCGGGGGTCTTTGTTACTGTTTCCGCATGGCTACGCGCAAACCAGCTCAAAAACGACCTGCTCGGCAGGCTGCTGGTGCTACCCGCGGACAAAGCCAAAAGGCCAATCTAGGCGTCCGTATCTACATGGTTCTGGCCCACGCTGTTGGCGCCGGGGCTAGAGCCCTAAGTCCAGAAAAGATTGCCAAGGAAGACCGCCGCGATGGCCTGCCGTTTGCTATCTTCATGCTCGGCATCTTTGGCGCAATCGTCGGCTGGTTCCTAATCAAGCAAGAATGGGCGCTGGGCCTGCACGTAGTCACCTTCGGTTTGATGTTTGGCAAGTTGGCATTCGCACTGCCAGTAGTCATGGTCATTTTTGCCATCTACCTGATGCGTCATCCATCATCTGTCAAAGACAACGGACGAATTGGCGTTGGACTATTTCTGTTTTTAGTTTCGATCAGCGGTTGGTTCTGGCTGTTCGGTGCTCACCCTCAGCCGAGCGATGGCGAATGGAAGCTGGCTTACCACGGCGGGCTTTTCGGTTGGTTGATTTCAGTTCCGTTCTATAGCACCATCACTATTTGGGGAGCGGTGCCGGTAATGGCGCTCATTACACTTGGTTCGATTTTGATCATGACCAAGACCGCACCAACTCGAATTGCTGAGCGTCTACGCGAGCTCAAGCACTACCTGGTTGGCGAAGGTAAATCACGCGAAACTGTGGTCGAAGCCGAGCAAGACGAAATTCCGGACGCTTTCGATGGCACCAAGGTGCCGTGGTGGCGCAAGGGTAAGTCAGATGAGGCTTTCGATTCGGCGGTCACACTGGAAACACAGTTGCCAGTTGAAGAAGATGAATTCGACAATCTGTTTGGCGCTCAACCGGAAGTAGAAGATGTACCTTCGGTTGATCAAACTTTTAGTGATGAAACTCAGCCAATTGAAATCATCGATGAGCCGCTGGGCGAAGACACCGCTCCGGTTGCTGTTGCCCCAACTCCAAAGCCGGTGCGATTAAAGCCATATGTTCTGCCTGCTGCCGACATCTTGAGTGCTGGCACACCGCCAAAGGCAAAGACCGCAGCCAATGATGCAGTGGTTACCGCCATCGACTCAGTATTCAATGAGTTCGATGTCACAGCCAAGGTGGTTGGTTTCTCACGCGGACCTACAGTCACGCGCTACGAGGTTGAGCTTGCACCAGGTGTAAAGGTTGAGGCAGTAACCCGCCTTTCAAACAACATCTCATATGCGGTTGCCTCTAACGAAGTTCGTATCCTGGCTCCAATTCCGGGTAAGTCACTCATCGGTATCGAAATCCCAAACACCGATCGCGAGATTGTTTCGCTCGGCGACGTACTTCGCTCAACGGTGGCAAAGGGGTCTGCTCATCCGTTGACCATCGGCGTTGGTAAGGACGTTGAGGGTGGATTCGTCATTGCTAACCTGGCCAAGATGCCTCACCTTTTGGTTGCCGGTGCTACCGGTGCCGGTAAGTCGAGCTTTATTAACTCGATGATCACTTCGATTTTGATGCGCGCGAAGCCAGCCGAAGTGCGCATGATTTTGGTCGACCCGAAGCGCGTGGAGCTCACCGCCTATCAAGGTGTTCCTCATCTGATTACGCCGATTGTTACCGATGCGAAAAAAGCTGCAGAAATCTTGCAGTGGGTCGTTAAAGAGATGGACTCTCGTTACGACGATCTAGCCGCATTCGGATTCAAGCACATCGACGATTTCAACCGTGCAATCGTTGCAGGAGAAGTAAAGCTTCCTGAGGGTAGCGAAAGAAAACTAATTCCGCTGCCTTACTTGTTGGTCGTAGTTGACGAGCTCGCAGACCTAATGATTGTTGCACCGCGCGATGTCGAAGACTCAATTGTTCGTATTACGCAGTTGGCACGTGCCTCTGGTATCCACCTGGTGCTCGCCACACAGCGACCTTCGGTTGATGTGGTCACTGGTTTGATCAAGGCGAACGTTCCATCACGATTGGCTTTCTCGGTATCTTCCATTACTGACTCCCGAGTTATTTTGGATCAGACTGGCGCAGAGAAACTTGTCGGCCAGGGTGACGCACTGTTCTCACCGATGGGCACCAACAAGCCGATTCGCGTTCAGGGCGCTTGGCTGCCGGAGAGCGAGATCGACCGCGTGGTTGATCACGTTAAGGCGCAGATGCAACCGGAGTATCGCCAGGATGTAAACGAAGTCAAAGCCAAGGCAGTAGTCGATGCCGACATTGGTGACGACCTCGAAGTTCTTCTGCAGGCAGCCGAGTTGATTATCAACTCGCAGTTTGGTTCAACCTCAATGCTGCAGCGCAAGTTGCGCGTTGGTTTCGCGAAGGCTGGCCGTCTGATGGACCTCCTCGAGTCACGCAACATTGTTGGACCATCTGAGGGTTCGAAGGCACGCGAGGTAATGGTTCGTCCTGAAGAGCTCGGCACCGTTCTTGCTCAGCTGCGCGGCGAGCCAGGCTCAAAGGCAGCACCTGCAGTGCAACAGGCTGCACGTACCATCGAGGCAGAAAGTAGCTTCGGTGCTGGTGACCCAGCAGATTTCGTCGCTCGCAAGAATGACGATGACGATGACGACGGCGACGAAGATGCCTGGCAGCTCACCGGTAGAAACTAAAGTCGGCAGTACATCGTGAACCTGCCAAATCTCATCACAATAATTCGCATCGCATTCGTTCCACTTTTTATTTGGCTACTTTTTATCGCACCTGAAAAACACAGCTTTGAGCGATGGTTAGCCGTAGCGTTTTTTGTTTTGGCCATCGCCACCGATGGGGTAGACGGAGCAATCGCTCGACGCAAAAATCTGGTTACCAATCTTGGCAAGCTGCTTGACCCAATTGCCGACAAAGCATTGCTGGGTGGGGCACTGGTTTCTCTAAGCATTCTTGGTGAGGTTCCGTGGTGGATCACAATTGTGATTTTGGTTAGAGAACTTGGCATCACTGCTTACCGTCTGATTGTGGTTAAGAAGCGAGTCATAGCTGCAGCCGGCGGCGGAAAACTAAAGACCATCCTTCAATCAATTGCGGTTGGTTTCTTGCTGTCACCGTTTGATGTGATTCTTCCTTGGCTAGCTCCGGTGGAAATGATTTTGCTTTATGCCGCACTTGTAGTTACCTTGACTAGTGGATTGCAATTCATTAGCGCCGAGGTAAAAGCAAAGTATGCAAAGTAACGCTGCAAAGGTATTAGCTGCGCTGGAAGAGCGCGGTTGGAAATTGGCTATTGCCGAATCGCTGACCGGTGGATTACTCGCAGCGGATTTTGTCGCAGTCCCAGGCGCATCAAGAGTTTTACTCGGCTCGATCACCGCTTATCAAAATTCGATCAAAGAAAATATGCTCGATGTTCCTGCTGGCGACTTAGTGCAATTCGGTGCAGTCTCTGCCGAAGTTGCCGAAGCGATGGCGCTAGGCGTTCAGAAGAAATTTGCAGGTGGGAATCAATCCATCGTTGGCATTTCGACCACAGGTGTCGCAGGTCCTGACGCCGATGGCGACAAGCCGGTTGGGTTGGTCTACGTCGGTCTGGCAATTCCGGGTTTGCCGGTTCAAAGTTTTGAGCTAAAGCTCGATGGTTCTAGGGCTGAGATCAGGGAGGCTGCGGTCCGGTCAGCCGTGAGCGAACTATTGGAACAAATCGGTAACTAATCCGGTTTTAGTTCGTGTTGCTCAGGCAATTCCAAGCCTTCAGGTTTAGATTTGTCGCAACCACAGGGTAAGTTATTGGAAGAGGAGGCCCACAGATGGCATTGATTCGTCAAGAAATCGGCGATGTACTTCGCGATTTCCGTCAGCAAAAGGGTCAGACCCTTCGCCAAGTAGCTGCCCGCGCCAACATGGCACTGGGTTACCTAAGTGAAGTCGAGCGTGGTCAGAAAGAGGCCTCGTCAGAGGTTTTGGCATCGCTCGCCGAGGCGCTTGAGGTCCCAGTTTCAGCCATCTTGCGTGAGGTTAGCGATCGCTTGGCCATTCTTGAAGGCATCCCAGATGCAATCCCTGCTGGATTTGGAAGCAAGTTCGGGGACGTCGAACTAGATAAGTTCGACGCGTTCTTAGCTACTAATCAGAGCATCCGCACCAAGTAGCTAACCTCTAAGACGTGCGCCTAAGCCAGTTCAGTGAGCTCATGGTCGATGAATTCGGCCAGGATCAAACCAATTACCTGCTCCAAGACCTGGTTTTGGGTGAATTAGCTGATCGCACGGCCAATCAGGCACTGGCCGATGGCGAGGACC
>JBEGSY010000078.1:0-7258 GCA_041179725.1 Actinomycetota bacterium | reverse complement strand
CCAAGTTTTCCAATTTCAATGGCGGTAGCTGGAGAAACTGCGCTGTCCATCGGAGCAGACATGATTGGCAAATCAAATTTGTATGCGTCGATGTTCCAAGCTGTCGAAACATCTTGTGGGTCACGAGTACGACGAGATGGAACGATGGCAACATCGTCGAATGCCCAAGCACGAGTGCCGCGCTTGCCGCGTCCAATTTCCATTTCGGCCATTTGTTTCCCCTTGAAGTTTTAGCGGTTGTTGTAGTTCGGAGCTTCGACAGTCATCTGAATGTCGTGCGGGTGAGATTCCTTCAAACCAGCCGCAGTGATGCGAACAAATTTTCCGCGCTGCTGAAGTGCGGTGATGTTTTCTGCACCCACATAGCCCATCGATGCGCGTAGTCCACCGATTAGCTGGTGAGTAACTGTGGCAACTGTTCCGCGGTAAGGAACGCGACCTTCGATGCCCTCAGGTACGAGCTTGTCCTCGCGAAGCACGTCGTCCTGGAAGTAGCGGTCCTTCGAATAGCTCTTAGCCTGGCCGCGACCCTGCATGGCACCGAGCGAGCCCATGCCACGGTAGGTCTTGTACTGCTTGCCACCAACGAAGGTGATGTCACCAGGAGCCTCGTCGGTACCGGCCAGTAGCGAGCCGAGCATTACCGCGTTGGCACCGGCAACCAGGGCCTTGGCGATGTCTCCCGAGTACTGCAATCCGCCGTCGGCGATGATTGGCACGCCGGCTGGCTTGGCAGCTAGCGATGCTTCGTAAACCGCTGAAACCTGTGGAACGCCAACACCGGCAACCACACGAGTGGTGCAAATCGAACCTGGACCAACGCCGACCTTCACCGCATCTGCTCCGGCAGCAACCAGTGCTGCGGCACCTTCGCGAGTGGCAACGTTTCCACCGATGATGTCTACGTTCTTGGCAAATGGCTCTGCCTTCAAGCGAGCAATCATGTCGAGCACCGCACGGTTGTGTCCGTGAGCTGTGTCAACAATAAGAAGGTCTACTCCGGCATCGATGAGTGCCATTGAGCGCTCCCAGGCATCCTGGCCAACGCCAACTGCCGCACCAACTAGCAAACGACCTGCGCCGTCCTTTGATGCGTTTGGATACTTCTCGCTCTTGTCGAAATCTTTCACGGTGATTAGTCCGCAGAGTTTTTGGTTGCCGTCAATGATTGGCAACTTCTCGATGCGGTGCTGCGCAAAAATCGCAACCGCTTCTTCTGGGCGAATGCCAACGTTCGCTGTGATCAGCGGCATTGGAGTCATTACATCTTTAACCAGTGTGGTGGTGCGCTGAACATCAAGCACAAAACGCATATCGCGGTTGGTCACGATGCCAACCAGGCGGTCGTCCTCGTCAACTACCGGAAGGCCAGATACACGGAAGCGGCCGCAAAGCTCGTCGACTTCCTGGATGGTGGCAAGCGGAGTGGTGGTCACCGGATGGGTGATCATTCCAGCTTCTGAGCGCTTGACTAGGTCTACCTGTGAGGCCTGGTCTTCCAAAGATAGGTTGCGGTGTAGCACGCCGATACCGCCCTGACGAGCCATGGCGATTGCCATGCGAGCCTCGGTCACGGTGTCCATTGCTGAAGAAAGCAGCGGCACATTGATCTCAATGCGGCGGGTCAGTTGGGTCTTGGTGTTCACCGCCGAAGGCATGATGTCCGATTCGCCTGGCAGGAGCAGGACGTCGTCGTAGGTGAGTCCGAGATAGCCGAAAGGGTTGTGTTCAGTCAATTGAGGTCCTCAAGAACGTTGGCGGTGAGAGCAAGTCTATCCGACCCAATTTGGCTTTGTATATTGCGGTATTCTCAATCGAATAAGAGGTCATGGAGGACTGCTTGGATATTCGACTCGCCAATCGCGCGCGCGGCTTAGCCATATTTTTTGGCACTTTAGTCACGCTTTTCGCAATGCTCCTACCGGCACTACCTTCGTTTGCAGCTTCGGAATCACCGTCGCCTGCGCCGAGTGCCAGTTACAGCAAAGATTCACTTCTTATTAGAGGAACCATCACCAACGAAAAGGTGCCGGTTGCAGGTGTGAAGCTTCACATCACCGGAAACGGCTTCGATGGCATCGCAACATCTGGCGAGGATGGCAAGTGGATCATCGAAGTGCAGAAAAAGGGTGTTTACGACGTTGAGGTAATGCTCGACAGTCTTCCAAAAGGCGTTGGCCTCCAAGATCCAACCAAAAACATACGTCAGGCCGATCTTTCGGTGGTGAATGTTGCCGGACTCTTATTCCCACTCGGAAAAGACACTCGAGTGATTCAACCGTTTGGTGAACAACTGGTAATTCGAATTTGGTCGGGATTGAACCTGGGATTACTGCTCGCTGTTGCAGCCATCGGTATTTCACTAATTTTTGGAACCACCGGACTAACCAACTTCGCACACGGAGAAATGTTGACCATCGGTGCACTACTCACCTGGGTCTTCTACACCAACATGAACTTGCCGATTTTGATAGTTGCAGTAATAGTGATGGCACTCGGTGGTGCCTTCGGTTACGTGCAAGATGCCGGATTGTGGAAACCGCTGCGTAAGAAACGAATTGGTCTGAACCAGATGATGATCGTGTCTATCGGTTTCAGCATCGTTGCTCGTTACGTTTTGCTAATTATCTTTG
This sequence comes from Actinomycetota bacterium, assembly GCA_041179725.1. GTDB lineage: Bacteria > Actinomycetota > Actinomycetes > Actinomycetales > Microbacteriaceae > Rhodoluna. The sequence goes on along the minus strand of JBEGSY010000078.1, from coordinate 4,625 downwards.
GTGGCGAGACGAAGGTAATCAGCGGAGAATTCCAGAGCATCCAGCTGGGCCCAATCAACACCACAGTCAACTCGGTGGTTTCGATGGGCGTCAGCTTGGTGACTCTAGCTGCTATCGCGCTCTTCCTAACCCGCACCCGCATTGGTAAGGCAACCCGCGCCGTTAGCGACAATGCGGCCCTGGCGGCCTCGACCGGTATCGACGTAGAGCGCATCATTCGAATTGTTTGGGTGGTCGCCGGAGCGCTAACCGCACTAGCCGGAATCCTCTATGGTCTTCAGTTCCAGGCCAACTGGATGACTGGTTTCCAAATTCTGTTGCTCTTGTTCGCAGCGGTAACCCTCGGTGGTCTCGGTACCGCACTGGGAGCAACCGTTGGTGCTCTAATCATTGGCTTCGTTGTTGAGCTTTCGGTGCTGTTTATTCCAGCCGACCTAAAGTACGCAGCGTCACTGATTATTTTGGTTTTGGTATTGCTGTTCCGCCCTCAAGGTGTGCTCGGCAAGAAGCAGAGGATTGGATAGATCATGGACTTTGGCGCAATTCTCACGCTGGCTGTAAAAGAATTAATCAGCCCAATCACAGTTACCTATGTGCTGTGTGCAATTGGACTTTCGGTTCACTTCGGATACACCGGATTGCTTAACTTCGGTCAGGCCGCATTCGCCGCTATCGGTGGATACGGAATGGCGATTGGAATTTTGACATTCGGTTGGCCGATTTGGATTTCTGCAATCTTCGCTTTGTTCTGCAGCACCATCTTCGCGTTGATTCTTGGAATTCCAACCCTGCGTTTACGAGCGGACTATCTGGCGATTGTGACGATCGCGGCATCAGAAATTTTCCGTTACTTCATGACCACTATTGGATTTGCTAAAGTCACCGGTGGTTCAAACGGCCTAAGCCAGTTCGGCGGTGAGTTCTGGAAACTCAATCCACTACCTGCCGATGTCGAATACGGTTTTGGTCCATTCACCTATCGCAACGATCAGATTTTCATCATGTTGGTTGGCTGGGTTCTAGTTGCAATCTGTGCGGTTCTGGTGTGGTTGCTCATGCGTTCACCTTGGGGTCGTGTGCTTCGCGGTATTCGTGAGGACGAAGATGCGGTTCGCAGCTTGGGTAAGAACGTCTTTGTCTATAAGCTCCAGGCACTGATTTTCGGTGGTATTTTTGCCAGCATCGGAGGCATGATCTTTGTGCTGAACCTGTCAAACGTTCAGCCACAGTCTTGGGGAACCACATTCACCTTCATGATCTGGACAGTGCTACTTCTCGGTGGAGCCGCTACAGTGCTCGGCCCAGTGGTGGGAACTTTGGTGTTCTTCTTTATCTTGAGCCTCACCCAGGGCATCCTCGGCGGCCTCAAAGACATCGGAGTGCTGCCGTTCCTGAGCGACCCACAGATTGGTCAGATTCGTTTCATCCTTATTGGACTAGCCCTAATGCTCTTGGTCATTTTCCGACCACAGGGCATCTTCGGCAACAAGAGAGAGTTGCAGTTCAATGCCTAATCAAATTGCTGTTGGAGCAGCCGAGCCAGGTTGCCAGAAAGTTGACCCGATTCTCGTTGCCGACAAGGTAAAGCGTCAGTTCGGTGGACTGGTTGCGGTTGATGTGGACCACGTTGAAATTCCTCGTGGAATGATCACGGCCCTAATCGGTCCAAACGGAGCTGGAAAGACTACGTTCTTCAACCTGCTCACCGGATTCGATAAGCCAAACACCGGTAGCTGGTCCTTCGAGGGTAAGAACCTGGCCGGAGTCTCTTCCTACAAAGTGGCTCGCCTAGGAATGATCCGCACGTTCCAGCTCACCAAAGCGCTTAGCTTGCTCACCGTGATTGAGAACATGCGTCTCGGTGCTCAAAAGCAGCCTGGCGAATCGATGCTTACCGCACTAATACGTCCGCTTTGGACTAAGCGCGAGGCGGCAATCACAGTTGAAGCCGACGAATTGCTAAAGCGATTCAAGCTCGATGCCAAGCGCGAAGACTACGCTGCTTCGCTATCTGGAGGTCAGCGCAAGCTACTCGAGATGGCCCGCGCATTGATGGGCAAACCAAAGCTTGTGATGCTGGATGAGCCAATGGCCGGTGTTAACCCAGCACTTACCCAGAGCCTGCTCGATCACATCATCGAACTCAAGAAAAACGGCACCACAGTTTTGTTTGTGGAGCACGATATGCACATGGTTCGTCACATTTCAGACTGGGTCATTGTGATGGCTGAGGGCAAGGTTGTGGCCGAAGGCCCACCGGCTGAGGTCATGAAGAACCCTGCAGTGATCGACGCCTACCTTGGCGCACACCACGATACCGACCTCGGAACCATGCAGAAGAAGGGCAACTAATGAGTACGCCAGTAGTTTTCGCAGAGAACCTTGTTGCCGGTTACCTGCCAGACGTAAACATCTTGAACGGTTGCAACCTCGTGGCTAACCAGGGTGAGCTGATTGGCATCATCGGGCCAAACGGTGCCGGTAAGTCAACTTTGCTGAAGGCAATCTTTGGTCAGGTAAACATTCGCGGTGGAAAGATTTGGCTCAAGGGTGAGGACATCACCGGACTAAAGGCAAACAAACTTGTTGGCAAGGGTGTCGCATTTGTTCCACAGACCAACAATGTATTTCCGTCTTTGACCATCGAAGAGAATCTTGAGCTTGGCGTTTTCCAAACTCCAAAGCGATTCAAGGAGCGTTTCGAATTCGTAACCGAAATATTCCCAGACCTTGGCAAACGTCGCAGTCAGCGTGCAGGTTCACTAAGTGGTGGTGAGCGTCAGATGGTGGCCATGGGTCGCGCACTAATGATTGATCCTTCGGTGCTACTACTAGACGAACCATCTGCTGGACTTTCACCGGTGCGTCAGGATGAAACCTTCATTCGCGTGAAAGAAGTAAACGCGGCAGGAGTGACCGTAATTATGGTTGAGCAGAACGCCCGTCGCTGTCTTCAAATTTGTGACCGCGCTTACGTGCTTGACCAGGGTAAGGATGCTCACACCGGTACCGGTCGTGAACTCTTGAACGACCCAAAGATGATCGAGCTTTACCTCGGAAACCTAGCCGAGCTATAACCGACCCCGTGACCGCTCTCTCTGGTCACGGTAAAGCAAAACCCCCGAGCCTTTCGGCCCGGGGGTTTTGTCTTGTAGCTAATTACTTAACGGTGTTACCGGCTACAACTTCAATCTGAGTTGAAGTTCCATCCTTGCCGTACTGGTAGATACCAATAGAAGCACCTGATGGGTCGCCGTTCTCGTCGAAGTCAATTGGGCCAGAGAAGCCATCGAAGTCGATGTCCTTGCCCTCTTTAGCAGCTGCAAATGCAGCCTTTAGAACCTCAACTGAGTCGCCTGAAGCTACGTCGAACTTGTCGCCACCGGTTGATACAGCCTGTAGTGAAGCAGCAATTGCCTCACCGGTGTCGCTGCCTGACGCCTCTGCAGCTAGTGCTGCAAGCACAACTGCGTCATAGGTCTCAGCTAGGTAAGCAAATTCGGTTAGCTCTTCGCCGTGGTTTGCCTTGTATAGGTCAGCCGCACGCTGCTTGAAGCCGTCGTTTAGCTTGCCACCAGGCAAAGTTCCCTTAGCGCCTTCGATGTAACCCTTCCAGCTCTGGTCTGCAAAGTTAGCTAGGTTTCCGTCAACGAAGTAGATCTTTGAACCGTCGAACTTCTTCTTCTGAAGAGCAGGAACAATCTTCTTGATCTCGTCGTATGAGATAACTAGAACTGAGTCAGCGCCAGCAGCGATGGTCTGGTCAACGATGGTGTCAAAGTTGGTCTCGTTCTCAGGGAAAGGTAGAGAAGAAACAACAGTTGCACCTGCAGCTTCGATGGTTGACTTGGCCTTAGCCTCTAGTCCCTCACCGTATGAAGTCTGCTGGTAAATGATTGCTACGTTCTGGTTTCCGTCGGTAACGATGGTGTTACCTACGATTGCACCCTGAAGTAGGTCTGATGGAGCGGTACGGAAGTAGTATCCGCCGTCGTCCCAAGTTGAAAGGTCAGGAGCAGTGTTAGACATTGAAATCTGAACAGTCTTTGACTTGGTTACCTGGTCGATGATCAAACGAGTTACACCTGATGCAGCTGCACCGATAACTACGTCTGCGCCTTCTTCAAGCACCTTGGTTGCAGATGCAGGTGCGATTTCAGGGTGGTCACCGTCTGATGAGTCTTCAACAGTCCAGGTAACTTCTTGTCCTAGTACGCCACCAGCTGCGTTGATGTCCTGGATTGCAAGTTCAGCACCAGCAATTTCAGGAGGTGAAAGGAAAGCCAATGCACCAGTTAGTGGAATGATTCCAGCAAACTTAACAACGCCATCGCCTGCTGCGAATTCGCTGCTCTTTGTTGATGCACAGCCAGAAAGAGCAAGTGCGGTTGCTGCAACTACTGCAACGGCCGCAAAAGCCTTCTTGTTTGTGAAAGTGCTCATTAATGTAGCTCCTTGATATTTGAAAAGACAGGACTTCCATGTCTCTGTCGCTCGAAAATTCTATCGGCGGGATGTTTCAGACTTATAAACGGGATAGTAAGAATGAGAAATACCGGGTATCGAGCGGGGTTACTTCCCTGTAATTTAGGCGATTATGGCTTGATAACAATCTTGTTTCGACT